>NZ_WTYF01000004.1:655248-982872 GCF_009827315.1 Qipengyuania gaetbuli
GCCCCACATGAAACCGAGCATGATGACGATCATCGCCATGCCCATCATCAACGCCATCCACATCCGGGTCTGGCTAAAGAAAGCGTGGTCGGCTTCGTAGATATTGGAATATTTGAGCACGAACATCGTCACGATCGAAGTGGCGATCATCGCGAAAAAAGTGCTCCACTTGCCGTGGTGCGACCCACTGTTCTGATTTTGCATGGTTTTCCCCTTTCGAGGGATATTACGCGCTGAAAACCGGCAAGGTTCCGGTGCGGAACTGCTATGCTAGTCCCGCGTAAGGCGGAGCATGAGCATCGAGACCGGCATCCCCAAACCCCCGTTTGCGCCGTGGCGCGGCGGCTGCGGCCCCGGCTCCATCGAATCGGCGCTGGAGGACGCAACGCCCGTCTGCATCCGCCGCGTGACGCCGGCCGACGAGACGCTGATGCGCGAGGGGATCGAGCGGATGTCGCCCCGCTCGCGCTACCTGCGGTTCTTTTCGGGCATGCGCACCCCGCCCGACTGGGTGATCGAACGCCTGCTCGATGCAGATGGCGAAAAGCACCTCGCCTGGGGCGCCATTGACCTGTCGCAACAGGAACGGCCCGCCATCGGGGCGGTCCATGCCTTCCGCGATGAAAACGATCCCGACTGCGCGGAGTTTTCGGTCGCCATCGTGGACGATTACCACGGGCTCGGCCTCGGCAAGCTGCTGACCGCGACCATCCTGCTCGACGCGCGCGAGGAAGGGATCAGGCGCTTCCATGTCGAAACCCTGTCGGAAAACCACAGCGCGGCCAGCTTCACCCGGATGCTTGGGGGCGTGGGCAGCGGGAGCGTCGACATGACCCGCGGCTTCGTGCTCGAGGTGGAGGAAGCGCTCGCCCGCCTGCGCGATGCAGCCGACCCGCCGGGCATCGCTTCGGTATTTGCCGCTTTCGCCTAGCGCGGATCGCTGGCCAGCAGGCCGTAGACCAGCACTTCGCGAAGCCCTGCATGGGTCGTCTCGTGCTGGCGGAAATGCGCTTCCTTTCGGAAACCGAGCCGTTCGAGCAGGCGGATGGAGGGCGTGTTGTCGGTATCGACTTCTGCGGTGAGTTTGCGCAGCCCTTCTGCAAACAGATGCTCGACCAGTGCGACCATGCACTCGCGGGCGACGCCTTCGCCTTGCCGGTCCATCACGGTGACGTAGCCGACTTCCTCGACGCCCGCCTCATGGCCGGGAACGGCGACGAACCGGCCGCAGACCGCGCCGTTTGCTCCCTCGGCAATCCAAGTGCGGCCGTTCCAGCCCGGCTCCGCCAGCCAGCCCCACAATTCCTCTGCGGAAGTGAATGCGGGACGCGTGAGGTAGAGGCACTGGCCTTCGTCGGCGAAGGTGGGGAAGAGCGCGGCGGTATCGTCGCTGCGGAGGGGTCTGAGAATGAAGCGGTCCGTGCGCAGGACCGTGACGTCACGCACCTTCCAGGAAAGCGACCAGCGCCTTGACCTTCTTGGTGCGCCATTGCGGCGTCGGCGCGACGAGCCAGTAGGCGCGCGTGCCGGGTTCGGGGCCGTCGAGCACTTCGAGCTGGCCTGCCTCGATCGCTTCCTTGGCTAGCAGTTCGGGCAGGATCGCCTTGCCCAGTCCCGCCATGGCGGAGGACAGCGCCTGTCCTGCATTGCTCACGGTCACATGCGCCTGCACGCCGTCCTGCAGCGGCAGGCCCCAGTCGATCCACTTGTCCGGCGCGCCGGGTGCTGCCACCGTCACGCGGCGGGCCGCGGCCAGTTCCACGCCCTGCAGATCGCCCGGACCATCGACCAGCCGGATCGCGCAATCGAGGTTCGCTTCGGTGAAATCGGCGTTCTCGTCGGCCACGAAAGCGAACTTGATGTCGGGATTTGCCTCCCCGAACTTCGCGAGGCGCGGGGCCAGCCACTGCGCGTAGAATTCGCGCGGGCAGGCGATCGTATAGCTGTCGGACGCCTGCCCCGCCTGCATGGCGGACACGCTTTCCTCGAACTTGAGGAAGCCTTCGCGCAGCGCGTCGAGACCGGCCGCGCCTTCCTGCGTCAGTTCCAGCCCCTTGCTCGTGCGGCGGAACAACACCGTGCCGAGATGGTCTTCCAGCGCGCGGATCTGTTGCCCCACGGCGGCAGGCGTCACCGCCAGCTCGTCCGCGGCGCGGGTAAAGCTGAGGTGACGCGCGGCGGCGTCGTATACGCGCAGGGCGTTCAGGGGCAGATGCGTGCGCTTCATGGTCTCACGCGTTTAGCAGTGCTGCGCCGCAGCACAAGATGGCAGGAAAAAGGCGCGTGTCAGCGCGTCAGAGGACGCTTTCGAGCCACTGCTTGAGCTGGCCCTTGGGCGCAGCGCCGCGCATCTGGGCGGTCGGCTCGCCGTTCTTGAACAGGACGAGATAAGGAATCGACTGCACGCCCATCGAACCTGGGACGCCGGTGTTTTCCATGATGTCCATCTTGGCGATGGTGACCTTGTCGGCCAGTTCGTCCGACAGTTCTTCCAGCGCCGGGGCGATCATCTTGCACGGCCCGCACCATTCCGCCCAGAAGTCCACGAGGACGGGCTTGTCGCTGTCGAGCACGTCCTTCTGGAAGCCTTCGTCGGTTACGTTGATGGTGGCCATGGGATATCTCCTGAATTCGTGTCTGGCGCCGATGTGGTGCAGCGGGGGCAATTACTCAAGCGGCGGCAGGGCAAAGCTTTCCTGCCGATCCGGGAAGGCGGCCTTGTAGGGTGCGAGTACGCTCTCGGGCAAGGCGATGAGTTGCGGGGTCTGGGTATAGAGCACCGCTGCCGAAACGCGCCGCCCGGGATAGATCGCCTCCAGCGCGGCGACATAGGCCGCCATCTGGCGCAGGGTCGTCTCCGGCACCCCGTCGAGCGAGGCAGGAGGGCGGCGCGCGGTCTTGAAATCGACCACCGTGACCGTCTCTTCAGTCACCAGCAGCCGGTCGGCAGTGCCCATGACCACCTGCCCCTGCACGGTCGCGGCGAGCGGGATTTCCGCCAGCGCGCCCGGCGCGAAGATCGCCGCGAAGGCCGGTTCGCTCAGCACGGCGAGCGCGCGGGCGAGCATTTCGTCCCGCTCCGCCTCGGGCAGGTCGGGTGCCTGTTTCGCCAGCCACGCGGTTGCCTTAGCCTCGCGCTCGTCCTCCGCCACTTCGGGCAGGCGTTCGAGCAGGGCGTGGATCAGCACCCCGCGCCGCGCGGCACCAGCCGCGATTTCGGGCGGCAGCGGCGGATCGCTGCCCTCGACCTCGCCGAGGCCGGAGGGGGCAAGCGGGCGCGGCGGGCGCGGTTCGGGGCCGACGGGGCGCTGCGCCCAATCGGGTAGTTCCGTGCGAGGCTCTGGCCCGGCAGAGGGCGGCGGCAGCTTGGCATCGCGCAGCGCGCCCCATTCCCAGCGCGCACCCCACAAACCGTCTTCCAGCGCCTCGTCG
Source organism: Qipengyuania gaetbuli (assembly GCF_009827315.1). Taxonomy (NCBI): domain Bacteria; kingdom Pseudomonadati; phylum Pseudomonadota; class Alphaproteobacteria; order Sphingomonadales; family Erythrobacteraceae; genus Qipengyuania; species Qipengyuania gaetbuli. Next base: position 658,681 of record NZ_WTYF01000004.1, read on the forward strand.
CCGAACAGCGGCTTCAAGCGCGCGTACCAGCTGTCCTCGTGCGGGCCGTTCTTAGCATCGCGCGGGCCGAGCGAGCCGCCGATGAACAGCGCTTCCTCCGCGCGCGTCATGGCGACATAGAGCAGGCGCCAGTGCTCCTCCATCGCTTCGGCAGAGGCGATGTCCTCGGCTTCACTCAGCGGTCCGACCTTCTCGTCCTTGCGCAGGCCCGGCAGCGGCACGGGATGGACGAGATCGGTGCCGAGCGGCCTGTCGGCCAGTTCGAGATCGCCCGCGGCGTCCGGCCCGATCGCCGCATCGGCGAGGATGACGATGGGCGCCTGCAGGCCCTTGGATCCATGCACCGTCATGACGCGGACCTGGTCCCCGCACTCGCCCGCCTCGCGCTTGATCTCGCCCTCGCCCGCATCGAACCAGCGGATGAAGCCCTGCAGGCTCGCCACGTGGCTGGCGGCATAGGCATTGGCAGCGTTGAGCAATTCGTCGATCGGGTCGTTCGCCTCGCGCCCCAGCCGCGCCACCAGCGCACGCCGGCCATCCATCGGACCGACGAGGATCCAGTGCAACAATTGCTGCGGGCTGTCGTAATCGGCGCGGCGCAGGATCTCGCGCAGATCCGCGACCGTCTGCACCACACGTGGGTGCTTCCCTTCGCGCAAATGCTCCCACAGGCGCACACCCTTGGGGCGGAAACCGTGTTCGAGCAGCTCTTCCTGCGACCAGCCGACCAGCGGCGAGACCAGCAGGCTCGCCAGCGTCAGATCGTCGAGCGGCTGCGCTGCGAAGCGGATCGCGGCCATCAGGTCCTTCACCGCCAGCGGATTGCCCAGTCGCAGGCGGTCGACACCCGCTACCGGCACGCCGTGGCGATAGAGCCGGGCGACGATGAGCGAGGCAAGCTCGCGGCGCTTGCGCACCAAGATCATCACGTCGCCCGGCCCCGCGCGGCGCGGCTTGTCGCCTTTCACCAGCGGGAAACCATCGTCCATCCAGCGCTTCACCTGCCGCGCAATGCGGTCGGCGAGCTTGCGGTCATGCTTGCCCAGCCAGCTGTCGTCAGCCTCGCCCTCTTCCATTCCGCTGTCGGCATGGATGGTGTTCCACAGCGCCACGAGGCCGGGCCGGTCCTGCCCCTTGTGCGCTTCCGCCGCACGGTCGAGGCCGAGCCTTTCGGAGCCGATCGCACCGATCGCCGCATCGACGAAATCGAGGACGTTGTCGGCGGTGCGGAAGCTCTGGCCGAGCCCGTATTCCTGCAAGGTGCGCGCCCGCTGTGCCCCGCGTGCCTCGTCCGCGGCTTCGGCAGCGCGGCGCATCCGTTCGGCGAAGCGGTCCCGCGCCTCGGCGAAATTACGCGGGCTGGTGCCCTGGAAGCCGAAGATCGCCTGCTTGAAATCGCCCACGGTGAAAATCGTGCGGATACGGTCCGACCTTGCGCCCTCGCCCGAGAAGAAATCGTCGGTCAGCGCCTCCACGATCTGCCACTGGGCGCGGTTGGTATCCTGCGCCTCGTCGACGAGGATATGGTCGAAACTGCGGTCGAGCTTGTAGCGGATCCAGTCCGCCACAGCCGCATCGGAGAGGAGGTGCGCAGCGCGCTGGATGAGATCGTCGAAATCGACCAGCCCCTCGCGAGCCTTGGCCTCCTGCCAGCGTAGCGCGAAGGCGCGTCCGGCCTCCAGCTGCGGGGCGAGGAATTCTGCCAGGTCGAGCAAGGCGCGCCGCTGCGCCACAAGTTCGATGCCCTCGAGCACCTCTTCGATCCTGCCGCCATAGGACGGGTCGATCTTCTCGAGGTTGCCGAGCCTGCTCGGCTCGCCCTTCTTGGTCAGCAGCGTACCGAAGAAACCGTCGAGCATGGCCAGCCGGTCCTGCGTTCCCGCGGCCAGCCACGAAGCGGCGAATTCGGCGTTGGCTGTGCCGAGCTTACCGCCCCATTCCGCATTGATGCGGCTGCAGGCAAGCAGGCTGGCGACGGGAAACACCGCGTCGCTGCAGGCATCGCCCACCCATTCGGGGCCCGCGTCACCCGGTACGCCCAGCACGCGCCGGACCGCGCCGGACAAATCGCCCTGCCAGCCGGGCAGCTTCCACAGATCGAGATAGCCTGCGCATTTCATCTGCCAGCCGCGCACCGCATCGGCGCCCTTGCGGCGGCTCATCTCCGCTATCGCTTCCACGAAGCGCTGATCGCCTTCTTCCAGCAATTCGCCCAACACCTCTCGGCTCAGCAGGTCGCGCTCGCGGTCCTCCATCGGCTGGCTGCCGGGCAGGATTTCCGCCTCCGCCGGGAAAGCGGCAAGCAGGTACTGCGCAAAGGCGTGGATCGTATCGATCCTGAGGCCGCCGCCCGGACAATCGAGCACGCGGGCAAACAGCGAGCGTGCCCGCGCCCGCGTATCGGGATCGGTCCGCGCGCCAAGGTTGCCAAGTTCCTCGGCCAGCTGCGTGTCTTCCATGCGCACCCAGCGCGCCAGCACCTCGTTCACGCGTACGGCCATTTCGGCGGCGCCCGCCTTGGTGAAGGTCAGGCAGAGGATTTGCGACGGGTCGGCGCCCGGCTCCAGCAGCAGGCGTAGCACGCGTGCGGACAGCACCTGCGTCTTCCCGGTGCCTGCGCTGGCGGACAGCCACACGCTTTCCTGCGGGTCGACCGCATCGCGCTGGTGGCCGACGAGGGGATAGACCTTGCCGCTCATGTCTCGTCCTCTTCGACGTCCATGTGCGGCAGCCATTCCTCCAGCCGCATGAGCTGGTCGTAGGTGTCGTAGGCCGGGTAATCGGGATTGAAGCGCGCGGTGAAAGGATGCTCGCCCTTGATCCAGCGCGTGATGGCATCGGTCAGGTAGGTTCCCGTTTCGGGCAGGAAGTCCTCCGGTTCGATACCGGTGCGCTTGCTGCCGATCTTGAGCGGGGTCTCCACATAGCCGAAGCCGAAGGGATTGGTGTCCGGCTTCGCCTTGGCAAGCGACCAGTATTCGAACACGCTCGCCTCGCCCTTAACGCCGCCGAAGCCACTTTCGCCCGCCATCATGCCAAGCAGGCCAAGCTGGAGCGCGAAACCCTGTTCGACCATCTTGGAGGACGGGGGCGATCCGGTCTTGTAGTCGACGATGCCCAGCGTCCCGTCGGCGAACCGGTCGAGCCGGTCGATCTTGCCGTGGACGCGCACGCCGTCGACATGCATCTCGCCCCACTGTTCCACCGCCACGACCTCGCGCCCATCGGCATGGGTGATCTCGTGCTCCACCCATTCGAGCGCCTGCTGCAGCCGCGGCTGCCACAGTCCGCGCATCAGCGGGTGGACGTTGCGCGCCTCGAACACGCGGTCCATCACCTCGGCAATCGGCACCTTGGGATCGGCCTCGTGCCATTTCTGGAGGATTTCGTGCGCCACCGTGCCCTGCCAGGCGGGCGAAGGTTCGGCATCGAGCGCGTCGAGCTCGGCAAGCTGCATGATCTTGCCCGCATAGAACTGGTAGGGATCGCCCCGCAACCGGTCCAGCGCGGTGGCGGAAATGTCGACCAGCCGCTGTTCGGCAGACGGCATGGGTTTGGGGCGCGGATAGGGTGCGGCAGGCTCCGCGCGCGAAATGGCCTTCGCCAGTTCGACCGCGCGCTTTTCCTCGTGACGGGACAGCTGGTCGCCTAGCAGCGCCTGGACCCGCAGCAGGAAGCGGCTGGGGATCGCCGGTCCGCCCTCGTCCCGCGCCGCGCGGCTCAGCACGAATTCTGGCGCGCCCAGCGTCCCGGCAAGGTCGTGCGCGGACAGGCCGATGCGGAAATCGCTGCCGGGCACACCGAGATTGCGCAGCACCGGCGGAGCGAGAAGTGCATCGACGCTGCCGCGCGCGGGCCACACGCCCTCGTTGAGGCCGGCGCAGATGACGAGATCGGCGCGGTTCATGCGCGCCTCTAGCAGGCCGAGGACCTGTACGCGGGCATGGCCGCCATAGGGCGGGCGGACCGCCACCTGCTCCATCGCGTCGGACAGCAACGCCGCAACGTCGCGCGGGGCGACGGCGAAGCCGGCCTCGCGGGCATGGAGGCGGAAGTCCTCCACGAAAGAGGCTAGGCTGCGCCCGTCCTCGCGCGCCCACAGCCGTTCGCCGCACAGCGCCTCGGCACTGGCGGCCAGCGTATCGATCAGGTGGCCGAGCGGCGCGGCGGCATCGTGATCGCGCGCCACCAGCGGTGCGAGCGCGGCTTCGGCCGCCTCCCAGAACTTCGCCACATTACTGTGCTTTTCCGACAGCTTGGCGACGGTTTCTCTGACCGGGTCGAGGCCCGCTTCAAGCCGCGGCCCGCGCAATTCGCGCTCCACCCGGCGCAGCTGGCGCAGCCACACGCCGCGTTCCATCCCGCCGCTTGCCAGCGGGTGGCCGAGCAGGGCCATGAGCGGCACCGACATGGCATTTTCCGCCATCACCGCGGCCGCGAGCAGGAAGGCACGGCCCGCCGCCGTCTGCGAGAGCGGGCGACCGGCGGAATCGTCGGCAAGGATGTCCCATCGCGCGAGGTGATGGACCACGCGGCGGGCCAGCGCGCGGTCGGGCGTGACGACGGCGACCCGCTTTTCGGGCTGCTCGACCGCCTCGCGCACCAGCAGGGCGATGGCCTGCGCTTCCTCTTCGGGATTGGCGCACTGCATGACACGCACCCCGGCAAGGCGGCGCTTTTCGGGCGGCAGGTCGACCCAGACCTTGCTTGCTTCGGGCGGCAGGAACAGCGCGCCGATGGCGTGGCTGCGCTCCGGCGGGGCGGCAGTCATGCCCTTGCGGTGCCAGGGCTGCACTTCCTCGCGCCCCACGCCCATGCGGTTGAGCAGGAGCTTGAGGTGGTACTGCGGGTGCGTGACCGCATCCTCGCGGTCGAAGACGGTGTCGTCGGGCGTGGGTCGGTTGCCTGCCCTGCCCAGCTCGTCCCACACCTCGCCGCTCATCGTGAGGTCGAAATCGGGCAGGATCACCGCACCCTGCGGCAGGTCGGCGACCACGCGCAAAAGCCGCGTGAGTGCAGGCGCAGCGCTGGTGACGCCGGCTGCGACGATCGGGGTTGCGGGCGGGTTCGACTTCCAGCGGGCGGCGGCATGGTCGAACAGGCGGTTGCGCCTTGCCGCTGCATCGAGCGCGCCGTTCGCTTCCAGCCATGCGAGCCATTTGACCTGCACGCGGGCGAAAAGGCGCAACGATTTCTGCCAGTGTTCGGACAGGCTGGGATGGATCGCGAGCACCTTCTCGTCGAGCAGTTGCTCGGGCCCCACGTCCTCCACCAGCAGGCGGTCCATCGTCGCGCCGGTTTCGCGGGCGAGCCGCAGCAGCGTCGCGCCCTTTGGGGCTTCGGCGCCCATTTCCTCCGCAATCAGCGCAGCAAGCGCGAACATGCGCCGCTGCGGGTCGATGGCGGGCTTGATGTCGCTGGTGCCGAGCGGGTCGAGCAGCGGGCCGAGTGCCTCGTCGAGGTCGAGATCGCCGACCACGGCCATGCGCGGCATGAGCAGGCCGGGCGTGCCGTTCTCGCCCGCATGGCGGATGAACGCCTCGGCAATCGTGCGGCGGGCGCGGCTGCTCGGCAGGAGCAGCGTGAGCCGGGCGAGCCCGAGCCCGTCCTCGGCATAGCGCGGGACCAGTCCCGCCACGAGCGCATCGGCGAAACCGCGGTGGGCGGCGATGGAGTAGACCTTCGGCTGGTTTGCGACCCTGCCTTCCTCAGCCACCCGTCAACGCCTCTTCGGTTGGCCTGATGTGCTGCGGCGTGCCGACCTCGTACCACAGGCCGGTGAAGGCGACGCCGAACAGGCGGCCTTCGGCAATGGCGCGATCCCACAGGATATTGGTTGAGAACTTTCCGTCCGGCGCATCGCGCAGCAGACGGTGCGAGACCAGCTGGATGCCGGTGTAGATGAAGGGCGCGATCCGGCCGGGCAGCTTGCGCTTCAGCCGACCTGCGCCGTCCATGTAGAAATCGCCCGTCCCGTCGAAATTATGCGCCCGCGCATGGGTCACGACCAGCAGCAGCGCGTCCATCCGATCCGGGTCCCAGGCGTGCGAAAGGTCGCGGAAAGCGTTGCGCGGTCCGTCGAGCCAGATGCTGTCGGCATTGCAGGCGAAGAAGGGATCGGGCAGCAGGCCCGCCTTCGTCGCCTTCACCATGCCACCGCCCGTTTCGAGCAGTTCGGCGCGCTCGTCCGAGAAGGCGACGGAAGGGCTCTTGCGGGCCTTGAGATGCGCCTCGATCGATTCGGCGAGATAGTGGACGTTGACCACCGCCTTGGCGATGCCCGCATCCTCGATCCGGTCCATCGCACGGTCGATCAGCGGCTTTCCGGCAACGCGGACCATGGGCTTGGGCATTGCGGCAGTCAGCGGACGCATCCGCTTGCCGAGGCCTGCCGCCATCAACATGACTGTGTCGGAGGCGAGATCGCTCATGCGATTTCGCCGCCATGCACATCGCGCAGCGCCTGCGGGATATTGGCCTCGAACCACGCCGCGACAGGGGCGAGTGCTTCGTGCTGCAGATCGCGTTCCATCGCCTTCCACACGCGCGGGATCATGCGCAGGTAGCGGGGCTTGCCGTCGCGCTTGTAGAGGCGCGTGAAGATGCCGACGATCTTGGCATTCCGCTGCGCACCAAGGCGGGCGTAATCGGCCTCGAAATGCTCGTCCGGATCGGCGGCCGCGCGGTAGCGGCACATCATGTCGTGTTCGAGCTGTTCCGACACGTCGCGGCGCGCGTCCTGCAGCAGGCTGACGAGGTCGTAGGCCTTGTGCCCGACCAGCGCGTCCTGGAAATCGATGATGCCCTGCTCCCCGCCCAGCTTGCCGGGTTCGAGCAGCATGATGTTCTCCGCATGGTAGTCGCGCAGCACGGTCACGCCGGGCTGCTGGCGTTCGAGCAGCGGCGCGAGCGCTTCGTCCCATGCGCGGGTCCAGCCCGCTTCATCGACCGAGAGGCCGGCGGCAGGGCAATACCATTCGGTGAATAGCCCCGCCTCGCGCTGGTAGACGGCCATGTCGTAAGGCTCGAACGGGCCGGCAGGCAGGCGGTGCAGCTGCACCAGCGCGTCGATCGCCTGCGCGTAGATGGCCTGTTCGTCGCTCGGATGCTCGTCGATCCATTCCTTCATGCGGAAATCGCCGAAATCCTCGGTCAGGACCCAGCCCTGTTCGGGCAGTTCAGCGTAGATTTCCGGTGCGCGCATGCCATTGGCGGCCAGCCAGTGCGCGACATGGAGGAAGGGCGCGGGATCTTCATGCGGGGGCGGCGCGTGCATCAGCATGGCGCTGCGCCCGCCCATGCGCAGGCGAAAATAGCGGCGGAAGCTGGCGTCCCCGACCAGCGGCGCGATTTCCGCCCCCTGCCATGCGGTGTCGCCAAGAAACTCGTGAATGCCCTGCGGCAGCGTGTGGTTCATGGCATCCGCCCTTGCCAAGCTTCGCCCGCCGCGACAACGGCCCTGCGCCCCTCGCCCACGGTTTCCAGCGTGATTTCGAGGCAGGCCGCCTCATGTGCAAAGCCGCCTGCGTGATCGGGCCATTCGGCGATCAGCGCCGCGCCCTCGCGGTAATCATCGAGGCCGATTTCCTCCACTTCCGACGGGTCGTCCAGCCGGTAGAAATCGGCATGGACCAGCGGCACGCGAAGGTGCTCGTAGGTCTCGATGATGGTGAAGGTCGGCGACGGCACTTCGCCTGCATGCCCCAGCGCGGCGATGATCGAGCGCGCAAGCGTGGTCTTGCCTACCCCCAGCCCCCCTGACAGCGCCACTACGTCGCCCGGCTGCAGGCGGGCCGCGATGCGATTGCCGAATTCCTCCATCGCCGGAAGGTCCGGCAGCGGTTCGATGACCGGCGCGCCCGTCACGGCAGCGTGATGACCGCGCTGGTGCCCGCGTTGCGGCGGCTCTGGATTTCCAGCGTGCCGCCGTGCGCTTCGACCAGCTGGCGAGCGAGCGGGATGCCGAGACCGTGGCGACGTTCGATCCCCTTGCCGTCGGGCGCCATGCGGATGCCTTCCAGCGCGCGGGCGAGTTCGTGCTGGCTCATGCCGCGCCCGTTATCGGTGATGGAAATGCGGTTGAGCCCGCGCTGCTTGGCCACGTCGATCACGATGCGGCCGCCGGGCGGCGTGTTGGTAATGGCATTGTCGAGGAGCTGGCCGATGGCGCGCTGCAGCTGCTGTTCGTCCGCCTCCACGATCTTATTGGCATTGCCCTTGAGGTCGAGCGTCAGCCCGCCGTCGAGGATCGACTGTTCGCGCTTGCGCACGATCCTGGTCAGCATCGGCAGCAGTTCGACCCGCCCCTTGCGCAGCGGCATCAGCCCGGCTTCGGACTGCGAGAGGTCGAGCACGTTTTCCACCTGTTCGGTCAGCTTGCCGACCGACTGGGTGATCGCCGCCACATATTCCTTCGCCTGCGGGGTCAGTTCGCCCGCCAGCCCGCTTTCGAGCATTTCCGCAAAGCCGCCGATGGTCGTGAGCGGGGTGCGGAATTCGTAGCTCATATTGGCGAGGAAGCGCGTCATCACCGCGTCCGCTTCTTCCAGCGCGCGGTTGCGTTCGCGCAGCGCCTCTTCCGCCTGCTGCGAGGCGGTGACGTCCATCACGGTGAGGAGGCCATTACCGTCGGGCAGCGGAACGCCTGCGTAATCGAGCGTGCGCCCGTCGGCGAGCTCGATGCGCCCTTCGCGGTTCTTGCGGTCGAGCGTCGCCGAACGGATGGTCTGCCCGATCTGCGAGACGGCCTTGGGATCGGCCAGCTGTCCGGCGATCGCTTCCAGCAGTTCTTCCGCCTGCGGATGGTTGTCGAGCACTTCGCTGTCGAGGCCCCAGGCGCGCGGGAAACCGCGGTTCCACAGTTCGAGATGCCCGTCGGGCGCGAAGACGGCGAGTGCTTCGAACAGGCTGTCGAAGGTCGCCGTGCGGGTGCGCAGCAGCGTGTCGCGGGTGGCGGACAGGTTGAGCTGCTCGGTCCGGTCTTCCGCGATCAGCACCAGCCCGCCATCGGGCAGCGGCTGGGCGACGACGCGCAAATGCGTGCCGTCGGACAGCGGCCAAGCCATTTCCTCCGGCTCGTCCTTCTGGAACCAGCCGACCAGTTCGCCGCGCCATGCGGGAAAATCGCGCACTTCGGGAATGCGCCCGTTCTCGCGCGCGACCATCAGCATCTGCTCGAAGGTTGTGCGTTCGTTGACCACGCCGGGCGGCAGCGAGAAGACGCGGTGGAACGGCTGGTTAGCAAAGGTCATCCTGCGACGTGCGTCGAACTGCGCCACGCCGATGGACAGCTGGTCGAGCATGGAGCGCTGCGCTTCGCGGAAGGCGCGGAATTCGCGGGCCTGCTCTTCCATTTCCTCGATATCGACGGCATATCCGGCGATCCCCTCGCCCACCAGCGGGAGGTCGGTGACGCGGATGGTGCGGCGCGCGTCCTTGATCGTGGCCGACACGATACGCTCGATCGGCTGGCGGCGGTCGGCAGCCTGCTGGGCGACTTCGGCGGCCGTGCGTCCGCCGACGGTTTCGACCAGTTCCACCTGGTCGGTCACGACCTGGTCCGCGCTGGCGCCGCCCACCGCCTCGACATAGGCGCGGTTGACGAGCCGCAGGTGCATGTCCGCGCCGCGGAACCACATCGGCATGGGCGCGGCCTCGATCAGGCCGACCAGCGCGCCGAAATCGTCACGGGCGCGCGCGGCCTCTTCGCCGAGGCGGGCGAGTTCGTCTTCGGTCTCGGTGAAATCGAATACCCAGACCAGAGCCGCGCCGCTGGGCGATACGGCCGGGTCCGCCAGCGCGCCGCGCAGGGCCAGCGTCTTGCCCGAGCCGGGCGGGCGCAGCGACATCTTGAACGGCTTGGCGCTCTTCTGCGTGCGGCGGACAAGCGTGGAGAGCTGTTCGATCTGGTCTTCGGTAAGGCCGGTCCCGTCCTCGCGCGCCAGTTCGCTGAGATATTCGGGCACGCGGTCGAGCCCGAGCCAGCGGGCAAAACGGTCGGGCGCCTCGATCCGGCCGTCGCTGCGCACCATCAGCGGGATGGCGGGGCCCTCCTCGACCATACGCGCAAGACGCAAGGCGGCCTTGCGATGCGATTCCGCCGCCTGCGCGCGATTGGTGGCGCGCAGCATCAGCCAGACGGCCGCGCCGGTCCACACGGCAAGCAATACGCCGATAAGGGGAAGGAGGGCGGGCGAGACTTCCATTACCCGCCAGCTATGCGGCCAGCGGCGGGGATGCAATGCCCCGCCGCCCTATTGCCTTGCTTACCCGCCGAAAAACGGGCGTTTTGCGATCAGTAGCGGTAATGTTCCGGCTTGAACGGACCTTCGACCGGCACGCCGATGTAATCCGCCTGCTCCTTGCTGAGCTTGGTCAGCTTGACGCCCAGCTTGTCGAGGTGGAGCGCGGCGACCTTCTCGTCGAGGTGCTTGGGCAGGACGTAGACGTCGTTCTCGTAGTCGTCCGTGTTCTTCCACAGCTCGATCTGGGCCAGCACCTGGTTGGTGAAGGAACAGCTCATCACGAAGCTGGGGTGGCCGGTGGCGCAGGCCAGGTTCACCAGGCGGCCCTTGGCCAGCACGATGATTTCCTTGCCGTCGGGGAACTTCACCAGGTCGGTGCCGGGCTTCAGCTCGGTCCACTCGTAATTGTCGAGCGCGCTGATCTGTATCTCGCTGTCGAAGTGGCCGATGTTGGCGACGATCGCCATGGGCTTCATCGCCTTCATGTGTTCGGCGGTGATGACGTCTTCATTGCCGGTGGTGGTGACGAAGATGTCGGCGCGGGTGACCGCGTCTTCCATTGTCACGACCTCGTAGCCTTCCATCGCCGCCTGCAGCGCACAGATCGGGTCGATTTCGGTCACGAGCACCCGCGCGCCGCCATTGCGGAGCGACTGGGCCGAACCCTTGCCGACATCGCCGTAGCCGGCGACGCAGGCGACCTTGCCCGACAGCATCACGTCGGTCGCGCGGCGGATCGCGTCGACCAGCGATTCGCGGCAGCCGTAAAGGTTGTCGAACTTCGACTTGGTCACGCTGTCGTTCACGTTGATGGCCGGGAATGGCAGCTTGCCCTGCTTGGCGAGGTGGTAGAGGCGGTGGACGCCCGTGGTGGTTTCTTCCGACACGCCCTTGATGGCCTTGACCGTCCTGGTGAGGTAGCCGGGCTTCTTCTTCACGAAGTCCTTGAGCGCGCGCTGCATCTCGATTTCTTCGGCATTGGTCGGGGCCGGCATTTCCTCGCCCGCCTCGATGCGCGCACCCCACAGGGCGAACATGGTGGCATCGCCGCCATCGTCGAGGATCATGTTGGCCGTGCAGTCGGGGTCCTCATCGCTCGACCAGTCGAAGATGCGGCCGACATAGTCCCAGTATTCGGCCAGGCTTTCGCCCTTGATGGCGAACACGGGAATGTCCTGCGCGGCGATCGCGGCAGCGGCGTGGTCCTGCGTGGAGAAGATGTTGCAGGTCGCCCAGCGCACTTCTGCGCCCAGCGCGGTCAGCGTCTCGATCAGCACGGCGGTCTGGATCGTCATGTGGAGCGAGCCGGTGATGCGCGCGCCCTTCAGCGGTTGCGCAGCGCCATATTCCTCGCGCGTGGCCATCAGGCCCGGCATTTCGGTTTCGGCGATGCGGATTTCCTCGCGACCGTAATTGGCGAGCGAGATGTCCTTGACGACGTAGTCGGTAAACTGGGCCACGAGCGGTCCTTTGCGTTCGGTGAAATGGAACGTGTACCGCGCATACGAGAAGGGGCGGCACTGTCAGCGCCGCCCCTAGCTTGTGATTTATGGGAGGGCAACAGCGCCCCTCTGTCGCCCTCCCTCGCGTATCCCGAAAGGCCTCAGCGCCGCGCGTAGCGTCCGCCGCCTGTCGGGCGCGGACCCAGCAGTTCGTCGGCGGCCTGCGCCAGCACGGCAGGATCCCTCGACTGCGAGAGGTCGGAGGTGATTTCCTTCAGTTCCGAACAGCCCAGCCAGGGATGGCCCTGCCCGTATTCGTTCGCCATGCCGACGCTCATCTTGTCGAGCGCCCGCTTCGCGCCGCGCGCGCCGTGGCGCTTGACGAGGCCCTGCTCCATCCTGCGTGCCGCGCCATTGAGCGTGTGCAGGTGGTTGGCAGAGAACTTGCGATAATGGTGCTGGAAGTCGTCCGAACCCATCCGGCACCGAAGCGAAGTGACCATCAGCATGATGTCCAGCTTGCGGATCTGCTCGTCGCCCGTCCCGGCGCTGGCAGTGGTAGGCACGCAAAGCAGCGCAGCGGCGGATGCCGCGAGCACAATATCCCTCAGATTTTTCATAGTCCCTGGTCTCCCTTCGCGAGCGACCCGTTGCCCGCGATGGAAACATGAGTGCAAAATTTTACCGGGAGTTAAAGCCGCGCAGTAAACCCATCTTAACCATCCGACTCCCTTGCATGCACGGCTCGTCGCTCTACATCGTGAGTGTGGATGGGAAGACACAGGAGTTTTATCAAATGACAATCGCTGTTGGCGACAGCCTCCCCGATGTGAAGCTGGTGAAGGCGACGCCCGATGGGCCTCAGCAGGTCCAGTCGAGCGAGTATTTCAAGGGCAAGACCGTGGCGCTGTTTTCGGTGCCCGGCGCGTTCACCCCGACCTGTTCGGCGCGCCACCTGCCCGGCTATGTCGACAAGGCCGAGGAACTGAAGGCCAAGGGCGTCGACGAAATCGCCTGCACCGCGGTCAACGACGCTTTCGTCCTGGGCGCATGGAAGAATGCCAATGAAGCCGGCGACGTGACCATGCTGGCCGACGGCAATGGTGATTTCGCCGAAGCCGTGGGCCTGACCATGGACGGTTCGGGTTTCGGCATGGGCAAGCGCGGCCAGCGTTATTCGATGCTGATCGAGGATGGCGTGGTGAAGCAGCTCAACGTCGAGGCGCCGGGCGACTTCTCGGTGTCGAGCGCGGAGCACATGCTCGAGCAGATGTAAGCCTGCAATCTGTCCCGATTGCGGACAATCCTGCGCCCCGTCTTGCCTCCGTGCACGGCGGGGCGCAGTCTTTAGGGCATGGGCAAGGACAGGGAAAAGCAAGACACGCCCACGGAGGTGACATTCGGCATCCTCCTGGGCTGGGAATCCGCTCCTGCGGGAGAGCGCATCGCGCTCAAGCTGCAGAGCACCGACAAGGTCGTGACGAGCGCCTCCGACGTGCACGAATTCCGCTATTTCCTGACCAAGGAACAGGCCGTCCTGCTAGGCAACCACCTCTACACGCTCGCTGGACAGACCGCGCCCACGCGCAAGAAGCGCGGTTTGATCGAAAAGCTGATGGGCGGCTGAGCCCGGCTCAATCTGCCTGAACGGCAGCGCCGACCGCTGCCCCGCGCAGGTCCAACCATGCGAGATACTGCTCGATCCACAGGTCGCTGGTCGTGCCCTGCGGGCGCATTCCGAAACCGTGCGATCCGCCGGAATAGAGATGGAACTCGACGCTCCCGCCACTCTCGTGCCAGTCGCCCGCCAGGTCCAGTATCCCCCCGTGGAAAAGGAAATCGTCCGTGGCAATCGCCATGAAGAGATCCGGCCGCGGCTTCATCGCGATGTCCTTTTCGACCGGCGGGTAGATGAGCGCGAGGTTCTGGACGAGCGAGGCCTCCTCCCTCCCCTCGAGCAACCTGATGGCGGAGTGCGCGCCGGCAGAGAAACCGATTACACCCAACCGGTCCTGCACCAGGCCCCATTCTTCCGACTTCCCGTGCACGAGAGAAATCGCGGCGGCCAGATCGTCCACCGCCGGCGGATAGTCGAAATCCTCGTCGTTGCTCTGGCCGGACCATTCGGCCAGCAAACGGGTCATGAAAGCATCGGGGTCTTCGGGCGTGGCACGGGGGCGATACTTGAGCACGAAGGCGGTGTATCCCTGCGCCGCAAGCCGCTCTGCGACCCAGTAGCCTTCGCTTTCGATCGATACGAAAGAGTAGCCGCCACCGGGCACGATGATGACGGCACGGCCATTGTCGCGGCCGTTCTTCGGGGCAATACGGTAAAGCGAAGGCCGGGTCACGTTGCGCACCCAGACCTGGCCGATCACCCGGTTCCATTGCTCGGTATCCGGCGTCGCAGGTCCGGCGGTTTCAAGCGGAATCTCGTCCCCCGGCACTTCCGGGATGACCAGCGCGACCGGCGGGGCATCATCGGCCTGGGACGCGGCGGGCGATGCAAGGAAGATCGCCGCCAGCAAGCCAATCAGTGCGTTTTTCGTCATCCGGCCCTCGCCCCCTCGTTAAGACAGGCAGAAAAGGCGAAGACACGACGTTTGACAAGCACCGGTGTGCCGGGAAGCTCAGCTGAGCCCAAGCGTCCGCCCCGCAAAATGGCGAACGCCCGGGAAACGGGCCGTCAGTGATCACCGAAATGGACGATCCCTAGATTGCTGCAGCTTACATTGGGGTTCCACTGGGCATAGAGGCCGGCAGGATTTTCCTCAAACAGCCAGACATGCAGGTCGTAATGCGGCATGAAACTGTGTGCCTCGTCCTGTGGGGTTGCCGGATTGTCCGCCATGTAATTGTACTCGCGCCCCCGGTATTTCGGTTTTTCCTTGTGCTCGGCGTGCCAGGCTTCGGCAAAAACGAGCATCTCGATGCCGACCAGTTCGAGTCCGCCGTGCCCATCCGGTGCATAAAGCAGGATCGCGGGCGGATTGGTGCCGGTATAGGTACCCGTGCCGTTCATCTTGCCGTTGATCGGCGCAGTAAATTCCAGAAGGCGCGGATTGACGTAATGGAAGCCCATCCCGCCAAGCGTGGGATGCACCTCGCAAGCCGAGCCCCGGACGTAGCCATTCCGCTCGGCGTAAGCGACATCCTTGAATGGTTCGAGTTGCCTCGCCAGCTCCTGCAGCGCCTGGTCGGGCTGGTCGCGCGGCACGTCTGCCGACACGGCTGTGGCGATCAACACCGGGCCCAGTGCCAGGGTCTTGAGAAATCTCTTCATGAAAGCCTCCTCGCTTTCCCGGCCAAGAGGCGGTCGGGATATGAGGAGTGTCGATAGGCAAGCCCGCCATGTCTATGAAGGAAGGGTGACGGTTTCCCGATGATTTGCCGATGACCGTTTAAGGACCGGCTTACCCTGGAAGACTAGTCGCCCGCTTTGGTGAAATAGGCCTCGCTCGAGGGCTCTTCGGCCAATCCGCTGCACCGCGAGCGCCACAGGCGATTGTTGCGGGAAACGAGTTCCTCAGAGTGCTCCATGCGCTTGGCGTCTGCAAAACGTTCGAAGTCGGCAGCGTGCTGCGCGTTCACAGCCTGTTCGAGCCGGGCGCGAGCTTCGGCTTCACTGAGGCCTCTTGCCATTGCGCTTTGCTGGGCTTGCTTGGTCCAGGCGACAAGACCTTCGCGATCGACCGTGTAACCCAGCTGTTCGCAGGTCTGGACCGAACTGACGGCGACGGCGATCTTTTCGTACTGCTCCGAATAGTCGGCTTGGGCTGCGGTCAGTCCGATCGCAACGAACGGAAGGGCCGAGACTAGAATTCCCATGGCAAGTCCTCTCCTGTTGATGCCCGGGAACCTGCGCCACCGATACTGTCAGCCGGATGAACGCCTCTGCTGCCTCAGCCGTAACCCATCAGGCTGAGCACTTCCTTGCGGCTGCGCTGATCTTCGAGGAAGGTGCCCATCATCCGGCTGGTGATCATGCCAACGCCCGGCGTGCGCACGCCGCGCGCGGTCATGCAGCTGTGCGCTGCCTCGATCACCACAGCCACGCCCTGCGGCTGGAGGTGTTCCCAGATGCAGTCTGCCACTTCGGCGGTCAGGCGTTCCTGCACCTGCAGGCGGCGGGCGAAGCCGTGGAGCACGCGGGCGAGTTTGGAAATGCCCACCACGCGGTCGTTCGGCAGGTAGGCGATCGCCGCCTTGCCGATGATCGGGGCCATGTGGTGTTCGCAATGCGACTGGAAGGGAATGTCCTTGAGCAGCACGATCTCGTTGTAGCCGCCGACTTCCTCGAACACGCGGCTTAGGTGGTAGCCGGGGTCTTCGCCGTAGCCGAGACAGTATTCTTTCCACGCGCGCGCGACGCGCGCGGGCGTATCGACCAGTCCTTCGCGGGTCGGGTCGTCGCCGGTCCACTCGATCAGCGTACGGATCGCTTCCTGAACGTGTTCGGGCACGGGCGGCTTGCCGCGCGGGTCGTCTTCGTCCGGTCCTACAAGGCTGCTCATTTGCCCCATTTTCCTCTGATTCTGGTGCGAACCCTCTCGAGTCGCGTTCCCTTGCGGAAAAGCCCGCCCTTTGCAAACGGCTCGAACATGTCGTCGGGATCTTCGGGGTCCAGCAGGCCGCTGTGCGCCACCTTCTTTTCCGCCTCGGTCAGTTCGGGCGGATGATATCGCTTCAGGTTGCGCCCGCCTTCGCTGACGGTGTGGTCGATCATGCCGGCCATCGAACCGTAGCGCGCCAGCAAGTCGGGCATTTCGCTTTCTTCGACCCCGCAATGCTCGGCCAGCAGCGAATGGCGGATCGCGCGGATGGCATCGACGGCGTGCTCGTTCCCCTTGCGCGCGGCATCGACAAACACGTCGCATTCGCTGTCCAGCCCCATCGACCGGTTGTTGAGATTGGCCGAGCCGATGCGGAAGATCTCGTCGTCGACGATCATCATCTTCGCATGGACATAGATGGGGGTTTCGCCGCTGTAGGGCATCCAGATGCTGAAGCGGTGGTTATCGTCCACTTCCTCGATGCAGCGCACCAGTTCGGCGCGGGCATGATCCATCGCCTGCTGTTCTAGCCAGCCGTCGGCATTGGCGGGATGGACGATGACGACTTCCGGCGGGTCGTCCTCCTGCATTCGGTCAAGGATGGCTTCCGCGACCTTGCGCGAGGCGAAGTACTGGCTTTCGGCATAGATGAACTTCTTCGCCCGCTTGACGTGCTGGACGAACAGCGCCTCGATTTCCTTCACCGCGTCCCAGTCGCGATAGGCGGCACGGGTCCGGGCGATGCCGACCTCGACATTCTCGAAGGTCGGCTCCAGTTCCTTGGGCCACAGGCTGTCCGTCCGCGCCTTGATCGGCAGCAGCGGCTTGCCGCCGGCGCGTTCCCAGCGGTCAAGCCCCAGCTCGCTAAGCGCGTCTGAAATCGGGCCTTCCATCATCATCGTCGCATCGTGCCAGGGCTCGTAAGCCTGACCGCGCGGCGTCTTGCGATGCGGATTGTCTTCTGCGTGGTCGCGCGTGTCCCAGCGCTTCACAGTCATGTCGATCCCGCCGCACACGGCCAAGCGGTTGTCGAGGATTGCGATCTTCTGGTGGTGGCTGCACCCTGTCGGATGGGCGCTGTCGAACTTGAAGTCGATCCTGCGGTGCCGTGCCCAGCGCACGAGGTCCCACCACATCGATCCGCGCACGACGAACTTGAAGATGCCGAAGCTCCATTTGAGGATGCGGATTTCCAGCGTCGGCCGTTGGCGGACCAGCCAGGAAAAGAACCCGCCCAACCGCGCGGGATATTCGCGCCTGTAAGGCCTTTGCCACCAGCGGCGCCCATCGGTCAGGTGAATGCGCGTGTCGAAATCCCACCCGATCAGGAAGATGCGATGCTGCGCATTCAGCATCGCCTCCTGCATGGCGGCGAAGTAATCCGCCGCATCGATGATCACGCGCGCGCGCTCGACCTTCTCGTAACGCCACACGCCCGGCTCGACGCCATCGTCGAGCCGGGACACGCGCTGCGGGTCGACCGGTTTGTCGGTGTTGTCCCCCACCCCCTTGGCCATCCTATTCCTTGGCGTCCTCTTTCTTCTCGGGCGTCACTTCGGCTTCGGCCTTTTCTTCCTTCTTCCGGCGCTCGAACACCTGGCGCATGTGCTTCATGTCATCGTCTTCGAGATAGTTCTCGAAATCCGGGAAGTGTTCTTCCTCTTCCTCGTCGATGTGATGGCGATAGTCGTGGGCGAAGGTCTTGAACTTCGTCAGCCAGCCGCCTTCCGACATGTCGGTCGCGGCAAGGTCGTTGAGCGCTTCGTCCAGCTCGTGGTGTTCGGCGACCGAGTGGCGCGTCTCGTCCGTGGTCGGGGGCTTGCGCAGCATGGTCGAATAGAGCGCCTGCTCTTCGGCCGCGGCGTGGGCCTTCAGTTCCTTGGTCAGCTCCGTGAACAGCTCCTTGCGCTCCTCGGTCTCGCCGCTGGTGTCGAGCAGCTTGTCGATCAGGTCGCGGTGGCGGTCGTGATCTTCCTTCAGGCGTTCGAAGATTTCGGTGGCTTGGGTCATCGGGTGTCTCCTTTGCCTACCTGAACAGGCGAAAGCCGAGCGGGTTCCGTTCTTGCAGGATGCAGGTGCGCGACTCATATGGAGGCGATGCTCCACCTTCGCCCCGGCCCGACCCAGCAACAGATGCAGCAGATGGCGGAAGCCGTACGCGCGACCCTGCCCGCGCAATTCCGCGAGCAGATGGAAGAGATCGTGCTGAGAGTGGAAGAGTTCGCCACGGCCGAACAGCTCGCCAGCGTCGAGCTGGACGACAAATGGGAGCTGAGCGGCCTGTACGAAGGCGTGTCGCTACCCGACCGATCGATCTGGGAAAGCGGGCGCCAGCCAGCCCGCATCTGGCTGTTCCGCCAGCCGCTGATCGCCGAATGGCGCGATACAGGCGTGCGGATGGACGAGCTGGTGCGCCATGTCGTGATCCACGAGGCCGGCCACCATTTCGGCTTCAGCGACGACGACATGCACTGGCTCGAAGAACAGGAAGACTGATTTCACCGGCCCCGAAACCAAAAAAGCCCACGACCCTTGCGGGTCATGGGCTTGTTTGGCGCGCCAGGAAGGATTCGAACCTCCGACCGCCTGATTCGTAGTCAGGTACTCTATCCAGCTGAGCTACTGGCGCGTTGGAGGGCGGCACATAGGCAGGTGCTCTGCCCTTGGCAACACCTAATCGGGCATTTTTTCCAGCAGGCGTGCGGCAAGCGCGATATCGAGCGGCGGCTTGTCCAGTCCGGCGATGTCCGCGGGCGCGAACCAGTCGACTTCGCCGCCCTCCAGTGCCGCCACCTCGCCCGTCCAGCGCGTGCTGGTGTAAAGCAGGATTACAATCGGCGCCCTGCCCTCTGCCTGCGCCTCTTCGGCAAAGCAGCAGGGGGTAAGGTCGGCTTCGCAAATCGCGATGCCCAGCTCCTCGCCGATCTCGCGAACCAGCGCAGATGCGGGCTTTTCAGCCGGTTCGACCTTGCCGCCAGGGAATTCCCACAGGCCGCCGTGATGCTTGTTCACGGGTCGCTTGTGCAGCAGCCAGCGCCCGTTTGCGTCCTGCAGGGCCAGCGCCACCACGCACATCCATGTCGGATTATTTTCCAAAAGCGAGATCCTTCGAAACCCTTTCTTAACGGGTCACCGCGTATTTCGACGATGTCAGCTACGAATTCAATCGAGGGGCGGGACAAGTGATCGAATTTCTCAAAAATCTGGGACGCGATGACTCCGGCGCCACCGCTATTGAGTACGGGCTGATCCTCGCTCTGATCTTTCTCGGCATGATGACCGCCGTGACTGGGGTCGGTCAGACCACCATCAACATGTGGAACAACGTCAGCACGACTGTCGCCACGGTTACCGGGGTCTGAGGCGAGAAAACCAAAGACGGTTGGCGATTAGGGAATTGTCAACTTGTCCGAGGCAGAAAGAGGATAGCTCGAACCGCAACAGGGGTGAGAGCCGGGTATTGAAGACTGAACCAGGAGACTAGACATGAAGTTCATCAACAAGCTGCGTCGCAACGAAGAAGGTGCAACCGCCATCGAGTACGGCCTGATTGCCGCTCTCATCGCCGTTGCTGCGATCACTGCCATGCAGAGCCTCGGCCAGGAGCTGAGCACCACGTTCAACACGACCGACTCGGCCATGGCAACCGCCAACGCTGCTGTCTAATCGACACGGCTTTCAGCCAAACAGAAAGGCGGCGAGGTCACCCTCGCCGCCTTTTTTGTTGCGCGTAACGAGAGTGCGGCGACCTAGCGGCCGCGCACCACGATCTTCACCTTCTGGCCTGCGCGCACCGTGTCGCTCGACGACAGGCCGTTGAGAACGCGGAAGCGGGTTTCCTGCGCATCCGAATAGGCCATCTTCGCCGCCATTGTGGCCACTGTGTCCCGCGAACCCACCGTCACCACGTCGATGCTGCGCGGAATGACATTCGCCGCCTCGGTCGTGGAGATGCGGCGCATCGACTGGAACATGGCGTTGAAGGTCCCCGACTGGCCCGCCGGCGTCAGCGCGAGGAAGTGGTAAGCCCGGTCGTTGGCGAATTCATAGGCGAACACGGTCACATCGACCTGCTGCCCGCCATTCGCCACTCGCGCGGTGCCATAGGCCGCCGGAAGGCCGTTCACGGTCGTGCGCTGGATGCTCGACGGGGTGATCTGCTGCTGCTGGCTGAGCGCCGCAAACACGCTGCTCACATAGCTCTGCAGGTTGCCGTTGTACGGCCCCATCGAGAACTGGGCCTTGCCGCTCTGCCCGCTGATCGTCACCGCGCGGGTGCCGTTGACCATGTAGAAGCCCTGCGGCGCGGTGAAAGCAAGGCGCAGGTCCGGATGGATGAACTGGCGCCCCTCGACCACGCCCTGCTGCGGATCGTCGCCATACAGGATGCCGTCGATACGCGTCAGGAAGGTGTCGCGGTTGGTCACTCCGCCCGTGCCGCCGGTCTGCTGCGCGAAGCTGAGCGCGGTCTGCACGCGGCTTGCCGGATCGGGGTGGGTGGAAGCCCATTCGGGCAGGCGCGCATTGTCGCGGCCCATCAGCTGCGCATCGAGCGCATTCTGCGCCGCAAGGCTCGACAGCACGGTCGCCATGGCGCGCGTGTCGTAACCGGCGGTATTGAGGTACTGGATGCCGAGGCGGTCCGCCTCCAGCTCCTGCTCACGGCTGAACTTGAGCGTCAGCAGCTGCGAGCCCTGCAGCGACAGCTGCCCGAGCTGCTGGCCGACGCCCGAATTGCCCAGCAGGACCGAGCTGGCGATCGCGCCGAGCACGCCGAGGATGGAGTTGCGCTGTGCTGCCTGCTGGCGGCGTTGCGAATGGCGGGCGGCAACATGGCCGACTTCGTGCCCAAGCACGCCGGCCAGTTCGGCCTCGTTGTTCATCAGCGCGACCAGCTGGCGCGTCGTGTAGACGTAGCCGCCAGGGATCGCGAAGGCATTGTTCACCGGGCTGTTGAGCAGCGAGACGGTAAAGGCGCTGCGGGCATTGCCGAGGCCAGACTGCACCGCAATATTCTGGCCGACGGTTTCGACGTACTGTGCCTGCGGCCCGGTCATCGCGCCGCCGAATTCGGCGAGCAGCTGCGGATGCGCCTCGGCGCCCTGCTGCGCCTCGCCCTGCGAGATCGGTGCCGAGCTGTCGGGAATGGTGGCGCAGCCGGTCAGCGCGAGCGCGAGCGTCGCGGTCGAGGCGGCGAGTGTCTTCATTGCGGACATTGGGTTCCCCTTGATTCTGGCCATGCGGGTCCCACCGCCGCCGGGCCGGTTCTTATACGCTAGGGGAAACAGGGGGATGCGGCTGTTTGTTCCCGCATCCCGAAACTTAGGCTCAGCCCGCGATCTTGAGGAAGCGCTCCTCGCGCATCCGAATCAGCTCTTCAGGCGAATAGCGCGACAGCATGTCGAGTTCCTCGCCGATCGCCTCGCCCAGCGCATGGGCGGCTGCGCGCGGGTCGCGGTGCGCCCCGCCCACGGGTTCGGCAACGATCCGGTCGATAACGCCGAGCTCGGCAAGGTTCTGCGCCGTCACCTTCATGGCTTCGGCCGCATCGGGCGCCTTTTCGGCAGTGCGCCACAGGATCGAGGCGCAGCCTTCGGGCGAAATCACCGAATAGACCGCGTGTTCGAGCATCAGCACCCGTTCGGCGCTGGCGAGCGCGACCGCGCCGCCCGAACCGCCCTCGCCCACGATGGTCGCGACCATCGGGACCGGCAGGGCAAGGCACGCCTCGGTTGAACGGGCGATGGCTTCCGCCTGCCCGCGCTCTTCCGCCTCGACGCCCGGGAAGGCACCCGAGGTATCGACCAGCGTCACCACCGGCAGACCGAAGCGGCCCGCCAGTTCCATCAGGCGGATCGCCTTGCGGTAACCTTCGGGCTTACCCATGCCAAAATTGTGGCGCAGGCGGCTGGCGGTATCGTTGCCCTTTTCGTGGCCGATCAGAACGACCTTGCGGCCGTCCAGCTTGGCAAAGCCGCCCATGATCGCCTCGTCCTCGCCATAGGCGCGGTCACCGCCCAGCGGCACGAACTCCTCGAACGCATATTCCACGTAGTCGCGGAAATGCGGGCGCGAGGGATGGCGGGCGACCTGCGTCTTCTGCCAAGGCGTCAGAGCGGCATAGGTCGTTGCAAGCAGGTCCGCGCTCTTGAGTTCGAGGCGTTGCAGCTCGTTGGAAATGTCGACATCGTCGCCCTCGGCCGCATTGCGCAGTTCGGCAATGCGCGCTTCGAGTTCGGCAACCGGCTTTTCGAATTCGAGATAGGAAATCATCGCAGACCCGCTAGTCGCTCGCGAGCGGACGGGCAAGGGGATGGCGTTCGTTCACTAGCTTTACCAACCGTGCCGCGTCGACATGGGTGTATATCTGCGTGGTCGCGATATCGGCGTGGCCGAGCAGCGTCTGCAGGGCGCGCAGGTCCGCCCCGCCCTCCAGCAAGTGGGTCGCAAAGGCGTGGCGCAGCACGTGAGGACTGAGCTTTTCGGGCGGCAAGTCGGCACGCACCGCCAGTTCCTTGAGCAGCTGGAACAGCCTGACCCGCGAGATATGCCCGCTGCGCGAGGGAAAAAGGAAGCGCGAGCCCTGTTCGCGCAAGGCTAGCCAGCGCGAGAGTGCCTGCTTCGCGCGGCGGCTCACCGGCACCATGCGCGCCTGCCCACCCTTACCGGTGACGGTGAGGAACGGCTCGTCGCGCGGGACTGCCGAAATCGGCAGCGAGACGAGTTCCGTTGCGCGCAGGCCCGATCCGTAAAGCAGTTCGAGCATCGCCAGCATGCGCACAGCCTCAGGCCGGTCGCTGGCAGCCTCGTCCTCCGCACGGGCGAACAGGGCCTCAACCTGCGCATGGCTGAGGATCTTGGGCAGCGGCCGTCGCGTGGCAGGGCGCGGCAAGGCATGGGTCGGATCGTCCTCGCGCAGCCCCTCGTCGAGGAGAAAGCCGTAATACTGCCGCAGCGCCGAAATCTTGCGCGCCATGGTCGAGGCCGCGAGCGAGGCCCAGCCCTGCCCCAGCTTCGACAGCTGCGCAGCAGATGCCCCGGCAAGGTCGCCGCCCAGCAGATCTTCCGCCTGTGCAAGGTCGCGCCCGTAGGCGAGGATGGTGTTGCGCGCCGCGCCGCGTTCGGCGGCGAGCATGGCGAGGAAATCCTCGATCGTGCCTCCTGGGACAGCCACCGCCGGCTCAGGCCCGCGCGACCGCCTCCGCGGCGATCATCCGGGCTTCGGCTTCCATCCCCACGCGGTTGAGCGCGGAAACGATGTGATAGAGGTGGCGCGCGGTCATGCGGTCCCAGCTGTCGCCCTGCATGCCGAGGCCTGCGAGGTAGGCGACGAGCGCGCGGTTCTCCACCGCGGCAGCGCGGTCGATCATCTGCGTCCAACGCGTGGGCGCACCGAGGTTCATCTCCAGACGCTGTGAATATTCGGCGATATCGCCCTCGTTCACACGACCAAGGCCCGCAAGCCCGGCGAGCAGCATGCGCGACTTGCGACTGTTCTGCGAATCGTCGTCATCGAAGAATGTGTCGAGCTGGCCGTCGCTGACCGTACCGCCGCGCGGATTGGCCAGCGCCAACAGTGCCCAGCCGAGGCTTCCAGCGTCCACGGCGTCGGCCCAGCGCAGCGCATCGCGTTCGAGCCCGGCGGTGAGCATGGAGGCGATCAGTTCGCCTGCATCATCTGCGAAATCCTCGCTCGGTGTGACGCGCGCGGCGGCATAGGCGGTCAGCACCATGCGCCCGTAATCGGCATCGCTGCCGCTCCACACGTCGCGGATGGCCGCGACGCGGTTGGCAGGCGACGGATCGACATAGGCATCGCGCAGGCGTGATGCGGTAGTCAGGGCTGGCCCCTCGCCCGCGTCGGTGCGCGCCGCGTAGAGCTGGCCGTAGAGATCGACGATGGCTTCCGCCGAGAGCACGCCCGAAGCGGCGGCGACGTCGGAACCGCGAATGCGCTGCGTTACCGGGAGGGCGGGCGTCATCGCTTCGGAGATAAGGTAGGTCGCGCCCAGATCGTCGGTGAGGTTTTCCGGCAGCGGTTCGCCCAGCGCATTGGCCAGCGCAAAACGCCATGGGGTCATCGAATCGATGCCGTCCCACTCGATCGTCACCGCGCGGCGGCCATCACCTGCCGCCCCGGCGAAGCGCTGGGCCAGCAGCACGTCGATCCGCGCGTCTCCCTCGGCGCGGGAGAGCAGGCGGCGAAGATCGTTCTGGGCGCGCTGCGATTCGCCAGCGAATGCCGCGCAAATGCCTTCGAGCATGGCCCAATTGGCAATCTCGTCCGTGCCGGTGCCGAGGCGGACCGAAGGGCAGGCCCCGACGATGTCGGCCGCGCCGATGTAGGCATCGACCGCGGCCTGCGTCAGCGCAGGCGAGTAGTTCGCCGTGTCGATATCCTGCACAAGTGCACGGGCAGCCGCATATTCGCCCATCGAATTGAGCACCCGCACGCGCAGGGTGGCGAATTCGATCGGGCTCATGCCCTGCGGCGCGTCGAGACGGCTGGCGAGCGCACGGCGCATGAGGATGTGCCCCCAACGCGACACCATGGGGCCGCGAATGCCTCCCAGCGTGGCGCGCACGAGTCCGGCAGGCTGGTTCGCCAGCGAGAGCGGCGGCAAACCGCCTTCTGCTGCGGCAATCACCCCGACCCGCGACAGCGAACGGCGCGCGGCGGGCGGAATGTCGAAGCGGGGCTTCAGGCCGAGGACATCATCCAGTTCGGCTGTGCTCATCGCCTCGAGCTCTTCGACCGAGGGGATATCGGACAGGTCGATGCCAGAGGTGTCGACCGGCTCGGGCGCGCTCGGGAGCGGCTGGACCACTTCACCTGCCTGGCCCGCGGGAGCGGAAGGCGCAGGAGATGCGGCCGGCGCCGGGCTCGGCGCGGGCGTATTGGCGGAAGACGGTAGGATGCTTTCCGGCGCGCGCTGGGCCAGCACCACCGTGGAGGACAGGACAAGCGCCGCGCCGGCGAGCCAGTAGCCGCGGTTCATCGGGCGATCTCCGGCACTTCGACAGGCTCGGTAATCGGCCGGATCGGCTCTTCGCCGCCGTCGATCCATGCGATGACGAGCACGGCCAGCAGGGCAAGCGCAGCGATCCCCAGAATGCGCGGGCGTTTTACGGCCAAGATTTTCGTATCCTCGATCAACAATCCGTGTGACTTGCCCGCGCCCTAGCCCATCTATAGGCCGAGCGGCAATGAACAACGCGCACAAGCCTTCCGAAACGGTGGACCGTGCCGGCATCGCCAGCAGGCTGGACCGGCCGTTGGTGCTCGTCGGGCTGATGGGCGTGGGCAAGACCAGCATCGGGCGAAGGCTGGCAGGCGCGCTCGGGCGCGATTTCGTCGATGCGGACGAGGAGATCGAAAAGGCGGCCGACCGCAGCGTCTCCGAAATCTTCGAAGAGCATGGCGAAGCCTATTTCCGCGACGGCGAACGCCGCGTGATCGCACGCCTGCTGGAGGAAGGCCACGGCGTCATCGCGACTGGCGGCGGTGCCTTCGTCGACCCCGAAACCCGCGCGCTGGTGCTGGAAAAGGGCGTCGCGGTGTGGCTCGACTGCGACCTGGACACTTTGGTCGAGCGCACGTCGCGCCGTAACACGCGGCCGCTGCTCAAGACCGGCGACCCGCGCGAAATCCTGGTCAACCTGAAGGAACAGCGCGGCCCCGCCTATGCAGAGGCGCAAATCCATGTCGTGACCGGCGACGGTCCGCACGATGCAGCCGTGAACCGAATACTGGAGGAACTGGCCGCATGGCTGTGATCGACGTCGCCCTGGCCGGGCGCAGCTACGAAGTGCGCGTGGGGCACGGCCTGCTGGCCGCCATCGGCGAACAGGCCACGCCGTTCCTGCGCAAGGCGAGCGTGCCGATCGTCGCCGATGCCAATGCCCGCAAGCACTGGGGCGAAGCGGTCGAGGCATCGCTGCGTGCTGCCGGCAAGGAGCCGCGCTGGTACGAGGTCGCGCCCGGTGAAGGATCGAAAAGCTGGGAAAGCCTTGCTCGTCTGACCGACTGGCTGCTGGCCGAAGAGGTCGAGCGCGGCGATCACGTGCTGGCACTGGGCGGCGGGGTCGTGGGCGACCTCACCGGCTTTGCCTGCGCCATCCTGAAGCGCGGCTGCGGCTTCGTGCAATTGCCGACCACCTTGCTGGCGCAGGTCGACAGTTCGGTTGGCGGCAAGACCGCGATCAACACCGCTGCAGGCAAGAACCTCGTCGGGGCGTTCCACCAGCCGGGCCTCGTGATGGCCGATCTCGACGCGCTCGGCACATTGCCCGCCCGCGAAATGCGCGCCGGCTATGCCGAGGTGCTCAAATACGGAATCCTCGGCGATTCCGGCTTTTTCGACTGGCTCGAAGCGAACGGGGCCAAGGTGCTGGCCGGCGATCCCGCTGCGCTCGAACACGCCGTGGCTGCCAGCGTCGCGATGAAGGCGCGGATCGTCGCCGAGGACGAGCGCGAGACAAGCGGCGCGCGCGCCCTGCTAAACCTCGGGCACACATTCGGCCATGCGCTGGAGGCGGAAACGGGCTTTTCCGACTGCCTGCTACACGGCGAAGGCGTGGCTCTCGGCATGGTGCTGGCCGCCCGCTATTCCGCACGGCGCGGGGAGATTTCCACCGACGCAGCCGAACGGATCACGCGCGCGGTCGATGCCGCGGGACTTCCGGCGGAAATCTCGGCCCTCGGCCTCGCGTGCGACGGACGCGCGCTGGCCGATCACATGCTGCACGACAAGAAGATGGATGCAGGCTCCCTGCCCTTCATCCTGCTGCGCTGCATCGGTGATGCCTACCTCGCGAAGGATGTCCAGCTGGCCGACGTCGCCGCCTTCCTCGACGAACAGCTGCAGGCGCATTAGGACGGAAGGCATGACGCGCTTCATCGACCTGTCCATCCCGATCACCAACGTCGTGGTCTCGGACCCGGAAGTGATGCGGCCGAAAATCCAGTACATGACCCACGAGAACACGTGGGAACAGATCGCCATGTTCTTTCCGGGCCTCGAAAAGCAGGACCTGCCCGACGGCGAAGGTTGGGCCGTGGAGATGCTGGAGCTTTCCACCCACAACGGCACCCACATGGACGCGCCGTGGCATTACCACTCGACGACCGACGATGGCGCACGCGCTGCGCCCAGCATCGACGAGGCGCCGCTCGACCGGTTCTTCCGCCCCGGCGTGAAACTCGATTTCAGCCATTTGCCGCACGGCCACGTGGTGAGCGCAGCAGAGGTAGAACAGGCATTCGATAAGATCGGTTACGACCTCCAGCCGCTCGACATCGTCCTCGTCCAGTCGGGCGCGGTCTACGGGACAGAGAATTTCACCGACCAGGGCGTCGGCCTTGGCGCGGAAGCGACCCTGTGGCTCACCGAAAGGGGCGTGGAAGTGGTCGGCACCGATGCATGGAGCTGGGATGCGCCCTTCAGCCACACCGCGCGGCGCTGGGCGGAAAAGCGCGACCCCGCGATCATCTGGGAAGGCCACAAGGCCGGCCGCATCAGGCCCTATTATCAGATTGAGAAGCTGACCAATCTCGCCGCCCTGCCCGACCACGGCTTCACCTTCAGCTGCTTCCCCGTGAAGATCGAGCGCGCCAGCGCAGGCTGGATCCGCGCGGTCGCGATGGTGGAAGGCTGACCATGCGGATCGCCGAGGCGAGCCTAGCGGACCCGGCGGTTCGCGATCTCATTGCATTTCACCAGCAGGACATGGAGGCGATGTCGCCGCCCGGCACCAGCTTCGCGCTCGACCTTTCGGGCCTGTCGGGGGGGGAGACGACCGTGCTGGGCGCGTGGGAAGGCGAGGAACTGGTCGCCATCGGTGCCCTTAAGCGGCTCGGTAGCGGGCAAGCGGAACTGAAATCGATGCGCACGCGGCCCGAACATCTCGGCAAGGGCATTGCGAAAGCGGTGCTGGAGGCGCTGATCGACCTTTCACGCGCGGAAGGGATTGCGCGGCTGAGCCTGGAAACGGGAACTTCGGACGAGTTCGTCCCCGCCATCAGGCTCTATACGAAATACGGTTTCGAACGCGGCGATGCCTTTGCGGACTACGTCAACGGGCCGCACAACCAGTGCTACCACCTCCCGCTGACGGAATGACCTTGCTCAGCCCGCGCGCGGTTCGAGCCGGGTGACCTTGGCCCCTGCGCCGACTGGCTGGTAATCGGCCAGCATCGCGTCGTGTTCTTCGAAAAGGCGTTCGATTTCAGGGCGGCGTTGCAGCAGCATCTGCGCGATGCCCGGTGCGAGGCTGTCGCCTTCGCCGATCTTGCCGAGAATGCCTGCGAGGTCTGCGATCGTCGCGTCCTCGGGCGTCTTGTGGTAATTGCCCCTGGTATCGAAGAAGCCTGTGCCCCTGTGTGCCATGCGATAACTCCTGTGCGTGTTGCGTCAGAAGCGAACCGAAGGTCCCCAGTATCTCCTGCTTACCGAGTCGGTAAAAGCTCGTTCACCATGTTTGGGTGCAATGCAGCGAAATTCGCAAGGAATGTCGCGCAACCCTTTCAAAAGATTGCGCAGCACTTTCCTTAATCGCGCAAGGCGCTTGCCTATTCGAGTTCGAGGATGACCTCGTCCACCGCGAGGCTGTCGCCCTCGCCGGCATTGATCTTGCCGACCACGGCCTGCTTTTCGGCGCGCAGGATGTTTTCCATCTTCATCGCTTCCACCGTGGCGAGCGGCTGTCCGGGCTGCACCTCGTCCCCTTCGGCAACGTGCAGCTTCACCAGCAGGCCGGGCATGGGGCAGATGAGCATCTTCGAAAGATCCGGCGGCTCCTTCTCGATCATGTGCGTTGCGAGGTGGGCGATGCGCGTCTGGAGGATGCGCAAGGTGTGCGTCGCGCCGCGCGTGGTGATCGCATAGCCCGTGCGGGTGGGCTTTAGCTGCAGCGTCAGCGCCTCGCCCTCCGCCTCGAGGTCGATCATCGTCTCGCCGGGCGTGTATTCCATGTCGAGATCGACCGGCTGGCCGTCGACCGTGATGGCATCTTCCTCCAGCACGACGCGGTAATCGGTCTCGCCCAGGCGCACGGTCCAGTCGCCCGGCGCGTAGAAATCGCCATCCAGTTGCTGGTCGATGCGCCGCGCGCGGTCGGCATCGGCAGTCGCGATGACCCCGCCCACGGCTGCCAGCACGCGCTTCAGGTCATCCGAGGCGGCTGCGCCCTCGAAGCCGTCGGGATATTCCTCGGCGATGAAACCGGTGGTCAGCTCGCCCGAACGGAAACGCGGGTGCTGCATGATCGCGCTGAGGAAATCGACATTGTGGCCGAGGCCTTCGATGCGGAAGGCGTCCAGTGCCTGCACCTGCATGCCTGCTGCCTCGTCGCGCGTTTCGCCCCAGGTGATCAGCTTGGCGATCATCGGGTCGTAGAACATCGAAACCTCGCCGCCTTCGAACACGCCGTCATCGACGCGCACGCCGGCGACGCCGCGGCGGCCGTTCTCCGCCCCGTCGTCGGCCCATGGCTCGACCGGCGGCTGGTAGCGCACCAGGCGGCCCGTGGAAGGCAGGAAGCCGCGATAGGGGTCTTCGGCATAGACGCGATTCTCGATCGCCCAGCCGTCGATCTTCACGTCGTCCTGCGTGATGGCGAGCTTTTCGCCTGCCGCCACGCGGATCATCTGCTCGACGAGGTCTACGCCGGTGATCGCCTCGGTGACCGGATGTTCCACCTGCAGGCGGGTGTTCATTTCGAGGAAGTAGAAGCTCTCGCCGGTCTTGTCGGCGCCGGAAACGATCAGTTCGACCGTGCCCGCACTGTAATAACCGACCGCCTTCGACAGGGCGACGCACTGTTCGCCCATGGCCTTGCGCATTTCTGCGCTGACGAAGGGCGACGGCGCTTCCTCGACCACCTTCTGGTGGCGGCGCTGGATCGAGCATTCGCGCTCGTTGAGGTAGATCACGTTGCCGTGCTTGTCGCCGAGGATCTGGATCTCGATGTGGCGCGGGTCCTCGATGAACTTCTCGATGAAGACGCGGTCGTCACCGAAGGAGTTGAGGCCTTCGCGCTTCACGCTTTCGAAGCCTTCGCGCACGTCCTTTTCGCTATAGGCAAGGCGCATGCCTTTGCCGCCGCCGCCGGCACTGGCCTTCATCATGACCGGATAGCCGATATCGTTCGAGATCTCGACCGCATGCTCGGTATCGCGGATTTCGCCGACGAAGCCGGGGACCACGTTCACGCCTGCCTCGCGGGCGATCTTCTTGCTCTCGATCTTGTCGCCCATCGCGGCGATGGCCTTGGTCGGCGGGCCGACGAAGGCGATGCCTTCCTTGTCCAGCGCTTCCACGAAGCTCGCGCGCTCCGAAAGGAAACCATAGCCCGGGTGAACGGCATCCGCGCCGGTCTGCTTGCATGCAGCGATGATCTTGTCGGCGATGAGGTAGCTTTCCGCCGCAGGGGCCGGACCGATATGCACCGCCTCGTCAGCCATCCGCACGAAGGGCGCCCGCGCGTCGGCATCGGAATAGACCGCCACGGTGGCGATCCCCATGCGCTTGGCCGTCTTGATGACGCGGCAGGCGATTTCGCCGCGATTGGCGATCAGGATTTTCTCGAACATTCAGGCTCCGGGAGCGGCAGAGGTCATGCACAAGCCTATGCCGCCCCTTCGGAGCCACATCAAGTCATGGTCAGTGATCGGCGTGCGCATGTCCGATGTAGCTTGTCTCTCGCGCGATCAGGGAATCGAATTCCTCCAGCAATTTCTGCGCCTTGTCCCGGCCGCCGGCCAGCTTCGACAGCTGTTCCATCCATGCGATATCGTCGGGCGAAGTGGCCCAGGTCATGTCGTTCGGCCCGCCTTCCATGGGAAAGACATACATCAGGTCCCATTCGCCGGTGTTGAGATGAATGCCGTGGATGCCGCTCTTCTTGCCGGTCATGCCGTCGGCCTTGGCGAAATAGTCGCGGATGATTTCCGTCCCGCGTCCGCGCTTGCCTTGCTTGAACTTGGTCAGGACCACGCGGGCCCAGGTCACGCCTTCCATGCGTTCCGGCCCTTCCTGGGCCATGGCAGGTGCGGCGGGAAGTGCGAGCCCAATTGCGGCTGCGGCGAGTAAAAGCTTCTTCATACGTCCTCTCCCTTCAAGGAATGCGGCCCTGAGAAGCGATCCGAATTCTAGTGATGCTGTTGTCCCCCAGCGGCGCGAAAGACACGCCTTTTCCCGCCGGGAGTCAAGGAAGGCGCCTAAGCACCCGCCTCAGCTGGATTTTTCCGAATAGGCGACCAGCGCGTCGGCATAGGCACCGGCGCCGCGGCGGTCGCCCTCGCCGTCCAGCAGGGTGCGCATCGCGCCCGCCAGCCGCTCGACATTATCGCGCGACAATTCGCCCAGCGGCGAGACGTAGATGCCGATGGTGAAGAGGATCGCGCCGGTTTCGGGCAGGCGGCGCAGCGTCTGGCGTTCGGAGCGCACGAACAGCGTCTCGCCCGCGTTGTCAGGCGTCACATGGGCAAAGGCCTGAGCCGGCGGCTGCGCCACCCAGCGCCGCTCGCCCGTGGCAGCGATGAACCAGTTGCAGCGCCCGTAGATCGCGCCTGCCTTCAGCTTGGCCATGAAATGATCGACCCCGCTGGCGAGCTGCTCCTCGTATCCCTGGATCGGCGCGTGGAGTGCGCGCAAGGGCAGCCCCATCTTGTCCGCCGGTGTCCAGTCGGACGGCCATGCGACCGCCGCACCGACGAGGCGGTACTGGTCGTCGCCTTCGCGAAGGGTGAGCAGGCACATGTCCTCGTGATGCGTGCGGGCCGCTTCCGGCAGCCCGCCCGACAGGTCGAGCATGGCGGCAAGCTCCGCCCCCGGTGCCTCGCCCTCCGGCGAAATCTGGATGCCTTGCGGATAGGCTGCAAACCCAGCCTCGCGTGCGGCGAGGTCGGGATCGGGCTGGAGCCACTCGTCCTCGTCCATCTTGGCGAGCCCCATCTTCAGCACGCCGCCACCGCGTGCGCGGGGCAGCAGGTCGTCGACGGAGAAGCCGAGGGTCACTCGGCAGGCTCCATGACCTTGCAGGCGCGCATCGGCTCTTCCTGCTTGAGCGCCGTAAGGCCCAGCTTGGCGAAGAGCGCCGCATCGCTGTCGTCGCCCGCATTGGGTGCGGTCAGCAGCTTGTCGCCGGTGAAGATCGAGTTGGCGCCCGCCATGAAGCAGAGAGCCTGCGTCGCTTCGCTCATGCTTTCGCGACCGGCGGAAAGGCGGACCATCGACATGGGCATGGTTATACGCGCAACTGCCACGGTGCGCACGAACTCGATATCGTCGATCTTGGCGAGCGGGGTGTCGGCCAGCATGTCGCCCAGCACCGTGCCCTTGACCGGCACGAGCGCATTGACCGGGACGCTTTCGGGATGGCGTTCCAGCGTGGCGAGCGTGTGGACGAAGCCCACCCTGTCCTCGCGCGTCTCGCCCATGCCAACGATCCCGCCGCTGCACACATTGATGCCCGCATCGCGAACATTCTGCAGCGTGTCGAGCCGGTCATGGTAATTGCGGGTCGAGATCACCCGCTCGTAATATTCCGGCCCGGTATCGACATTGTGGTTGTAGTAATCGAGGCCCGCTTCCTTCAGCATGTTCGCCTGTTTCGGCGTCAGCATGCCCAGCGTCATGCAGGTCTCCAGACCCATGGCGGAGACGCCCTTCACGATCTCGACGATGGCGGGCATGTCGCGGTCCTTGGGATTGCGCCACGCCGCGCCCATGCAGAAGCGCTGGCTGCCTGCATCCTTGGCCTGCGCCGCGCGCTGGAGGACCGATTGCACCTCCATCAGCTTGGTCGCCTCGACCCCGCTATCGGCCTTGACCGACTGCGAGCAATAGCCGCAATCCTCCGGACACCCGCCGGTCTTGATCGACAGCAGCGTGCAGAGCTGGACCTGCTCGGGCGGATGGAACTCGCGGTGGACGGTGGCCGCCCGGAAGAGCAGTTCGGTAAAGGGCAGGTCGAACAGCCCCGCGATCTCCTCGCGGGTCCAGTCGGTACGGATTTTGGTCAATTTTTCTTCCAGTTTTTGAGCCGCAAAAGCAGCGCGATGTAGATGAGCACGACGCCGATAACTGCCAGCCAAAAAGTCACTGGAGAGGCCATGTCGCAATCCGCTTCAGGCCCCATTCCGCAAGGGAGGAAAATGGCGAACAGCGCGATCATAGCCAGTAGCCAGTAAACAAGCGACCCTAAGATCGCTGCGAGCAATCGGGCGCCGGAGCTCACTCCGCCGCCTCGTCCAGATCCTCTCCGGCAGGCGGCATATTGTGGCCGAGCAGGCGCAGTACGTCCGCCGCGCACTCGACCACGTTGCTGCCCGGGCCGTAAATGCCCTGCACGCCTGCGCGCTTGAGGAAGTCGTAGTCCTTTTGCGGGATCACGCCGCCGGCGATCACCTTGATGTCGCTGCGGCCCGCTTCCTTCAGCAGGGTGATGAGTTCGGGAATGAGGGTCTTGTGACCTGCCGCAAGGCTACTCGCGCCAATGGCATCGACATCGTTTTCGAGCGCCATGTCGCGCGTTTCCTCCGGCGTCTGGAACAGCGGGCCGGAAACGACCTCGAACCCCATGTCGGAAAATGCAGAGGCGATCACGTTGGCGCCGCGATCGTGGCCGTCCTGACCCATCTTGGCTACCATCAGGCGCGGCGCACGGCCAAGGCGGCGCTCGACCGCCTTCACGCCTTCGATCACCTGCCGGTAGCGTGCGTCGTCCGAATAGGCTTCCGAATACACGCCGCGCACCGGACGCGGCATGGTGTCGTAGCGGCCATAGGCGTCTTCCATCGCCTGGCTGATTTCGCCCAGCGTCGCATCGTGGCGAGCCGCTTCGACCGCGAGGGCGAGGAGGTTGCCTTCCTTCTGCGCCGCCCCGCGTGCGAGCGCATCGAGCGCGGCCTTGCAGGCGAACTCGTCGCGGCCCTCGCGCACGGTCTTGAGGCGGGCGATTTGGCTTTCGCGCACGGCGTGGTTGTCGATGTCGAGCGTCTCGATATCGGCCTCTTCCGGCAGGCGGTACTTGTTAACGCCGACGATCACGGTTTCGCCCTTGTCGACGCTGGCCTGCTTGGCCGCAGCGGCCATTTCGATCTGCGCCTTGGGTTTGCCGCTGGCGACGTATTCGGTCATGCCGCCTGCCGCCTCGACCTCGTCGAGCAGCTTGCGCGCTTCTTCGATCAGCGCGGCGGTCAGGTTCTCGATATAATAGCTGCCGCCCAGCGGATCGGCGACCTTGGTGACGCCCGTCTCTTCCTGGATCACCAGCTGCGTGTTGCGCGCGATGCGGGCGGAGAAGTCGGTCGGGAGGGCAATCGCCTCGTCGAGCGCGTTGGTGTGGAGCGACTGCGTGCCGCCCAGCACCGCCGCCATCGCCTCGATCGTGGTGCGGATGACGTTGTTGTAGGGGTCCTGTTCCTGCAAGCTCACGCCACTGGTCTGGCAGTGGGTGCGCAGCATCTTCGACTTGGGGTTCTGCGCACCCAGCCCTTCCATTACGTCGTGCCACAGCGCGCGTGCGGCGCGCATCTTGGCGATCTCCATGAAGAAGTTCATGCCGATGCCCCAGAAGAAGGACAGGCGCGGCGCGAAGGCGTCGATATCGAGGCCCGCTTCCATCGCGCGCTTGGCGTATTCCTTGCCGTCGGCGATGGTGAAGGCGAGTTCCTGCACCGCCGTCGCCCCGGCCTCGTGCATGTGATAGCCCGAGATCGAAATGCTGTTGAATTTCGGCATGTTGGCCGAGGTATATGCGATGATGTCCGAAACGATCCGCATGCTCGGCTCGGGCGGGTAGATATAGGTGTTGCGGACCATGAACTCCTTGAGGATGTCGTTCTGGATGGTCCCAGCGAGCTTGTCCTGAGAGACGCCCTGCCGCTCCGCCGCGACGATGTAGAAGGCCATGACCGGGATCACCGCGCCGTTCATCGTCATCGACACGCTCATCTCGTCGAGCGGGATCTGGTCGAACAGGATTTCCATGTCGCGCACGGTGTCGATGGCGACGCCCGCCTTGCCGACATCGCCGACCACGCGCGGGTGGTCGCTGTCGTAGCCGCGGTGTGTGGCGAGGTCGAAGGCGACCGACAGACCCTTCTGCCCGGCGGCAAGGTTGCGGCGATAGAAGGCATTCGATTCCTCGGCAGTCGAGAAGCCCGCATACTGGCGGATGGTCCACGGACGGCCGGTGTACATCGAGGCGTAGGGCCCGCGCGTGAACGGCGCGATGCCGGGGACGCCGGGGGCGAGGTCGGCGGTGTCTGCGCTGGTGTAGAGCGGCTTCACCGCGATGCCCTCGGGTGTGTGCCAAGTCAGGTCGCGGCCCTTCACCTCCTTGTCGGCAAGGGGCTTCCAGTCGTCATAGCTAGGCGTGTCGGTCATCTCGATTTCCAGTGGCGCAGGCGTCAGTTCGACCAGTGCGCATTGTCTTTGGGCGTTTCCATGATCTCGGTCAGTTGGCCCATCATGTCCTTGGGGTGGAGGAAGAAGATCGGCGTGCCGTGGGCGCCGATGCGCGTGGGGCCGAGGATGCGCTTGCCCAGCCCTTCGAACCAGCTACGCGCCTCCTCGATATCCTCGACCTCGTAGCACAGGTGGTGCTGCCCGCCGGCGGGGTTCTTCTCGAGGAACCTGGCGATGGGGCTGTCAGCGCTGAGCGGCTCGATCAGCTCAATCTGGGTGCCGTGGGTGCCGTTCAGGCCGGGCGTGTCGACGAAGCAGACCTTCACCCCCTGCGCCTCCAGATCAAAGGGCTTGTGGAACGAGGTCGCGCCCATGGCGTCGCGGTAATAGCGAACCGATTCCTCGATCGAGGGCGTGGCGACGCCGATGTGGTTGAGACGGCCGAGTTTCATCAGAGTTTTCCTGTCAATTCAAAGCCAATCGAGAGGACAAAAAGTCCAGCGAACAACCATGCCATGAGCGCCATCAGCTCTTGCCAAGCAACTGCTTTCCCAAAGTTAGGATCATCCCGGCCCGCTGGCTGCGGATGGATTGATTCCACCCACTCCTTCGGGATTTCTTCGTTCACCGACCACCTTCTTGCCATTCGCCAAAGCCAAAGGCCAATCAGCGCGAAGACGGCAGCAAGGAGAACCTTAAGAACGATCATAGCGGAATATTATCATGCTTCTTCCACGGGTTCTCGAGCTGCTTTCCGCGCAGCTTCCTTAGCCCCAGCGCGATGCGCCGCCGCGTCGAGTGCGGGTAGATCACCTCGTCGATATAGCCGCGCTGCGCTGCCACGAAGGGGTTGGCGAAGCGGTCTTCGTATTCCTTCGTTTTCTCGGCGATCTTTTCCGGATCGTCGCGGTCCTGGCGGAAAATGATCTCCACCGCGCCTTTCGCGCCCATCACGGCGATTTCGGCGGTCGGCCAGGCGTAGTTGAGGTCGCCGCGCAAGTGCTTGGACGCCATCACGTCATAGGCGCCGCCATAAGCCTTGCGGGTGATGACGGTGATCTTGGGCACGGTCGCCTCGGCATAGGCGAAGAGCAGCTTCGCGCCGTGCTTGATGATGCCATTATGCTCCTGCGCCGTGCCGGGAAGGAAGCCGGGCACGTCGACGAAGGTCAGGATCGGG
Source organism: Qipengyuania gaetbuli (assembly GCF_009827315.1). Lineage (NCBI taxonomy): Bacteria > Pseudomonadati > Pseudomonadota > Alphaproteobacteria > Sphingomonadales > Erythrobacteraceae > Qipengyuania > Qipengyuania gaetbuli. Next base: position 695,515 of record NZ_WTYF01000004.1, read on the forward strand.
ATTTCGAAGGCATCGCAGAAGCGCACGAAGCGCGCGGCTTTCTTCGACGAATTGATGTCGAGCACACCGGCGAGCACCATCGGCTGGTTCGCGACCACGCCCACCGTGCGCCCTTCCACGCGGCCGAAGCCGCAGATGATGTTCGCGGCGTGGTTCGGCTGGATCTCGAAGAAATCGCCCTCGTCCAGCGTCTTCCGGATGACTTCGTGCATGTCATAGGGCTGGTTGGCGTTGTCAGGGATCAGCGTGTCGAGGCTCGGCTCCTCACGGTCCCATGCGTCCGAGGTCGGACGCTCGGGCACGTCCTCGCGGTTCGACAGCGGCAGGTAGTCGAAGAAATCGCGCGTCGCGAGCAGCGTCTCGATGTCGTTCTCGAAGCTGTTGTCGGCGACGCTGGTCTTGGTGGTGTGCGTCTTCGCACCGCCCAGTTCCTCCTGCGTGACGACTTCGTTCGTCACCGTCTTCACCACGTCGGGGCCGGTGACGAACATGTAGCTTGAATCCTCCACCATGAAGATGAAGTCGGTCATCGCAGGGCTGTAAACCGCCCCGCCCGCACACGGTCCCATGATGAGGCTGATCTGCGGCACAACGCCGCTCGCGAGCACGTTGCGCTGGAACACCTCGGCATAGCCGCCGAGCGATGCCACGCCTTCCTGGATGCGCGCGCCGCCCGAATCGTTGAGGCCGATGACCGGTGCGCCGACCTTCATCGCGGTGTCCATCACCTTGCAGATCTTCTCTGCATGGCGCTTGGAAAGAGAGCCGCCGAAGACCGTGAAATCCTGGGAGAAAACATAGACCAGGCGACCGTTGATCGTGCCCGATCCGGTGACCACGCCATCGCCCGGGATGCGCTGCTGGTCCATGCCGAAATCGACGCAGTCATGTTCGACGTAGCGGTCCAGTTCCTCGAAGCTGCCTTCGTCCAGCAGCACGTCGAGGCGCTCACGCGCGGTCAGCTTGCCCTTGGCGTGCTGCGCGTCGATGCGCTTCTGCCCGCCGCCCAGCTCTGCAGCGGCACGGCGGCGTTCCATTTCGGCGATATTGGCGGACATGATCTCTCCGTCTGAACTCTCTCGGCAAAGCGCCTAGAGCGGACGGAGCGGCAGCGTCAATGACGTCAGGCGGTCCTGTGCGCGCTAATCAGGAATTCCACATTGCCTTCGGGGCCGGTGATCGGGCTTTCGACAATGCCCTGGACCGTGAAGCCAAGCCCTTCGGCCCATGTCCGCACTTCCTCGCACACGCGGGCGTGGAGGGCAGGATCGCTGACCACGCCTTTCTTGCCCACCTCCTCGCGCCCGACCTCGAACTGCGGCTTGATGAGGGCGACGAGGCGGCAATCGCGCTCCGCCAGTTCGAACGGGCGTTCCAGCACCTTGGCGAGGCTAATGAAGCTCGCATCGCACACGACCCACGAGACGGGCCGGTCGATCATCTCCGGCGTCAGGATACGCGCGCTGGTCTGTTCGAGCACGGTGACGCGCTCGTCCTGCCGCAGTTTCCACGCCAGCTGGTTGGTACCGCTGTCGACGGCGAAAACATGCTCCGCCCCGCCCTGCAGCAATACGTCTGTGAAGCCGCCGGTGGACGAACCGATATCCATTGCCGTGACGCCGCGCGGATCGAGCCCGAAATGCTCGATCGCATGGGCGAGCTTGATGCCGCCGCGGCTGACCCAGGGATGATCGCGTCCGCGTACGTCGAGCGACGCGTCTTCGGGCAATTGCTGGCCGGGCTTGGCCATCTTCTGCTCGCCGGAAAAGACCAGCCCCGCCATCACCAGCGCCTGCGCCCGCGTGCGGCTTTCCACCAGCCCGCGGTCCACCAGCATCTGGTCGAGACGTTTCTTCGCCACAGCAAACTCCGTTTGAAACCTAGGGCGTTAGCGCGCATTGTTCATCTATGAAACCGATCTACGGACATTTTGCCGCCGCTGCCGCACTGACGCTCGGCCTCGCCGCCTGCATCCCGCCCGCGCCGGAACCTACCCCCGCGCCCAGCCCTACCCCTGCAGCGAGGCCGGCTCCGCCCCCACCCCCGGTCGCAGCCGCACCGGCGCCCGAAAACTGGATCGATGCGCCGCAGACGCAGGGCAATTGGACGTACGCAAATAAGAGCGCGACCTTCGGGACCGGCGCTTCGCCCATACAACCGGCCTTGTCGCTCAGCTGCAATCCGGCAGACCGGACGATTGCCATCGCACGGACGATTCGCGGTACGAATACCGCCTCGACCATGACGCTGCGCACCGAAACGCAGGACCGCACGCTGCAGGCCAGGCCTGCCACCGGTCAGGCGCCGCTATCGGTGGCGGTAGTTGCGGCACGCGATCCGCTTTTCGACGCGATTGCGCTGACCCGTGGTCGATTCGCAGTCGAGACACCGGGCCAGCCCACGCTCTACCTGCCCGCCTGGGCCGAAGTGACGCGGGTGATCGAAGACTGCCGCTGAGCCGATTCCCTTCGGCCTCCACCGCCTTGCGCAAGCCGACGATCTGCCAATGAAAAAGGCCCGGAGAATGCTCCGAGCCACAAATGCTGATTCTGACGTGGGAAAACTTTTTTTCAAGCCTTGTTTTACACGCCGCAACGCAACAAATTGATAGTCAAGATCAGCGGCGAACGCGGTCTTGGGGCCCTTGAAAAGGCTTCTAGCTCACTAGCGCGAAAGGAGGTGATCCGATGTCTCATGGTTCAGCAGAGAGGTCGGCAAGTTTCCGCGCGAGGTACTATCGGTAAGCAGACCCGATAGAGACTTCGTGAGCGGCACTTCCGCCGCTGACCATGCGAAGGGCAGTTTCTCCTCCGGGCGAAGCTGCCCTTCTCATTTCGGGTCGTAGCCCTCAGACGCCGGGCGCGACGCATCCGCGTCGCTTGGCTTCGGCCTGACCGGCCGTCACGCGGTCGCGTTCTGACTGCCGTGACCAAGATTGGCTCTGGGCTTGGAATCAAAAACGCGAGCCAATGGCGAGTGCAAGGCCGACCGGCCGCCCGCAGCGATGCGACCGCCAGGTCGCGTGAGCGAGGATATCGCGAGCGCGGACGCGCTTGCGGAACACAATGACTCCCTTTAACCGCGCGGGCATGGATTTCGAGCACATCCCCCACCCCGCCCCGGTTCCCGGCGAAACGCGCCAGCAGGCCCTTCTCGACCCCGGCTTCGGCAAGCTCTTCACCGACCATATGGTCGTGATCGACTATGATGCCGACAAGGGCGGGTGGCACAAGGCGACGCTGGGCCCGCGCGAGCCGATCAGCCTCGATCCCGCCGCAGCCGTGCTTCACTATGCGCAGGAAATCTTCGAGGGGATGAAAGCCTACAAGCAGGGCGACGACAGCCTTGCCCTGTTCCGCCCCGAGCAGAATGCCCGCCGCTTCAACGACAGCGCCCGGCGCATGGCCATGCCCGAACTGCCGGAGGAACTGTTCCTCGAATCGATCCGCCAGCTGGTCGCGATAGACCGCGACTGGGTACCGACCATTCCCGACGGCGCGCTGTACCTGCGGCCCTTCATGTTTGCCTCGGAAGCGTTCCTCGGCGTGCGTCCGGCCCGCCAGTACAAGTACATCCTGATCGCTTCGCCGGTCGGCGGCTATTTCAAGGGCGGCGCGAAGGCGGTGAAGATCTGGGTCAGCCGCAACTATACCCGCGCGGCCCCCGGCGGCACCGGCGCGGCCAAGACCGGCGGCAATTACGCTGCCAGCCTGGTGCCGCAGGCCGAAGGTATCGAACACGGCTGCGACCAAGTCGTGTTCCTCGATGCGGTCGAAAAGAAATGGATCGAGGAACTGGGCGGCATGAACCTGTTCTTCGTCTTCGACGACGGCAGCGTGATCACCCCGCCGCTCACCGGCACGATCCTGCCGGGCATCACCCGTGACAGCCTGATCCAGCTGCTGCGCGAGGAAGGCCTCACCGTGCGCGAGGAGCCTTACAGCATCGACCAGTGGCGCGCCGATGCCACCTCGGGTCGCCTGCTGGAGACAATGGCCTGCGGTACCGCAGCGGTGGTCACACCGGTCGGCACGGTGCTCGGCCCCGACGGCGAATTCCACATCGGCAGCGGCGGCACGGGCCAGATCACCAACAAGATCCGCGAAAAGCTGGTCGGCATCCAGAAGGGCGCCGTTCCCGATACTCACGGCTGGACCGTGAAGCTCTAACCCCTCGCGGCAACAGACGGCTCGACCGCGCTGCAATCGCCCAGCCGGTCGCGCATCGCATCGATCAACCAGCTCGTCGCAGGCCCCGGGCGCGCATCGCGGCGCCATAGAGCGCTGAGTGTGTAGTTCGCGCCGGGCTTTTCGGGCAGGTCGAGCAGACATAGCCGGCCTTCGGCGATATCCGCGCTCACCGTGTGGCGCGGCATGTTGCCCCAGCCGATGCCCTCCTTAAGCAGCGCGTGCTTGGCGCCGAGATCGGCCAGCCGCCAGCTTTGCGGTGACAGGACCGAGAACTCGCGTCCCTCCGTCAGCGGCGACCTGTCGGACAGGACGAGCTGCAGGTGTTTGCGGCTTTCGCCCGGCCCAACTCCTTTGCGGGCGAGCGGGTGCTCAGGGGCGGCCACGGGCACCAGCTCGACCTCACCGATCGCCTGCCGTTCCAGCTCGGGATGGTCCGCCAGCACCGGCCCGCCGACGGCAAGGTCCGCGCCGCCATCGAGCAGGCAGGCCGCCACCGCCCCCAGCGCCTCGACCTGCAAGCGCAAGGCGACGGTGGGAAACATCGCGCGGAATTCGCGCAGCACGCTGGCAGTGACCTCGCCCGGCAGCATCACGTCGACCACCAGCGAGACCTCGCTTTCGAGTCCCGCGTGGAGGCTGCGCGTCTTGGCCAGCAAGGTATCGATCCCGTCGGCGATGCCCTTGGCCTCGGCAAGCAGGCCGCGACCCTCTTCGGTCAGCACGGGCCGGCGCGATCCTTCGCGATCAAACAGGGTGACGCCGAGCTGCGACTCCATTTGCGCGATACCATAACTGACGGCGGAAACCGCCCGCCCTATGCGCCGCGCGGCCGCGCCGAAGCTGCCTTCCTCCGCCACGGCGAGGAAGATGCGCAATTGGTCGAGGCTCGGTTCGCCCAACTTCATTGTTCGGATTTCCTGAACATCCTGATGTGTTTTATCGCAGTTATCGGAACGCAGCGCAAACTCTATCTCTCTTCCCAACGAAGCATTCCCACAGGGAGATACATGATGATCGAACTACGGCCCTTCAATACGCTCGGCGCGGCCAACCACGGCTGGCTCGATGCGCACCACCACTTTTCCTTCGCCAGTTACCACGACCCCTCGCGCGTCAACTGGGGCGCCCTGCGCGTCTGGAACGACGACAAGATCGCTCCGAAGAGCGGATTCCCGACCCACCCGCACCAGGACATGGAAATTATCACCTATGTGCGCAGCGGCGCGATCACCCATCGCGACAGCATGGGCAACGAAGGCCGCACCGAGGCAGGCGACGTCCAAGTGATGAGCGCGGGACGCGGCGTGGCCCATTCCGAGTTCAATCTCGAAGACGAGGAAACCACGTTGTTCCAGATCTGGATCATCCCGTCCGAACGCGGCGGCGATCCCAGCTGGGGCGCACGGCAGTTCCCCAAGGACGACCGTGCCGGCCAGTTCGTGCCGCTCGCCAGCGGCGCTGCCAACGATGACGATGCGCTGCGCATCCGCACCGATGCCCGCGTGCTGGGTGCCACGGTCAAGGCAGGCGAAAGCGTGACCTACACGCCTGCCCAGGCCGACCGGCACCTCTACCTCGTGCCCGCCACCGGCAGCATCCGCGTGGGCAATATCGAGGCGAAGGCCCGCGACGGCATCGCCATCACCAAGGAAGACAGCATCACCATCACCGCGCTTGAGGACAGCGAACTCGTCCTCGTCGACGCAGCCTGAACAGGAGACAGACACATGAGCACCATCCTTCACATCACCGCCAGCATCCGTGACGGCGATTCCGTATCGCGCAGCCTTGGCGGCAAGCTCGTTGGAGGCCTCGCCGCGAAGCAGGGCGCAAGCGTCGTCACCCGCGACTTGTCGCAGAACGACCTGCCCTTCATCGACGCCGAGCGGTTCGCCGCCAACCTCGCGCCCTATGCCGACCGCTCGCCCGAGCAGCATGAGCTGGCAAAGGTCGCCGACGAGCTGATCGAGGAACTCAAGGCGGCCGATACACTGGTCTTCAGCGTGCCGATCTACAACTTCTCGGTCCCCGCGACGGTCAAGGCCTGGGCCGACCTCGTCGCGCGTGCCGGCACGACCTTCCAGTACACCGCCAATGGTCCCGAGGGCCTGCTGACGGGCAAGAAGGCCTACATCACCGCCGCTTCGGGCGGCACGCCGGTCGGCAGCGCGATGGACTTCATGACGCCGTGGCTGACCTTCTTCCTCGGCTTCCTCGGCATCAAGGACGTGGAAATCGTCGCTGCCGACGGCATCATGGGTGAAGGCGGCGAAGAAAAGATCGCCGAGGCACACCAGCAGGTTGAACAGCTGGCCGCCTGATCAGGCAGGCTTCTGCGCCGCCAGTATCTCGCGCCGCTTCCGAAGTTCATAATACTCGGGGCGGCGCGGATACTGGACGGTCAGCAACAATGTCAGGGCCCCGGCCAGACCGGCCCCCACGATGAGGAAAATCGCCGGCAAGCCCCCGAGCGCATCGGTCTTGCCGAGCATGAAAGCACCGAACGAAATGCCGAAGTTGGACACGGCCATGTAGATCGTGAACTGCGTGGCGGCGACCGTCGGATCGCACAGGCGCATGGAGATCGGCAGCAGCGCGACCGTGATCAGCATGTCCAGCGGGATCCAGAAGCACACGAAGGCCACGAAGACGGCCGAATTGCTCCAATAGCCCACACCGAAATACATGACCGCGCAAAGGGCTATTCCGGAGGCGAGCCACATCAGGCCGATCCGTTTCGCGCCGAACTTGTCCCCAAGCCAGCCTCCAAGCGTTATGCACAGCACGCCCGCCAACAGGCCGCCCGTCGCGGTAAGGCTGGCGATTTCCGACGTATCCCAGCCGGCATAATTCGCCCCGATCAGCGGGGTGGCCCCTGTGAACGCCCCGTAGAGCATCCCGCGCCCGAACAGGCACGGTATCCACAGCAGGCTCACCGCCCGGCTCATCGAATGGAACGTCGCTTTGAGGAGCGGCCACCAGGCATCGAGCTGAATTTCCAGGTTCCGCCGATGCGCCTGCCCCGCGCTCCACGGCAGCGACCTCTCTCCGCCGCGTTCCCTGAAGGATGCGATGTAGACGCACAGGGCGAAGATTAGCGCCGCAACGATAAGGAAGGCGGCTGGCGCACCCAGACGCTCGATCACGAATCCGCAGATGGCCGTGGCAACGCCGACCCCGATCGCCTGTCCGCCGAACATCATCCCCGACCCGCGGGCCCGTTCTTCTTCGGTCATGATATCGACTGCAAGGCCATCAACGGCGACATCCTGAAATGTCGTCGCCATGTTCACGGCAAAGCCTATGCCGCCGAGGATGGTGACGTCGGTCACTGCCGGATCGATCAAGGCGGCGGCGACCAGGCACGCGATCATCACGAACTGCGCGCCAAGTATCCACGCCCTGCGCCTTCCCATCGGCAGGAAGGTGTAGCGGTCCATGATGAAGCCGTTCACCAGCTTCAGCGACCAGGGCAGCGCCGTCAGTGCGGCGACCGTCCCGACATCCGCAGCCGACGCCCCGTTCACCGCCATCCAGGCGGAGATGGCGAACCAGAACAGGCCGATGGGCATGCCTTGCCCGACGTAGAGAATGAACAGCGTGAACAGCCGCAGTCGCTGGCTGTTCTCGAGAATCCACGCATTGCTTGAACCGGCAACAGCCATGCTCGTCCCCCCTTGAAGTGAGCGGCTGGCCTTGTGCCGTGGCCGGATGCGTCCCTAACGATCCGTGCCGGATGTGTGACTCGGAATCACCGCTCTGGCAAGTGCGTCGCCCAAACTGCTGATTTCACGAAGAACAGCATTATATCCGCGTCTTCACGAGCAGCGGCTTGAAGATATTGCGCGTGGGCCTGAGGACGATGATCGCAACGCCCGCCAGCGCGATAGCCCCGCCCACGACCAGCCTCGTACTCACCGCATCGCCTGTAAGCCAAGCTCCGAAAACGATCGTCAGGATCGGAGTCATAAGGGTCAGGGGCACGACGAGATTGGCGTCGTTTTCCTGAAGCAGCCGGTAGTAGGCCGTGTGCGCGCCGACCGATACGACGATCGCGGCGAAGACCAGGCAGGCCGCCAGTTCCCACGGAGCCGCGCGCCATGACGTTGCCTGCCCTGTCTCCATCGCCAGCGACAGCGGCAGCAGGACGAGAACCGACGCGAGGGCCGCCCACGCCTGCAGGCGGATCGACGAGATATCGAGTTGCTTCATGAACACCGTGCCCAGCGCACCGACGACGGCACCGGCAAAGATGAGGATGAGGCCGGTGCTCGCCTCCATCTGGTTGCCGCCCGTCATCGCGTAGAGAACGCCGCCGAAGGCCAGCGCGATGCCGAGGCCACGCTTCCAACGGATGCGCTCGCCGAGGAACAGGATGGCGAACAACACCGTCATCGGTGCACCCGAAAGGCTGACGACGCCCGCTGCGGAAGGGCTGGCTGTCTGAAGCCCCATGAACAGCAGGGCGAACGACCCGCCGCTGATGGCGAGCCCGATCAGCATCACTCTACCCAATTGCCTCGGAACCGGTCGCAACAATGGCAGCAATGCCAACGCCACGATGGCCGAGCGCAGGAGGGCATAAAACAAGGGCGGCGTCTCGAGGTCGCTGACCGCAATCTTGCTGACCACGACATTGAGCGCCCAGACGACGTTGCACGCCATGATGATGGCAAAGGCGCGGGGCGACACGGGCTCAGCCTTCCAGCGGCGGGAGCACGCCGTGCAGGTCGGCCAGCCAGACGTCCGCCACCGCATCGCTTGGCGCGCGCCAGTCGCCGCGGGGCGACAGGGCGCCGCCCGCACTGACCTTGGGACCGTTGGGAAGTGCGCTGCGCTTGAACTGGCTGAATGCGAAGAAGCGCTTCACGAAATTCTCCAGCCATTTGGCAATGGTGGAAAGGTCGTACTGGTTGCGCGCTTCCTGCGGGAAATCGATCGGCCACAACCCCGCCTGCGCGTCCTTCCACGCGTGCCATGCGAGAAAGGCGACATGGCTCGGGCTTTGCCCCCAGCGGATGACGTGGTGGAGGAAGAAGTCGTTCAACTCATAAGGTCCGATGATCGACTGGGTGGACTGGATGGCTCCGTCCGCTCCTGCCGGCACCAGTTCGGGGCTGATTTCGGTGTCGAGGATGGCGAGCAATATCTCGTCCACGCCGTCGTCGAACTGGTGCGTCGTGGTCGTCCAGCGGATGAGGTACTGGATCAGCGTCTTGGGCACGCCGGCATTGACCGCATAATGGCTCATCTGGTCGCCCACGCCATAGGTGCACCAGCCGAGCGCCAGTTCGGACAGGTCGCCCGTGCCCAGCACGAAGCCCGAATGGTGCCCCGCGAGACGGAACAGGTAGTCGGTCCGCAGGCCTGCCTGCACGTTCTCGAAGGTGGTGTCGTATTGCGGCTCGCCGTCGGAGAACGGGTGGTCGATATCCTCCAGCATCTGGCGCGCAGCCGGCTTGATGTCGATTTCCTCGGCCGTGATGTGGAAAGCTTCCATCAGCTCCCATGCATTGGACTTGGTGTGGTCCGAGGTCGCGAAGCCGGGCATGGTGTAACCGCGAATGTCCGTTCGGGGCCGCCCTAGCCGGTCTATAGCCTTGGCCGCGACGAGCAGCGCGTGGGTCGAATCCAGCCCGCCCGAAATGCCGATCACAATGGCCTTCGCCTTCGTGGATTCGATCCGGCGCATCAGCGCATCGACCTGGATGTTGAAGGCTTCGTAGCAATCTTCGTCCAGCTTCTCGCGCCGGTTGGGCACAAAGGGGAAACGGCGGATCGGGCGCACCAATCCGATATCGCGGCGCGCTGCCCCGTGCTCGAACGTGGCGCGGCGATACCAGTCCTCGGGCCGTCCGGCGAAATCCCCGGCGTCGCCCCAGGTCTGCATCCGCATCCGCTCGGCAAGGATGCGGCGGGTGTCGATATCCGTCACGCATAGCTCGGGCGCATGGTCGAAGCGTTCGCTTTCGACCAGCAGGTCGCCAAGCTCGTAGATCATGCCCTGCCCGTCCCACGCGAGGTCGGTCGTGCTCTCGCCATAACCGCTCGCCGAATAGGCATAGGCGCAGACCGAGCGCGAGGAACTGGCACGGGTGAGCATGTGCCGCTCGTCCGACTTGCCGATGGTGATGTTCGAGGCCGAGAGGTTCAGTAGGATCGTCGCCCCGGCCAGCGCGGCAAGCGTGCCGGGCGGGTTGGGTGACCAGAAATCCTCGCAGATCTCGATTCCGAAAGTGAAACCCGGCAAGTCGCTCGCCTCGAACACCATATCCGTTCCGAAGGGTACAGTCTCGCCGCCCACCGCGATTTCCAGCCCGACGCATTCGCGCCCGTGGCTGAACCAGCGCTTCTCGTAGAACTCACGGTAATTGGGCAGGTAACTCTTGGGAACAACGCCAAGAATGCGGCCCTGCGTGATGGCGATGGCGCAATTGTAGATGCGCCCGTTGCGCCGCAGCGGCGCGCCGATGACGAGGACCGGCGAAAGCCTCTCCGATGCCGCGACAATGTCTGACAGGTGCCGCTCCACCGCCTCGAGTAGCGCCGTCTGCAAGTGCAGATCGTCGATCGCATAGGACGAAAGGCACAGCTCGGGATAGAGCAGCAGGTCGACACCCTGATCGTGCGCCTTTTCGGCCTGCTCCAGAATGCCTTGCGCATTGTAGGCGACGTCTGCCGTGCGAGTGCGCGGCGTGGCCGTTGCCACCCGTACGAAGCCATGGGTGTGCAGGTCGTAGAAGGGGTGCGTATCGCCCTTGGCCATTGGTCGGGTGTCTTTCTCGCCTTCAGAGGCGGGGGTTATCCAGTCGGCGGGCTGGCATATACCGAGCTCGGAAAGTTTGCGCTGGGCATCGGCGCGGGCGATCCGGCCCTTGCTCTCCCAGCCGAATACGGTCTGTGTCTTGAAGCCGTGCCGCGAGGCGAATTCTTCCGCGGAAAGTGGCGGCTCCTGCGACAGGCGCCAGGCCTTGAGTTTCTGTCCCGCGATATGCATGCCCATGCGATTATCTCTAAAAGATAATCGATGCAAGGCTCATGCGGCCTTCAGCAACTCCGCTGCCGCCGGCGCTTCCTGCAGCAGATCGATCAGCGCCCGTTCCTCGCGCGTCAGCCAGCGCGTGGCACGCGGGAGGCGCAGGTTCGCCCGCCACTCTTCCTGCCGTTCCACGAGGTCGATCACGGCGGGGTGGATATAGCTCCTCCGCGTCACAGCAGGCGTATTGCCCAGCTTCTCGGCCACGCAGTCGAGTAGCGCCTTGAGCGGCATCTTCCCCTCGCCATTACGCAGGCATTCGAGCGCCAGCACGCTCGCGTGCCAGGTACGGAAGTTCTTGGCTGTGAAGCGCTCGCCCATGGCCTCTTCGAGATAATGGTTCACGTCGCTGGAGGTGACCGCATTCACTTCTCCGTCCCCGTCGACATATTTGAACACGTTCTGGCCCGGCAGGTCCTGCATGGAGCGCACCATGCGCGCCAGCGTGCCGTCGGTCAGCGTGACCTCGCGCATCTTGCCGGACTTGCCCTTGTACCTGAGTCGCAGGGTCTTGCCCGTCACTTCGGCATGGCGGCGGCGCAGGGTCGTGGCTCCGAAGCTCTTGTTGCGCTCCGCATATCCCTCGTTCCCCACGCGCACGGCGCCGAGGTCGAGCAGGCGCACCACGCTGGCCACGGCCCGTTCGCGCGTCAGATTGCGGCCTTTCAGATCGTCCTCAACCCGCTTGCGCACCAGCGGCAGCAGATTGCCGAATGCGATGCAGCCATCGAACTTCTCGCTCTCGCGCGCGGTGCGGAATTCCGGATGGTAGCGGTACTGCTTGCGCCCCTTGGCATCGATGCCGGTGGCGAGGATGTGCCCGTTTGCCGCCGGGCAGAACCATGCGTCGGTATAGGCCGGTGGCAAGGCGATCGCATTGAGCCGCTTCTTCTCCGCCGCATCGCCGATCAGCCTGCCCCTCTCATCGTAATAGGCCCAGCCCTTGCCGGCGCGTTTGCGGGAAATGCCTGGCAGGCTGTCGTCGACATAGATGAGCTTCGTCATGGCGAAGCGAAGAACCGTGGCAGGCCTGTAGCGGTTCCCCATCTTGCGACGAACGGATGAGCCAACTAGCCCATCACGCAAAGGAGAACCCGATGGCCGACCCGACCTATACCCCGCCCGCAGTCTGGACCAACGACGCAGAGAACGGCGGGCGCTTCGCCAGCATCAACGCCCCGACATCCGGCGCACGCGAGCAGAAGGACCTGCCGACTGGCGACCACGACTTCCAGCTCTATTCGCTGGCCACGCCCAACGGGGTGAAGGCCACGATCATGTTCGAGGAATTGCTCGAAGCTGGCCACTCGGGCGCGGAATACGATGCCTTCACGGTCAACATCGGCAATGGCGACCAGTTCGGATCGGCCTTCGTCGACCTCAACCCCAATTCGAAGATCCCCACCCTGCTCGACCGCAGCGGCGAGAAACCGGTGCGCGTCTTCGAGAGCGGCGCAATCCTGATGCACCTGGCAGAAAAGTTCGGCGCGTTCCTGCCGACCGACGCCTCGCGCGCCGAAGTCCTCAGCTGGCTGTTCTGGCAAGTCGGCAGCGCGCCCTTCATCGGTGGCGGCTTCGGCCATTTCTATGCCTACGCGCCGGAGAAGTACGAATATCCGATCAACCGATATGCCATGGAAACCAAGCGCCTGTTCGATGTCGCGGACAAGCGGCTTGCTGACAGCGAATACCTTGGCGGCGACGAATACACGGTGGCCGATATTGCCACCTTCCCCTGGCTCGCCCCCTTCGTCGAAGGCACGATCTACAACGAGGCGAAGACCTTCCTCTCGATCCACGAATACGAGAATGTCGCGCGCTGGGCCAAGCAGATAGCGGCTCGCCCCGCCGTCAAGCGCGGGCGGATCGTCAACAAGGCGTGGGGCGACGAGGACACGCAGCTTCTCGAGCGCCACTCGGCAGCGGATTTCGAGGGCAAGAAGCTCTAACACCCCCTTCACATCGGCGGCGGGCGCGCTATAGGAGCGCCCGCCTGCTGGGGTGTAGCCAAGTGGTAAGGCATCGGTTTTTGGTACCGACATTCGCAGGTTCGATCCCTGCCACCCCAGCCACTTTCTCCCATTTGCGTATTCGGCGCTTCCCGCTAACCCTGACCGCATGAGCGATCAGGACCCGAACCGCATTCCCGTCATCATCGGCGTTGGCCAGATCAACGACCGCACCGAAAATCCCGGCGACGCCCTCGACCCAATCGGGCTGATGGCAGAGGCGCTTCGACGCGCCGATGCTGATGCGGGCGGCGGTTGGCTGGAGACCTGCGATTCGCTTGCCGTGGTCGCGCAGCTGGCGTGGCCGCAGCTCAACCCGGTCGACGGGGTGTTGGCCGAAAGGCTCGGCATCGAACCGGCCCACCGGATGCAAACCGCCATGCCCAATGGCGACAGCCCGATCCTGCTCCTCCACGAAGCCGCCAACCGCATCGCCAGTGGCGAAGCGAGCGTGTGCGCAGTGGCCGGCGGCGAAGCCCTGCGCACCGCCGCACGCCTCGCAGCGCTCAAGCCGCGGGAAGACGGCTCCAAGCCCAACGCGCTGCGCGATGCCTCGCACCGGCGGCGCACGGGCTATGCGCAGGGGTTCGGGCTGGTCGTGCCGACCGATGTATACCCGCTCTACGAGAATGCCGGACGCGCTGCCTATGGCCAGACGCTCGCCCAAGGGCAGGCGGAAAGCGGCGCAATCTGGGCCGGCATGAGCAAGGTCGCAGCCAGCAACGAAAGCGCCTGGATCCGCCGCGAGGCAGATGCCGGGGACATCGTCACCCCGTCGGGCAATAATCGCCCGATCGCCTTCCCCTATACCAAGCTCCAGGTCGCCAATTCATCGGTGAACCAGGGCGCGGGCTTCCTCGTCACCAGCCTCGGCGAAGCGCGCGAACGCGGTCTTTCCGATAATCAGGTGGTCTTCGTGGGATATGGCGTTGCGGCGCACGAAAGCGGCAATTTCCTTGCCCGCGACCGCTACGATGCCTCGCCCAGCCTTGCCACGTCGATCAAGCGGACGATGCAGCTGAACGATGTCGAAGCGGGCGACCTAGCCTATGTCGAACTCTATTCCTGTTTCCCTTGCGTGCCGAAGATGGCGCGCCGCGTGCTCGGCTGGCCGCTGGACAAGCCGTCCAGCGTGTTCGGCGGCCTCACTTTCGGCGGCGGGCCGATCGGCAATTACATGAGCCATGCGGTTGCCGAGATGGTGCTGCGGCTACGCGGCACGGCGGACAAGGGCCTGCTGTTCGCCAATGGCGGCTATGCGACGCACAACCACACGATCCTGCTGTCGGGCCAGCCGACCGGTGCAAGCTTCCCGCAGGACTTCGACTACCAGGCAGAAGCCGATGAGCGTCGCGGCGAAGTGCCCGAACTCGACGAGGAATACGCCGGTCCCGCGACGGTCGAGACATATACCGTGTTCTACGAGCGCGACGGCAGAGCGCGCGAGGGTGTCGTGGTGGCACGCACGCCCGAGGGCAAGCGCACTCTCGCCGCCATCTCGGGCGACGACGCAGAGATGATTGCCTTCTTCACCGACGGCGCCAGCGAGCCGGTAGGAACTGCGGGCAGCATCCTGAACGGCGAGGACGGTCGCGCAATCTGGCTACGCCCCTCGCAATAGGTTGCAATCGCGCACCGATTTGCGCAGAGGGGTTGCACAGACACATGAGAGAGGGACTGGAGTGATGAGCGATTTCGAAATGATCACGGCGACCCGCGAAGGTCCGGTCCTGACGATCACGCTCAATCGGCCCGAACGCCTCAACGCCTGCCCCCCGCAGATGGCGGACGAGATCTTCACCGCCCTGCGCGATATCGGCGATGCCCGCGCAGTGCTGATGCGCGGCGAAGGTCGTGCCTTCTGCTCTGGCGCGGACCTTGCTGCAAATGCCGAAATGTCGGTCAGCGGCGGCGATCGCGCCTTTGCCTCGCTCAGCAAACATTACAATCCGATGGTGCAGGCACTGGCCAGCCTTCCCGTGCCCGTCGTCTCGATGGTTCAGGGCCCTGCAGCCGGCGTCGGATGCTCGATCGCGCTTGCCGCCGATTTCGTGCTTGCAGGCAAGAGCGGCTATTTCCTCCAGGCTTTCGTCAACATCGGCCTCGTGCCCGATGGCGGATCGAGCTGGATGCTCCCGCGTCTCATCGGCACCGCACAGGCAACGCGCATGATGATGCTGGGCGAGAAGATCCACGGCGAGGAAGCCGAACGCATCGGCCTCATCTACAAGTGCGTGGAAGACGACGCGCTGGAAAGCGAAGCCCGCGCGCTGGTCGAAAAGCTGGCCAATGGCCCAACGGTGGCACTCGGCCAGATGAAGCGCACGCTGCGCGACGGGCTGCAGGCCGATTTCCCAGCCACGCTGGCGGCAGAGGCCAATGCCCAGCGTATCGCGGGCAGCACGCAGGATGCGGTCGAAGGTGCGATGGCATTCCTCCAGAAGCGCAAGGCCGCATTCAAGGGCGCCTAAGGCAAAAGCCGCTCTGGCCAAGCAATGGCCGGCAGCCCTAGAAGGCATCCATGACCAGCTTCGACGAGGCGCTCGCGCTGCTTGTGGGCGCTGTTCGCCCCTTACCCGCCGAAAGCGTGCCGCTCGAACAAGCCGCAGGGCGCTTCCTCGCGGCCCCGCTCCATGCGCGCTCTGACGCCCCTTCCCGCGCCGTGTCGGCAATGGACGGCTATGCCGTGACCCTGGAGAATGTGGAGCCGGACCGGTGGATGAGCTTGGCCGGAGAGAGCCGACCCGGCCTGCCTGACCCCGGCACCCTCGAACCGGGCACTGCCATGCGGATATTCACCGGCGCTCCGCTACCTGCGGGCGCAGATTGCGTGATCATGCAGGAATATGCGGAGCGCGAAGGCGGACAGGTCCGCTTCCGCAGCGGCTTCGGTCCGGCGCGGCATGTCCGGACTGCCGGCAGCGATTTTCGCGCAGGCGACCTGCTTCTGGCGGCCGGGACAAGTCTGGCACCCCGCGCAATGGTTGCGGCGGCGTCTGCCGACCGGGACACGGTAGAGGTTTCAACCACGCCCAAGATCGCGATTATCGCGACAGGCGAAGAATTGGCGGCCCCCGGGACTGCGCATTTGAAGGCGGGTGCAATCTCCGAATCCGCGAGCTACGGCGTAGCGGCAATGTGCGAGGCGATGGGTTGTGAAGTGGTCCTGCGCGCGAGAGGCGCCGACCGGCTCGAATTGCTGGAAGAGGTGGCCGCC
This sequence comes from Qipengyuania gaetbuli, assembly GCF_009827315.1. NCBI lineage: Bacteria > Pseudomonadati > Pseudomonadota > Alphaproteobacteria > Sphingomonadales > Erythrobacteraceae > Qipengyuania > Qipengyuania gaetbuli. The sequence continues at coordinate 711,967 of NZ_WTYF01000004.1, forward strand.
AAGGCCTTGGAAGCCGCCGATTGCGTGGTCGTGACCGGCGGCGCATCTGTGGGCGATCACGACCTCGCCAAGCCTATGTTCGGCAAGGCAGGCCTGGACCTTGTCTTCGCAGGTGTCGCCATCAAGCCCGGTAAGCCGGTGTGGTTCGGAAGAGCCAATGGCCGCCTTGTGATGGGCCTGCCGGGCAATCCGACATCCGCCATGGTCACCGCGCGCCTGTTGCTGCGCCCGCTGCTGGCAGCGATGCAGGGCGGAATTCCGGCAGCAGAGTTGCGCTTCGTTTCAATGCCATTGGCTGCGTCCCTGCCGCACGCCGGCGACCGCGAGACATTCGTCAGGGCAACGGCCACGTTGGAGGGGTTGGTACCGGTAGGAAACCAGGAAAGCGGGGCGCAGGCACCGCTCGCAGCAGCCGACTGGCTGATCAGGCGTCCTGCCGGATCACCTGTCTGCAACAAGGGGGCCCTCGTCGAGGCTCTCCCCTTCTGAAATGCGAAGCGCAGCCGCGCCGCGGGAACTCGGTGTTCCTCCCGCGGCGCGGCTGCACCTTTATGCCGGTCAGAACCGGTAGCTGACGCCGGCGCTGAGCACCCAGGGGTCGAGCTTGTGCTTGGTCTGGATGGCCAGCGTGTCACCGACGTACCACTGCGCGGTGGTGTCGACGAAATAGCGCTTGGCATCGAAAGTCAGGCCAAGGCCCTTGTCGTTGAGATCGACATCGAAGCCGGCCTGCAGTGCGACGCCGAATTCGTCCGACAGGTCGGTGTCGGTCACACCCAGCGGCAGGGTAGCCGCGCCGGGATCTTCGCCGACCCACAGGAAGTAGGTCGGGCCTGCGCCGACATAGGGGCGCACCGCGCCGAGGTCGAAGTGGTACTTCGCGGTGAAGGTTGCAGGGATCACCTTGGCGTTCGACACCAGTTCTGCGCCCGGGAGGCCCGACACGGCATCGACGTCATGCTGCGTCATGCAGCAAATCGTCTCGACCGAGAAATTGTCGCTGAAGTAATATTCGATAGCCAGCGTCGGCACGAAGTTGTCGTTGGCCTTGGTCTGCGTATCGGCAGGCAGGCCGACGATGTCGGTGTCCACACGCGTGATTTCCCCGTCGGGGCTGACCAGCGTGCCCAGAAGCTTGACCTGCAGGTCGCCGGCTTCGGCAGATGCGGTGGCCGGGAAAGCTGCGATTGCCAGCGTGGCGAAGCTCAGCGCGAACTTGTTCTTCATGATTTCCGTCCTGGCGCTGCAGTGGCCGTCCTTTACGGCCGAGGTTGTTACAGCGCTCGCCAGTCCCAATGCCTTTGGCGCAAGGCCCTGACCTTGATTTAGGTCAATGCCGCCAAAGGTTTTGTGCGGCATCGCCGCGCAATGATGACCTTCGCCGAGCAATTCGACCGGTTTGCGCAGCTGCACCTGCCGGCACATCTTGGCGATGACGCCATCCTGCGTTTTCGCTCGCTGGCGCGCCCCGTCGACGCAGCGCGCGACGTTGCTCTCGGCCTCGACGAGGGGAGCGACCATCTCGTGTTCGTGTCATCGGGCGCGATAAAGCTGGTCGCCCATGCCTCTGCCGGCCGCAACCAGGTGGTCGCATTCCATTTCCCCGACGAACTGGTCGTCGTCCCGGCTCGCGCCGAGCATTCCTATACGCTGAGCACGCTGCGCAAGAGCGACCTCCTGGTGTTCGATTACGCCAGCTTCGCCGACCTTGCCCGCGGCGATCCTGCCGTATTGCGCAGCCTGCTCGACACGGCGCGCAGTTCGCTTTCGCGTTCGCGCGAAAAGTCGCTCACGCTCGGCCGCAAGACCGCCACCGAAAGGCTCGCCAGCTTCCTGGTGGGCATGGCGCACCGCATCGGCGTGGAACGCGAAGGCCTCACCTTCATCGACCTGCCGATGTCGCGGCGGGACATCGCCGACAGCCTCGGTCTGACCATCGAGACGGTAAGCCGCCAGTTCACCATCCTGCGTGACCTCGGGATCGTCCGCACGGTCGGCAAGTCGGGGGTGCAACTGGTCGACCTGCGCGCCCTCGAGGCGCGGGCCGGATACCTGACCGAGGCCGCGTGAAATTTTTGATCAAAATTGCGCTGGATCAAAGTTTGCCCGCCAGCGGGTGGCTAGCAGCAGTGCCGGACAACGGAGATTTCAATGCAAGCTGAATCTGCTCTCGGGCGCGTGGCACTGTGGTTTGTCATCGCCCTGCTGGCACTGGCGGCGATGCTATCAGCCAAGGATGGCGGTTTCGCCGCGCATGCGCTGATCGTCGCGGTGACGGCCTTCGCCCTCGTCCTGGTCAGCGCCGCAAGGTTCGATCCCACGACATCGCTCAACAGCTTCTTCCGCATCCCGCCGGGGGAAAGCCAGTATGACGACGATCCGGTCCGCTGGGGCGTGCTGGCGACGATGTTCTGGGGCCTGGCAGGCTTCGTGGCAGGGCTCTATATCGCCCTGCAGCTTGCGTTTCCGCAGCTCAATTTCGAGCCATACCTCAATTTCGGCCGTCTGCGCCCGCTGCACACCAGCGCGGTGATCTTCGCGTTTGGCGGCAACGCGCTGCTCGCGACCAGCTTCTACGTCGTCCAGCGCACCTGCCGCGCCAAGCTGGCCTTCCCCTCGCTCGCGCGCTTCGTGTTCTGGGGCTACCAGATGTTCATCGTGCTGGCGGCGACCGGCTATCTCCTCGGTGTTACCCAGTCCAAGGAATACGCCGAGCCCGAATGGTACGTCGACCTGTGGCTGACCATCGTCTGGGTCGCCTATCTCATCGTCTTCGTCGCCACGATCGTGAAGCGCAAGGAACCCCACATCTACGTGGCCAACTGGTTCTTCCTCGCCTTCATCATCACCGTGGCAATGCTGCACGTGGTCAACAACCTCGCCATCCCCGTCAGCCTGACGGGTTCGCGCAGCTACCAGGTCTTCGCCGGGGTTCAGGATGCGCTGACCCAGTGGTGGTACGGCCATAACGCGGTCGGCTTCTTCCTGACTGCCGGCTTCCTGGCGATGATGTACTACTTCGTCCCCAAGCAGGCCGAACGCCCGGTCTATTCCTACCGCCTGTCGATCATCCACTTCTGGTCGCTGATCTTCCTCTACATCTGGGCGGGTCCGCACCACCTCCACTATACCGCGCTGCCCGACTGGGCGCAGACGCTGGGCATGGTGTTCTCGGTGATGCTGTGGATGCCCAGCTGGGGCGGCATGATCAACGGCCTGATGACGCTGAACGGCGCCTGGGACAAGATCCGCACCGACCCGATCATCCGCATGATGGTCATGGCGCTCGCCTTCTACGGGATGAGCACCTTCGAAGGCCCGATGATGTCGATCAAGGCCGTGAACAGCCTGTCGCACTACACCGACTGGACCATCGGCCACGTCCATTCCGGCGCACTTGGCTGGAACGGCATGATCACCTTCGCCTGCGTCTACTACCTCGTGCCGCGCCTGTGGAAGCGCAAGCGGATGTATTCGCTGCGCATGATCAACTGGCACTTCTGGCTCGCGACGCTGGGGATCGTCTTCTACGCCGCCAGCATGTGGGTGGCAGGCGTCACCCAGGGCCTGATGTGGCGTGAATACGGTGCCGACGGCTACCTCGTGAACAGCTTTGCCGACACCGTCGCAGCGCTGCACCCGATGTACCTGCTGCGCGCCTTCGGCGGCCTGCTCTACCTGTCGGGTTACGTCATCATGATCTGGAACGTGTGGCAGACCCTCGCCGGTCGTGTCCGCGAGGAAGCTCCGATGACCGAGACCCCGCACGACGAGAACGCCGACCGTCCCCTTCCCCCTGCCGCCGTACCGGCCGAGTGAGAACGAGCATGACCGACCAAGTCGTCAAAGAAACCGTCAAGGGCCACAAGCGGCTCGAACGCAACGTCACCCTGATGGCGGTCGCGACCTTCCTCACCGTCACCATCGGCGGCATCGTGGAAATCGCCCCGCTGTTCTGGATCGACAACACGATCGAGAAGGTGGACGGGATGCGTCCCTACACACCGCTCGAACTCGCCGGCCGCGACATCTACATCCGCGAAGGCTGCTATACTTGTCATAGCCAGATGATCCGTCCCTTCAAGGACGAGGTCGAACGCTATGGCCACTACAGCCTCGCGGCAGAGAGCATGTACGACCACCCGTTCCAGTGGGGCTCCAAGCGGACCGGGCCGGACCTTGCCCGCGTCGGTGGCCGCTATTCGGACGAATGGCACGTGCAGCATCTCAAGAATCCGCAGGATGTCGTGCCTGAAAGCGTGATGCCGCAGTACGGCTTCCTGGCGGAGGCCGACCTGTCGATCGCCGATCCGGCCGCGAACCTCACGGCGCTACGCCGGGTGGGCGTGCCCTATTCGGACGAGCAGATCGAGAAGGCCGAAGCCGACCTCAAGCTGCAGGCTGACCCTGCCGGCAATGCGGCGGACCTCGCTGCCCGCTATCCCAAGTCGCAGGTGCGCGATTACGACGGCAATCCGGCTCGCCTGACCGAGATGGATGCGCTGGTCGCCTACCTCCAGATGCTGGGCACGCTGGTCGATGTCGACAGCGCCGCCGCGCAGGAGGAACTCGCCACCGAGAAGGGGCGCTGAGGATGTACGAAACCCTGCGCCACTTCGCCGACAGCTATGGCCTTGCAGCCATGATGGTCGCCTTCCTCGCGCTCTGCGCCTGGCCGTTCCGTCCCGGAGCACACCAGCACAACCAGAACGCCGCCAATTCGATTTTCAAGGACATGCCCGATGGCGAATGACGACAAGCGCATCGACCAGCCGACCGGGACCGAATTCGTCGGTCACGAATGGGACGGTATCGAGGAACTGAACACACCGCTACCGCGCTGGTGGCTGTGGACCTTCTACCTGACGGTCTTCTGGGGCCTTGCCTACACGGTCGCCTATCCTGCCTGGCCGATGATCTCGGGCGCGACGCAGGGCATGCTCGGCTGGACCAGCCGCGGCCAGCTGGCGAACGAGATGGATCTCGCCGACCAGGCCCGCATGAGCGTGAACGAGCGGATCGCCGCTCTGGACGTGGAGAAACTGGCGGCCGATCCCGAACTGATGGAACAGGCCATCGCGGGCGGTGCCGCGGCATTCCGCGTGAACTGTTCGCAGTGCCACGGATCGGGCGCTGCGGGTTATCAGGACCTCGGCTATCCCAACCTCAACGACGACGACTGGCTGTGGGGTGGCTCGATGAGCGAGATCGAATACACGATCACGCACGGCATCCGCCAGCCGGGTGAAGATCGCCGTCAAGGCGTGATGCCCCCGTTCGAGGGCGCGTTCGACAATGCCCAGATGGCTGCGCTTGTCTCGCACGTGCGGTCGCTCAGCGGTCTGGAACAGCCCAATGCCGCTGGCGCTGTCACTTACGCGGACAATTGCGCCGCTTGCCACGGCACCGCAGGCGAGGGGAACCGCGAACTGGGCGCGCCGCGCCTCGACGACGCCATCTGGCTGCGCGGCAGCAGTGCTGCAGCCATCCGGGCGCAGATCGTGAACCCCAAGATGGGCGCAATGCCTGCATGGGCCGATCGGCTGGATCCGGTGACCATCAAGATGCTGACGGCATTCGTCCATTCGCGCGGGGGAGGCGAGGACTTCGTGGAGGCTCCGGTCGCAGAACCGGTCGCCGAAGCCGATGCCGCAGAATGACGATCCGCGGCAGGTAATCGAAGACGGGGTCGTCAAGACCAACGACCCCGTCTCGAGTGCCGTTGCCAGCCCTGAAGCCGCTACGCGGCGGCACGAGCCGCAACAGCCGCCGCGCCAGGACCTGCCCGAAAAGCTCTACGAAGCGCGCAAGGCGGTTCACAACAAGCGCATCGACGGCCCGTTCCGCCGTTTCAAGTGGCTGGTCATGGTGGTCACTCTGGCGATCTATTACGGCACGCCGTGGATCCGCTGGGACCGTGGCCCCTACGCGCCGGACCAGGCGGTACTGGTCGATCTCGCCAACCGCCGCTTCTACATGTTCGGCATCGAGATCTGGCCGCATGAATTCTACTTCGTCGCCGGCCTGCTGATCATGGCGGGCATCGGCCTGTTTCTCGTCACCAGCGCGGTCGGCCGCGCGTGGTGCGGCTACGCCTGTCCCCAGACCGTCTGGACCGACGTGTTCCAGCACGTCGACCGCTTCGTCGACGGCGACCGCAATGCGCGCATGCGCCTCGATGCGGCGCCGTGGACGTGGAGCAAGGTCATGCGCCGTGCCTTCAAGTGGTCGATCTACCTCTTCATCGGGTTCTGGACCGGCGGCGCGTGGATCATGTATTTCGCCGATGCACCCACGCTGGTGCATGATTTCTGGCGCGGAGAGGCTGCGCCGGTCGCCTACATCACGGTTGCCGTCCTGACGCTGACCACGGTCACGCTGGGCGGGTTCATGCGCGAACAGGTGTGCATCTACATGTGCCCCTGGCCGCGCATACAGACCGCGATGATGGACGAAAAATCGCTGCTGGTGACCTACAAGGACTGGCGCGGCGAACCGCGAGGCAGCGTCAAGAAGGCCGCCAAGAACCCCGGCCAGTTCGGTGACTGCATCGACTGCACCCAATGCGTGCAGGTCTGCCCGACCGGCATCGACATCCGCGAAGGACCGCAGATCGGCTGCATCACCTGCGCATTGTGCATCGATGCCTGCGACCGGGTGATGAAGGACATCGGTCGCCCGCGCGGCCTGATCGACTACGCGACGCTGGAGGACTGCGAGCGCGAGGCGGCAGGCGGAACCCCGCGCCCGCCGTGGAAGGCGCTGCTGCGTCCGCGCACGCTGGTCTATCTCGGCATCTGGTCGGCGATCGGTTTTGCCCTGCTTTTCGCGCTCGGCACGCGGTCGCATCTCGATCTCACCATTTCGCCCGACCGCAATCCGCCCTTCATGCTGATGAGCGACGGTTCCATCCGCAATTCCTACACGCTCAAGCTGCGCAACATGACCACCAGCCCGCGCGAGATGACCGTGGCGATGGAGGGGCTGGAAGGCGGCCGTTTCTGGACCGACCGTATCAGCCAGGATGCGGCGGCGCGCAGCCAGGCCTTCACCGTCCCGGCGGACGAGACGCGGACCGTCAGGGCCTATGTCGTGGCACCTGCGGGCAGCGGCCAGCAGGACTTCACCTTCACGCTGGCGACCGACGACCAGCAACCCGAAACCGCCAGCGGCACAACCCGCTTCAGCGCACCGGAGAGCGAATGATGACCAAGCGTTTCACGGGCTGGCACATGACCGGCATCCTCGTCGGAGGCTTCGGCGTGGTGGTCGCTGTCAATTTCATGATGGCCGGCCTTGCCGTGAACAGCTTCGGCGGGGTCGTGGTCGAAAATTCCTACGTCGCCAGCCAAAAGTTCAACGGCTGGCTGGCCGCAGCGGAAGAGGCCAACGAACTCGGCTGGTCGGCCCGTGTGGCGCGCAATGGGGCAGGCCATCTGGAAGTCCAGACCGAGGGCACGCCCGAAGGCACGCTGGCGATTGCCGAACTGCGTCACCCGCTCGGCCGGGCAGAACCGCTGCGCTGGCAACTCGAAGCGGCAGATGACGGCCGCTTCGTCAGCACCGCGCCGCTGCCGGAAGGACGCTGGCTGGTCCGCCTGACCCTTGCCGAAGGCGAACAAGAATATCGCATCGAGCGCCCCGTGGGATGAACGCCCTCGCCAATCCCCTGCCCGATGAGGCTCCGGCGCTGGTCGACAGCCGCTTCACCGTGCCGGGGATGCGCTGTGCAGGCTGTATCGCGAAGATCGAGCGGGGCCTTGGCGAAATCGATGGTGTCGACGCGGCGCGCGTGAACTTTTCTGCCAAGCGGGTGGCGGTGCGCCATGTTGCGCGCGTGGACGACGAGGCGCTGATCTCCGCGCTCGAGCACCTCGGCTTCGAAGCGCAGCCGGTGGCCGCCAATCCGCTCGCGGAAGACGACCGGGAGGCAAAGCGCCTATTCCGCGCGCTTGCAGTCGCGGGCTTCGGCATGATGAACATCATGCTGCTGTCGGTCAGCGTGTGGTCGGGCGCAGGCGGCGTGACGCGCGAGCTGTTCCACCTTCTCTCCGCCCTTATCGCCCTGCCGGTGGTGGCCTATTCCGGCCGGCCGTTCTTCGCCAGCGCGGCCATGGCGCTGCGCTATCGCCGCACCAACATGGACGTTCCCATCTCTATCGGTGTCCTGCTGGCGACGGGCATGTCATTCTACGAAGTGCTGACCGGCGGCGAGCACGCCTATTTCGATGGCGCTGTCATGCTGCTCTTCTTCCTGCTCGCAGGTCGCTCGCTCGACGCGATGATGCGCAACCGCACGCGGGCAGGCATCGGTGCCCTGCTCTCGCGCATGGGCAAGAGCGCGGCCATTGTCCAGGAGGACGGCAGCACGCAGCGGATCGTGGCGGAAAACCTCTTTCCCGGCATGACCATGATCGTGGCGGCCGGCGAAGCCCTCGCCGCAGACGGGACGGTCGTTTCCGGCAAGGGCGCGCTCGACAATGCCATGCTGACGGGCGAAAGTACGCCGGAAGCCGTCGCCCCCGGCGATACGGTCCATGCTGGCGCGATCGCGCTAGAAGGCCCGTTGACTGTAGAGATTACGGCGACGCAGGGCGACACTGCGCTGGCAGAAATCGCGCGCCTCATGGATGAAGCGGGCCAATCGCGCAGCCGCTACGTTCGTATCGCGGACCGCGCCTCGCGGCTCTATGCGCCTGCGGTTCACACGCTGGCAGTGCTCGCTTTCATCGGCTGGATGATCGCGGGCGCCGGCTGGCACCAGTCGCTCGTCATTGCGATTGCAGTGCTTATCATCACCTGTCCCTGCGCGATGGGACTTGCAGTTCCGGCGGCGCAAGTGGTCGCCTCCGGTGCGCTCATCAAGAAAGGCCTGCTGGTCAAGGACGGGACAGCGCTCGAACGGCTGGCAGAGGTCGATATCGCCCTGTTCGACAAGACCGGCACGCTCACGCTGGGCGAGCCTCGCCCCGATATCTCGCATCTCGACGCACGCGCCAAATCGGTGGCCCTCGCACTTGCACAGGCGAGCAGCCATCCGCTCAGCCGCGGTCTCACGGCAAGCCTGCGGGCGGAAGGCGTGAAACCTGCGACCCTTGCCGATATCAGCGAGATCAAGGGCGAAGGGATCGTGGCGACCTGGGACAATTCTTCGGTCGCGCTGCGCCGCAACGAGATCGGCGGGCCGGGCATGTCCACCACACTCCATGTCGGCGGGCTCGCTCATCCCATCCTGTTTTCGGACGCCCTGCGACCCGACGCGAAGGAGGCGATCGACACGCTGGCCCGCATGGGCGTGTGCTCGCAGGTCATTTCCGGCGACCGCCCTGGTGCCGTCGCGAAGGTGGTCGAGGAACTCAACCTCGAAGGTTTTGCCGGTGTCGGTCCGGAAGAAAAGCTCGAGCGGCTCGAAGCCCTGCGCAGCGAGGGGCATTTCCCGCTGATGGTCGGCGACGGGCTCAACGACGGCCCTGCCCTCGCTGCCGCCCACGCCTCCATCGCGCCGGGCACGGCCAGCGACATCAGCCAGCAAGCCGCAGATGCGGTCTTCATCGGCGAACGCCTTGCGCCCGTGGCGACTGCTGTGAGCGTGGCGCGCGACACGATGCGTATCGTCCGCCAGAACTTCACCTTCGCCATCGGCTACAATGTGCTGGCTGTTCCGCTGGCGCTGGCAGGCATGGTCACACCGCTGATCGCGGCCATCGCCATGTCGCTCAGCTCGCTGGTCGTGGTCGCGAACTCGCTCCGCCTCGCAAGGTCCGCGAAGTGAGCGGCCTTGCGATCCTCATCCCGATTGCGCTCGGCATGGGCGTATTCGGGCTGGCGATGTTCTTCTGGGCCATGCGCGACGGGCAGTTCGAGGATCTCGACGGTGCCGCACACCGCATCCTCATTGATGACGAGGACGAAAGCGAGGAGAACGCCAAATGAGTTCCTTCGCGCTCCCCCTTGCTGCCCTGTTCCCACTGATAATCGGCCCCCTGCCCGCCGAAGCCACGAGCTTGACGGCAACGCTTTGCGCCAGTGGTGAGACCATCGTCCTCACCCTCCCGATGCGCACCGGCGGAGAAGACGAACCCGGCGCCTGCCTGCAAAAAGGGTGTCACGCCGGTTGCTCTCGAAAACGGCTTGATCGAAGTCAATGAAAGCGGGGGCAATTCCCGCCAATCCGGCCTGCATGTGGCCCTATCACCCCGACCTGCTCGCAACGCCCGTTCCGCGTTACACCAGCTTCCCGACTGCCGCCGAATTCGGCGACATCCCGGGCGATGCCTATCGCAAGGCCTTGGAGATCGTGTCGGGCGATGTCTCGCTCTACGTCCACATCCCTTTCTGCGAGAAAATCTGTTTCTACTGCGGCTGCAATACCGGCAAGGCCGGGCGTCGGCAGCGGCTGGAATCCTATCTCTCGGCACTGCACGCAGAGATTGATCTCGTGTCCTCGCTCCTCCCGCGAGGCACGAAGGTCGGGCGGGTGGCATTCGGTGGCGGTAGCCCCAATGCCATCACGCCTACCGATTTCGTGCGGCTGGTCGACACGCTGACCATCCGCTTCGGTCTCGACGACCCGATCTTCTCGATCGAGCTCGATCCGCGCACGATGACGCGCTCCTGGGCCGAAGTGATCGGCCACGTCGGGATCGAGCGTGCCAGCTTAGGCGTCCAGACCTTCGCCCCGCACTGCCAGGAAGCGATCGGGCGTGTGCAGACAGAGGATTCGATTGTCGAGACGGTCGATCTGCTCAGGAATGCAGGCGTCACTTCGCTCAATTTCGATCTCATGTACGGCCTGCCCGGCCAGACCCGCGACGACCTGCTCGACACGCTCCAGCGCACCCGCGCTCTAGGCGCGGATCGCGTCGCGCTATTCGGCTATGCCCATGTGCCGCACATCGTCCCGCGCCAGCGGATGATCGACGATACCGACCTGCCCGACCAGGCGGAGCGGTTCGCCATGGCCGGGCTCGGCTATTCCTACCTGGCGACCCACGGCTATCTGCCGGTCGGTTTCGACCATTTCGCGCGGCCCGGCGGCGATCCCCTTGCACGCGCAGCGACGGAAGGGCGGGTGCACCGCAATTTCCAGGGCTTTACCGACGATGCCGCGCCGAACCTGATCGGCCTCGGCAGTTCGGCGATCAGTTCCTTCCCTCACCTCCTCGCCCAGAACGAGAAGAACAGCGGGCGTTATCGTATGATCGCCTCGCAAGGGTCGCTCACCGCCCAGCGCGGGTTCGAGCGCAGCGCAGAGGACCGCGAACGCGGCAAGGCGATCGAGGATCTGCTCTGTCAGGGCAGGACCGAATTGCCCGAATATCTCACGGCCGATATCGCCTGCCGCCTGTCGGCGTTTACTGCCCGCGGACTGGCTTCGCTCGACGGGAGAGTGCTGACCATGGACCCCGACGGCCTGCCCTATGCGCGGACGATCGCCGCCCTGCTCGACCCGTACAGGCAGGTGTCAAAAACGCGCTTCAGCGCAGCGGTCTGACAAACGAGCGGATGCAATCGGCATGGACGGCCTCGTCCGCCCGGCCTAGCCTGCATCAGTGGTCGAAGTTCTGCATCCAAGCCGGGTTGCCATAGTCATCGCCGCAGGCGGGCGTGGCGAACGCATTGGCGGAGACAAGCCCGCCCGGATATTGGCCGGACGATCCATGCTGGAACGTGCCATCGATGCGGCGCAAACATGGGGCGACACCATCGCGATAGCGGTGAGCGAGCCCGGGCAGGCAGCGCCTTCGGACCTTCCCATCCTGTTCGACAGCGCGGAAAACCTCGGCCCGATTTCGGCGCTCGCCAGCGCGTTCCGCTTCGCCGGTGAGCAGCACTGCTCTCACGTCCTGCTGGTGGCCTGCGACATGCCTTTCCTTCACCGCGACCTTTTGCCGCGCCTTGCGGCAGCTATCGGTGGTAAAGGTGCCGCGCTTCCCGTCGCGAGCGGGCATTTACAGGCGATGGCCGGTCTCTGGCGGGTTGCGCCGGACGAGCTTGCCGCTTTCATCGCACAAGGCGGGCGTTCACTCCGGCGGTTTGCGGAGGCGCAGGAGGCGCTCGAAATACAATGGCCTACAGATGGCAGTGGCGATGCGTTCGAGGATATCGATGATCTTACCCAGCTACGTGAAGCCGAAGCGCGGCTGAGCCAGTGAGGTCAGACGGCCTGCTCTCCGTAATACAGGGTTACGGCGTGCTTGGCTTCGGCGAAGAACAGCCAACGCTCGGTCGCAACCCCGATCTGGCAGGCGACCAGGCCAATCACCGCAAACAGCAGTGTCAAAGGTTCGAAGGGGAAGACCAGCCCGTACACCATGGCGAGCATGGGGATGATGAAACCGGACCATACGGTAATCCGCCGGAGCTTGTCCGCGTGCTTCCTCGCGATGCGGAATCCCATTTCGCGTAGAAGGTAATTGTCATTGTCGTGCGGGCTCCCGGTCATCTCGACCCGCCCCAAATGTCCCAGCCCTGTCGCCGAACCTGCCGTGCTGACGGGCGCGGAGGTGTGGATGCGCCGCCAGTAGGCCATCTTCACGCCTAGCCCGATTATCAACATTACCAGCGCAAGCAGCCGCGTGATCGCCGTCGCCTGGTCGGCATCGAAAGCGTCCAGCAGGAATGCGAGGATCACCGCGCCATTCATCGGCCCGAGGACAAGATAGCCCGCAACAGTCCAGCCGTTGAACCACGCGGGAACAGGCCGCAGCGAAGCGTAGATCATGGCCGTGCAGTAAAGCGTCACGAGCGACACGGCCGCTCCCACGATGCCCAGAACGACGTTGGTCGAGCTTGCGACGAGGTTGAAGCTCCACGCAATCGCGAACAGGCCGAGCGGGACGAAGGCGATCACTGCCGCCAGCCCTTCGCGTGAAAGCCAGCTCGACCGCCACTGCGACAACGCCCGCCATGCGCGTTCCGGACGTCCAAGGTGCAGCGTCGAGGACAGCAACCCCGCAACGATCAGGGTAAAAGCCAGGCCGAAAGTCGCGAAACCGAAACCCGCCTCTCGCGGCAGGACGCCCAGCGATGCGAGCAAGGCCAAGACGATCATCATCCCGTAGCCCGCGCCGCTGGCGGTAGTGAAGAAGATCACGGATTTCGCAGGATGCATCGCCCGTTCCCCTACGACAGGATCTTGTCGACCCAGCGGGCGATCAGGCCCGCCCCTTCGGTCGTCTCGTCGACATGGTCCAGCATGCGCGGTGCCTTGGCCCCTTCCCGCCCGTCCTGTCGCGGTCGCGGCGGCAGGTATTTGTTGACCGGTTTCGTCTGCTGCTCGGGCATGAGGTCGTAGCCGCCTCTTGCAGCGACGAGGCGCGACACTTCGCTATCCGGATCGCCCAAGTCGCCGAAACTGCGCGCGCCTGCCGGACAGGTAGATACGCAGGCCGGCACGCGGCTCTCCTCGGGCAGGTTCTCGTTGTAGATCTTGTCGACGCAGAGCGTGCATTTCTTCATCACGCCCTGGTTCTCGTCATATTCGCGCGCGCCATAGGGGCACGCCCAACTACACAGCTTGCAGCCGATGCAGATGTCCTCGTTGACCAGCACGATGCCGTCTTCCTCGCGCTTGTAGCTCGCCCCTGTCGGGCACACGGTCACGCAAGGCGCATCCTCACAGTGCAGGCAGGACCGCGGGAAATGGACGGTCTGGCCGCGGCCGGCCTCATCGGTCGTCTCGTAGGTGTGGACACGGTTGAACCATACGCCGTCCGGCTTCTTGCCGTAGGGGTCGTAGTCGGTGAGCGGCGCGGACTTCGCGCCTGCATTCCATTCCTTGCAGTTCACCGCGCAGGCGTGACACCCGACACAGATGTCGAGATCGACGACGAGGCCGAGCTTCTTGCCAGTAGTCTCCGGAAGGCTGGTCATGTCCCCTTATTCCCACGGTTACCGCGCCCATCCCTGATGCCGTCGATCCAGCTGTGATTGGCGTGCCGCTGGCCGATGAATTCCTTGAGTGCGGCCTTCCCGCCCGTCCCGTCACCCCTGAGGTCCGCGCCAAACTCCAGCGGGCCGTCCTGCCCCGTGAAGCGCTGTCCGACGGGCTCGAAAACGGGATATGCTTCACCTGCCTCCTCCGCCGTACACTTCCGCAAGCGGACGCGAAGATCGTACCATGCGGCCTGGCCGGTCACCGGGTCCGAATTGGAATAGGCTTTGTCGCCCTTCTCCGGCAGCAGCTTCTCGGTGATGATGTGATTGAGAAGGAAGCCGCGCGTCATCTCGGGGCTGTCCTTGTCGAGGCCCCAGGCGCCCTTGCGCTTACCGATCGCGTTCCAGGTCCACACGACATCGGGGTTCACGCCGGTGACGAGCTTCACCTGCGCCTTCACGCGACCGCGGCCGTTCTCGATCCAAACCCAGTCGTCGTCCGCAAGCTCGTGGCGGGCGGCAAGGTCGCGGTGCATGTGCAACTTGTTCGCGCTGGTGATTTGCCGGAGCCACGCATTCTGGCTGCCCCAGCTGTGATACATGTGCATCGGCCGCTGCGAGAGAGCGTGGACCGGGAAGTCTTCCCCGCCCTCCTCGCGTTCGAGGAATGGCTGGTACCAGATGGGCAGCGGGTCGAAATAGGTGTCGATCCGTTCGCGATGCTCCTCCGGCGGCTGGATCTTGCCGTGCCCGCGCGCCGCCAGGCGGAATTTCTGCAAATCCTCGTTGTAGAGCTGGAAGGTGATTGGGTCGGTCGAGCCGAGCCAAGCCATTTTCTTGGCATAGGCGAGGTATTCGCGGTTCGCGTATTTCATGAATTGCGCGGAAAGCGGCAGTTCCTCGTGCCAGAAACACCCGTTCTCGATGTAGCGGTCGAGCTGTTCGGGATTGACCGAACCGACGCCCGACTTGCTCCCGTCCTCGCCGCGCCAGCCCGATAGCGGACCCACCCCGGGCGCGCGTTCGTGGTTGATGATATAGTCCTCGTACCCGCCCGGGAATTTCGGCGATCCGTCGGGATTGGTCATGCCCGGCAGGCCCAGCCGCGCGCCGAGATCGAGCAGGACAGTCTGGAACGGGCGCACATCGCGGTCGAGCGGAAGGACCGGCTGGCGGATCGCGTCCCCGCCGCCATGGGCAGACGAGATCGGCCGGTCGAGCATGGAGATGCAGTCCCACCGCTCCAGATAGGTCGTATCGGGCAGGATGAGGTCGCAATAGGGGACCGTCTCCGACCAGAAGGCATCGGAGTAGATGATCTTCGGGATGACGTATTCGCCGTCCTCGCGCTTCTTCGTGAAATAGCCCAACGTGTCGGGGATGTTCATCGAACTGTTCCAGGCCATGTTGGCCATGAACATGAACAGCAAATCGATGCCGTAAGGGTCCTGCGTGGCGGCATTGTGCAGCACCATGTGCATCATGCCGTGCAGCGCCAGCGGGTGCTCCCAGCTGAAAGCCTTGTCGATCCTCAGCGGTTCGCCGTGCTGGTCGACGATCAGGTCTTCAGGCGATCGCGGGAAGCCCAGCGGTGGGCCGTCCAGCGGAACGCCCGCTTCCGCCTTGGGCCAAGCCGCCTTGACGCCGGGCGGGATCGGCTTGGGGAACGGCGCCTTGTACCTCCATCCTCCAGGGCAATCGACCGAGCCAAGCAGCGCCTGCAGGATGTGGATGGCCCGGCAGGTGTGGAAACCGTTCGAATGCGCCGAGATGCCGCGCATGGCATGGAAGGACACGGGCCGGCCGACGAAGCGGTCGTGGTGACGCCCCCAGGCATCGATCCACGGCTCCTCGATTACGATTTCCTTCTCGAACGCCGTCTCCGCCAGTTCTGCGGCAATGCGGCGGATCGTGTCCGCCGGAATGCCGGTCGTCGCTGCAACGGCATCGGCTGAAAATTCGGCGTCTAGGTACCGTTCCGCGAGCAATTGGAAGGACGGAACGACGCGGCGGCCATTCATTTCTCGCTCGCCCGCAAAGGCCGGTTTGATGTGCGCAGCATTGGCCCTGATCGCCCGGTCCTGCTCGAGGCACCATGCAAGCGGTGCGCCGTCGTCCTCGTGCCGCAGGAACAGGCCGTCATCGGCAGCGCCCGGCTCGTTGATGACCAGCCAGGGCGCGTTGGAATAGCGGGCAAGGCTCGCCCAATCGATCTTCTCCGCCCGCAGAAGTTCATGGATCAGCGCGAACACGAACAGTCCGTCGGTCCCCGGCCTGATCCCGATCCACTCATCCGCGATCGCCGAATAGCCGGTACGCACCGGATTGACCGACACGAACTTCGTCCCCGGCCGGGTCTTCAGATTGCCGAGGCCAAGCTTGATCGGATTGCTGTCATGATCGTCGGCCACGCCGAACATCATGTGGTAGAGCGTGCGCTCGTAATCGGGCTCGCCGAATTCCCAGAAGGCCCCGCCCAGCGTGTAGAGCCCGCCTGCAGCCATGTTGACCGAGCAGAAGCCTCCGTGGGCTGCGAAATTGTGCGTGCCGAACTGGCTGGCCCACCATCCGGTCAGAGATTGCGACTGGTCACGCCCGGTGAAGAAGGCGAGCTTGGCCGGATCACGCTCGCGAACCTCGCCCAGCCACTGGGTCGCCAGTTCCAGCGCCTCGTCCCACTCGATCTCGCGGAATTCGCCCGATCCCCTCTCGCCTGTGCGAAGCAGTGGCTTGGTCAGCTTGGCCGGCGCATACTGGTGCATGATGCCCGCGCTACCCTTGGCACACAGCACACCCTTGTTGACCGGATGATCGGGATTGCCCTCGATATAGCGGATCGTGCCGTCCTTCAGGTGGACCCTGATCCCGCAGCGGCAGGCACACATGTAACAGGTGGAGGTCTTCACCTCGTCGGCCACCTGCGGCGACAGGGCCACGTCCTCGCGGACGGTCTCGAAGGGGTTAAAGCCCATCTCTCTCCACCGGCTCGCGACTTGTTTTCATATCACGAGTTCCTAATACAGCTATTGCAGGGCCGGTTTCGCGACGCAACCGCGAATGGCCCGGTTGTCAGACGCGCGCGTGATGCCCGCAGCCAAGGAGTCGCCAAGTGGATCTTCCGCTTGAAATGATGCAGGAAAATGCCGGCCGCGCCGTTGCGCTGCTGAAGTCGATGGCCAATGAATCTCGCCTGATAATCCTGTGCCAGCTGTCGCAGAAGGAAATGACGGTCGGCGAACTGGCGACCAAGATCCCGCTCTCGCAATCGGCACTTTCGCAGCACCTGAGCGTCCTGCGGCGCGAGAACCTCGTGAAGACCCGGCGGGAATCGCAGTTCGTCTGGTATTCGATCGACAGCGAAGACGCGAAGGCCGTGATCGGCACGCTCTACGACCTGTTTTGCGCGCAATGCGAAACGGACGCCGGTCAGGCTTCTGCCTGATCCTCGCGCCCACCCCGCTCACATCCGTTTCTCTATCCGGTTGGCGCCGAGGTCCGGCGTCGACATAATGCCGCGTGCAGCGGCATCGGGGGCGAGCGTCCTGAACGCATCGAACTGCGTCAGGAAGATCTTGCCGCTCAGCTTGTAGAGGAAGTGGGTCCGCGACAGCCGGTCGGTGACGGGTCCCTTCACTTCGGACAAGTGCATGGTCACCCCTGCATCGCCCAGCCGCTCGTTGAGCGCCTCCAGTACTTCCAGTCCCGAAGCATCGATGAAATTGACTGCCGAGCACATCAGGACGAGATGTTTCACCTCCGGATTGTCGGCAATCTCGCTGAGGACAAATTCCTCCAGCCAGCGCGAGTTGAGATAGGTCAGGGATTCGTCGACCCGGATGGTGAGGACCTGCGGATCGCACAGGACCTTGTGCCGGCGCACATTGCGGAAATGCTCCGTATTGGGGACCTGCCCCACCACCGCCGCGTGCGGCAGCGAGGAATGCCACACGAACAAGGCAAGGCTGGCGATCACGCCAACCAGCACGCCCGATTCCACCCCGTCCACCAGCGTGACGAGGATCGTGGCAGTGATCGCGATGAAGTCACGCTTGGAATAGCGCCACAGCTCGACGGGCTTGTGCAGGTCCACCAGGGTGAGAACCGCCACGATGATCGTCGCCGACAAGGTGGCCAGCGGCAGGTAGAACAGCAGCGGCGTCAGGAAAACGGTGGCCAGCGCAATGCCGATGGCCGTGAAAGCCCCCGCCGCCGGCGTTGCTGCGCCGGCGTCGAAATTGACGACCGAACGTGAAAAACCGCCGGTCACCGGAAAGCCTCCGGACAGCGAGGAAGCCAGATTCGACGTGCCCAGCGCCACCAGCTCTTGGTCGGGATCGATGCGCTGCCTGCGCTTGGCGGCAAGCGTCTGCGCGACAGACACGGATTCGACGAAGCCGATGATCGAGATGAAGGCGGCTCCGACCAGCAATTCCGACCAGAACCCCGCATCGAAGCTGGGCAAGGCAAACGGTGGCAGGCCGACCGGGATGTCGCCCACGGTCCTGACACCGCGCTCGTCGAGGCCCAGCAAGGCTACAGCTGCCGTGGTCACGACGATCGCGAGCACAGGACCCGCCTTGGTCGCCACCCCCGCTGTTCCTTCCTTGAGGCCAAGCTTCATCAGGGTAGGCTTCAGCCCCTTTCGCACCCATACGAGAAACGCAGTGGCGCCCGCACCAATCGCCAGAGTGACCTGGTTGGTGTCCCCGATATGCGAGGCAAGCGACAGCACGATTTCGACCAGCGTTTCGCCCTCTGCCTTCACGCCAAGCAAGTGCTTGAGCTGGCTGGCAGCAATGATGATCCCGCTTGCGGTGATGAAACCGCTGACGACCGGATGCGACAGGAGGTTGGCAAGGAAGCCGAGCCGTAGCAGGCCCATGGCGGTCAGCATCAGCCCGGAAATCGCTGCCAGCGCGATGGTCGCGGCGAGATATTCGGCCGTACCGCCCGCAGCGACCTTTCCGGCCACTGCCGCGGTCATGAGAGAGACCACGGCCACCGGCCCGACCGAAAGCGTGCGGCTGGTACCGAAGATGGCATAGGCGATTAGGGGCAGGATCGAGGCATAGAGCCCGACGACTGGCGGCAGGCCCGCCAGCAGCGCATAGGCGAGGCTCTGCGGGATCAGCATCAGCGTGACGATCACCGCCGCGATGAGGTCGTTGGACAGCGTGCCCCTGTCGTAGGTACGCCCCCAGTCGAGGATGGGCAGGTAGCGCTGGGCGTGCTGGCGGGTCAGGCGCATCGCGCCGCCTGTCAGCGATCCGTTCCCGGTGCCGGGAGCCCTGCTACCCATTCAACGCTCCGCCGGTCAGAGGTTCGGACGCATCGAGGCGAGGTCGTATCCGGCCTGCGCTGCGATATCGACCCGCTCGTCCGGCGTCAGCCCGTCCGGGTTTGCCAGCATCCAGAGGATGGTTGAGCGCCGACCGCTGCCGCAATAGGCCAGCACCTTGCCCTCGGCAGACCCCAAGATGTCGCCTTGGAACCGGACTTTCTCGGGCGTCAGCGTGTCAGGGGTCACGGGGTTATTGTGGAACGCCAGGCCAGCCTCGCTCGCTGCCGCAGCGATTGCTTCGGCGGAAGGCTGGTCGGGGCTTTCGCCGTCGGGCCGGTTGCAGACGATAGTCGTGAAGCCGGCGTCCTTGGCGGCATGCACGTCCTCGGCCGTAATCTGGCCGCGAACGCTCAGGCGATCGGTTAGCTTAGTGGCTTGCATGGGCAGGTGCCTTTGCTTTCTGGTCGAAGAGCACGCGATGCATCAGCATCCCGGCCAGCAGGCTGGCGCAGAACACCACTGCCTCGAGCGGGGCGATGGCGAGGCTTGCGAAGCCAGGCCCCGGACAGAGGCCGGCAAGGCCCCAGCCCACACCGAAAAGGGTCGCGCCGCCCACCAGCTGCGGGGTCAGGTCGGTCCTGTCAGGAAGCGAGAACTTGGGCGCGAACACCGGATGAGCCATCCGGGGCACGAAACGCCATGCGATGCCCATGACCAGCACTGCGCCGCCCATGACGAAGGCCAGCGTCGGGTCCCACGCACCGAAGATGTCGAGGAACCCGCGGATGCGTGCAGGGTCGGTCATGCCGCCAAGCGCGAGGCCCGCGCCGAACAGGGTGCCAGAAACCAGGGGGGGTAGATGGGTCCGGATCATTACAGAGCTCCCATTACGGCCACGGTCGCGATACCCGCGATCATGAAGGTTGCCGTCGCCACGAGCGAGCGCTGCGACAGGCGGCTGACACCGCAAACACCATGGCCGCTGGTGCAACCACTGCCGAGACGCGCGCCGAAACCGACGAGCACACCGGCAACAGCGAGCAGTGGCAGGGGCACGAATTCTGGCTCGAACCCACCCTTCAACGTTGCCACCAGAAACGCGCCGAGCGGCAGGCCGATGACGAAGGTCCAGGCGCTCGACCAGGACATCCCGCTGTCGTTGATGCCGAATGCTCGTCCGACAATGCCGGACACGCCGGTAACACGACCCGCGCCGAGCAGCATCAGCGCTGCAGCGAGGCCGATGAGCAGCCCGCCAGCCAGGCCGGCGAGCGGGGCTGCTTCAGGGAAGCCGGGAAGCATCATACCGCATTCACCGGGATCTTGATGTAGCTCACGCCATTATCCTCCGGTTCGGGCAGGCGCCCGCCGCGAATGTTCACCTGCACGCTGGGCATGATGAGCTTGGGCATGGCGAGCGTCTTGTCACGCGCAGTACGCATCTCGACAAATTCGTCCTCGCTTGTGCCTTCCTTGACGTGCACGTTCTCTCGCTTCTGCTGGCCGACCGTGGTTTCCCAGGCATATTCGTCGCGGCCGGGTGCCTTGTAGTCGTGGCAAAGGAACAGGCGCGTGTCCTCGGGCAGCGACAGGAGCCGCTTGATGGACTGGTACAGCTGGCGCGCGTCGCCGCCGGGAAAGTCCGCACGGGCAGTCCCGAAGTCGGGCATGAAGATGGTGTCGCCGACAAATGCGGCATCGCCGATGATGAAGGCCATGTCCGCCGGCGTGTGACCGGGAACATGCAGCGCAATGCCCTCAAGCGTGCCGAGCTTGAAGGTCTCGCCGTCATCGAACAGATGATCGAACTGCGAACCGTCGCGCTGGAATTCGGTGCCTGCATTGAACAGCTTGCCGAAGACTTCCTGCACGCGAATGATCTCCCGCCCGATGGCGAGCCTGCCGCCGAGCTTTTCCTGCAGATAGGGCGCTGCCGAGATGTGATCGGCATGGGCGTGCGTTTCGATCAGCCAGGTCACGGTGAGATCGTTCTTGGTGACATATTCGATGATGAGGTCCGCCGAACCGTTCGAAGTCCGGCCTGCAGCGGCATCGTAGTCGAGCACCGAGTCGATGATCGCCGCCTCGTTGGTGGCGGGATCGTGGACGACGTAGCTGATCGTATTGGTCGCTTCGTCGAAGAACCCAGCGATCGAAGGCTTCAGCGCCTTGTCGTCGAGCGCGCGCCGGATCTGGGTCGTGGCGTTTTTCATAGCGGTATCGTGGGTAGACATGGTCTCTAGCTCCCTAATATGAGCATTATCTAATATACTCCGCGGGGATGTCAATGTTCCCGGGAAAACTCCTTCGCCAATAAGGGTGGTGGTCAGCGGGTCGAGCGCAGGACTTGCCGAATTTCCGGTCTTGCGCCAGCTTCCGGTCAGGGGTCGATGAATTCGAGAGGAGGACACAGGGTGGGTGTCAGAAACTTTGGCGCGATCATGGCATCTGCGATGCTGGTCTTCCCGGCGCAGCTTCATGCGAAACCTTCAGCCGATGTGCCGGCGCAGTTGCAGACCAAGATAGACGAGGCCGCCTCGGTTTGCGCGGAACTGGACGGCGGCAAATTCGCCATGGAAGACGCTGCGATCCAGCGGGTCGACCTCGACGGTGACGGCGACGAGGACTGGGCGCTGAACGAATCGGGCTTCGCCTGTTCCACCGCTGCCTCGATGTATGGAGGCACCGGCGGAACGATGGCGCACTTCCTTGTAGACGGCACCCTCGCTTCCATGCTGACCCGTGGTTGGGGCATGGCGAAGCTGGGTCCGCATGCGGTGTTGCTGGCAGACGTTCACGGATCGCAGTGCGACGGGATCAACCCGACTCCTTGCGTCACCGCCAGCGTGTGGGATGCCGAAAGCAAGACCTGGCGATCGACCGGCGCGAGCTGGGAGTAACTCCCGACCCTTGCGATTTCGGCCGGGTTGGCTGGCGCTTCTTGCTCCTCAAAAAGCCGCACGATACATGATCGAAAGTCAGTTGCGGCCATCCGGGGGGAATGGAATGCCGAGAAAATCGAACCTGCAAGCGGACAGGATCCTGACGCAGTCCATCGCCACCGGCGCATGGAATATGTCTCCTTCATCGCTCAGGTCGTCTCGACAGCCGCGCTTATTGTTTCGCTGATGTTTGTCGCTTTCCAGATCTCGGAAGGCACCAAGATTGCGAGCCGCGAGGAATCGAATGCGAGCATGTCCCAGTGGTCGAAGTTTCGCAGCTCGATTTACGAGAGCCGCGAGACGGCAGAAGTCTTCCGCTTCGGACTGGACGGTTCCCGGGAGCTCGATCCTACCGACCAGATGCGCTTTGACTACATGATGCGCGAACACGCCTGGGCGACGTTCCAGCTGTGGGATCGCGCCGAGGAAGGGCTGGTCCCGGCAAGGCACTTCGATCTCGGGGCCGGCCCGGATTTCCTGCGGATCATCTGCACGCCGGGAGGGAGCAAAACCTGGGCCAGGATAAGGTCCGAATTGCCCGAGGCCTACGTGAACGACCTCGAAGCCTTGGCGGACCCGTCAGCCAGGACCGGAGGCACCAGCTGCCAGGCAATGTTGGCGGCGACCAGCTCGCCCGAAGCGACGGAG
This sequence comes from Qipengyuania gaetbuli, assembly GCF_009827315.1. Classification (NCBI taxonomy): domain Bacteria; kingdom Pseudomonadati; phylum Pseudomonadota; class Alphaproteobacteria; order Sphingomonadales; family Erythrobacteraceae; genus Qipengyuania; species Qipengyuania gaetbuli. Next base: position 734,716 of record NZ_WTYF01000004.1, read on the forward strand.
GTGCGGTAGCGGCTGGAGAGCTCGCCCCCCTAGGTCGCATATCTCGCGCGCTACTCCTGGTGCGCTTCCTGGTAGTGGCGCTTCAACCAGTCGGCTCCGTAGTCATTCGACGGGTCGCGCATGATCGAATGCACGTGATTATGCGCTCCGTCGCCGGACGGTTCACGGACATAGTCGATCAGCACTGACGGGCCCTGCACTCTGAACATATAGCGGCCTCTCGGCTGGTCGGTCGGCCCCCACCAGGCAAATCGCAATGTGTCCGGACCGTCGGCTTCGATCGAAGCGCGTTGCCGCGCGGCCGCCTCATTCGACGCATCGCCGAGATATTCGTCGAGCAGGCCGTTAAGCAGTTGGCGCTGGACCGGATTGAGGTCCGAGGCCTTTATGCCGAAGGACTGCTGGTGGCTTTCCTGTTTACCCGGCCCGGCAAAGACAGCGCCATCCACCTCTGCCGCCACAACGGCCTGCACCAGTTGATCGTCGTCGAGCGATCCGAGCAAGGCTAACGCCCTGTCGGATTCATGCTGGAGCAGTTGCCAGCCTGCGTAGCGGCCCTCCTGGACAATTTGCGGATTGGCACCGAGAAACATCGGCGTGAACGCGATCTTGCCGCCGGACACGGTGAAGTTGACGGCGAAATGATGTCCCGTAACCAGCCAACCCCAATCCTCCTCCCGGGGATCGCCGAACACGGAGACGAAATACTTCTCGCTGTCGTAATTGTCGGCAAAACCGAGCGCCTGCGCCTTGCGCGGATCGCTGTCCGGCATAGCCCCCACCATCGCGTCGAACATCGCACGCAGCACGTCCTCGTGCCACATGATCGTCGCCGACTTGAGGTAGCCCTGGCTGGATAGTGCCGACGCCATCATGGCGTGGAGCGCGCGGCGCTGTTCGGGCGACATTTCCGCTACGACCAGTCCTGACCTCGGCGCCATGCTGACAGGCAGGTTGGACCAGCTTGTCCTGGTGGCATTGTCGTCCAGCGTGCTGCTCGCCTTTTCGCGTTGTTCGTCAGTCAGCGTGCCGAGGAATGCCAGCGTGGCTCCCTGCATGTTTGCGACCCGCATCGCTTCCAGTTCAGGGACAACCGGTTCGTGAGCCCGCGCCTGCATCGCAGGTAAGGCCAAGGCAGTAACAGCAACGGCATGAAACACGGATCGCGCGAAAGCACTCATAACCAATCTCCCCCGGACCCGAGCGAAGACTATGACAGTCGAGCGCCAAGCACAAATCTTGAGGACATCCGGTGGCGGAGGAATAGCTAGCCAGCCATTCCTGCCTGGCTCCCGCGTTCAAGCCACTGCCTGAAATCCTGCGGCAATTTGGCCATCGCTTCCTCGTAAAGCGCGAGGTCTTCCTCATCCAGTACGCCAACCCAGCGCCGGTTGGTGCCCTTGTGGATGAAAGTATCCGCCCCTCCCTCGAAGGCGAAGGAGATACCCTCGCCCACCACCTTGGACGGGTTCTTCTTGACCTCTTCGAAAGTGCAACGGCGAATGACGTCCGGCCAGTCTTCCTCCGCCACGTCGATGTCCAGATACGCGGCAATGCGCCTCATCTCGCCATCGAGATCGGCCCGCAGATCGTTGAAGTGGACCATCAGGATATTGTCCATCTCGCGATGGTTCCAGAAGGTGAGCGCGTAGCTCAGATGCGACCAATAGGGGTAGCCGCCGATCTCCCAGTCGAACCAGCTTCGGGTGATCCAGTCCCTCCACATCTCCTTGATATCGCCGCCGAAACGCGGGAACTCGTCGCCTACTCTGCCGGGTGTCGAATTCGCCGCCATGTAGAACGCTTCGGTGTGGTTTCCCCAATGGTTGAGGAGCGACATAAAGACGTCCCGTGGATCACGGCTGACGCAGATGTACTTGGCTTCGGGGAAATAGGGCAGGCCATCGAGCGGGGTATGCGTCTTGATGAACCGCCGGTGTTCCTGCGCCTCCAGCTGGCCGAGCGTCAGTTCAAGCGGGAAGAGCCTGAAATCCAGCCAGGGCGACAAATCGGATGCAGGCGCCGGCATGTCGTCGTGCGGAAACAGGAGGTTGGCGACGATCGTCTGCATCAGCGTCGTCCCGGCCTTGTAGGACGTTGCGATGATGATGTCGTTGTCGCGGGGTTTGAACCAATTCCACCTGGTCGAATCCAGGTGATGGTTCTGATAGATGCGCGTCTTCGCTGGTTGATTTGCCAATAGAGCCTCCTCCCAGCGACCCTGACGGGTTGGCTACACCTGCCGGTCGCATCTTGGCAAGAAGTGGCGTGTGACCGCGGATTTCTGGGAAATCGTAGCGGAGGGAGGCTCGCCGCCCCGACCTTCGAATTTGATCGATTGATTGGCATGACCGGCAACAATTGCCTCGGCGACGCGTGTTACAACCCAACTCGGACACGCTTCTGTGTTGTCTGCAATGATGTTAGGTCTGTCCAAAATCGGGGGGGACGGGGAATGGGCAAGGTAACTCCTGGCCGCAGATCGAGCGGCTTCTTCGCGACAAGCGCACTTTTGATTGCCGCTCTGGTTCTGCTGAGTTTTCCCGCCACCTACTTCATTCCCCTGGCAACAGGCAGCAATCAATTCACGCTTTTGCGCCACCTGCACGGGTTGGCGTTCTTCGCCTGGGTTGGGCTCTTCGTGGTGCAAACGCAGCTGGTAAGAACAGGCAAAGTGAAGCTGCACCGCGAACTCGGCATGGCAGGGGTCGCGCTTGCCGGAGCGATGTTGCCGCTCGGCATATGGCAGACTGTGCAAGCGGCAGCCGAACGACAGGCCCGCGGCGTTGAACAGCCGTTCGAATATGCGATCTACAACTTGGTCGATATCACGGTTTTTTGCATCGCGTTTGCCTGGGCCATCTTCGAAGCGACGCGGCGAGTTGAGTGGCATCGGCGGCTCATATTCGTGGCATTTCTGAACCTTTTCGCCCCAGCCTTTTCACGAATTAGCTGGATGACCGTGATCCCTTTTCCATGGTCGGACATGATACCGGCATTGGTAGGCGATGCAGTTCTGATCGCGCTTGCCATCTACGACAAGCGCAAGCTGGGCCGGATCCACCCTGTGACCCTCGGGGCCATGGCGATCCTGATCCCGCTGCATGCAGTTTCGCCGCTCATCGCCCGCACGGACTGGTGGAATTCCCTTGCGCCGCTGCTGTTCGGATTCTGGTAGCGGAGGAGGGACAGGAATAGCCTTCTTATTATCCTGTAATTAAAGGGTTATTCTCTAATTTTCGCGGTCATTACCCCCAACGACACCCCCTCACCCGATCACTTTCTAAGGTTATCCCCGGGGTATTGAATCCCCCCTCCCCCGTCATGCTCGAAGCGACATGGGATCAGTGTCAGCTTTGCGCCCTCATTCCGGACGTTCAGGCTTTCCCTGCGGATGCCTGAAAGCGGACCGGCAGCTTTGCTCCGGTAATCAGCACCGCGAATGTCCGATGATGGGTGGGAAGCGGACGCTTTATCCGCGGATTCGAGAAGTGCGTTGAGTTGTGCTATTAGGAGTCAATCACAAGAGAAGATGGTCGCGCGGGATTTCTCCTACAGGGGACCGATCATGCGTGTTTCAAGATTTTCACCCACAGCGGCCATTGCTCTAGCAATGGCATTTGCCGCTTCCGCAGCGCCTCCCGATGGAAAAGGTGGGGGTAAAGACAAGGGCGGCGAAAACCCACCAACCGATTTTTTGCCTGAGATCTAATACAAGTCAGATCGGCAGAAGTACGAAGACATTATCTTTGCCAATCGAGAGGGTGACCAGGCCGTCCTGATTTACCGCGGTTCAAAATCTGTCGGAAGTGGGTTTTCTGCGTCAAGCAATTCGGACGTCAGCCCGCAGCCGAATATGATTACATGGAGTGATGGCGAAACAGCTTTCATCATTTCTTGGACCGAAGGCAGCGGCTTCTCACTGGGCACACAAGGCGAAATACATACTTTCGCCGGAGGCCGACCCACAGGTTTGACGTTTTCAAATGCGGACGATGCGATCGCCCTGTCCAATGGCAGTCGCGGCCTATATATATATATATGATATTCCTGCCAATGACATAGATGGCGGGTCGATTACGCAGCACATCCTAAAGCGGAAGGGCCGCTCTTTCCCCGATTTGCTAAGCGTTGAAGCGGAATGCCAGTTGTGGTCTGATTAGGAATAGCTCTCGGACCCGCTATCCAACCGACGCTTCGCAATCAGCGGCAGGGAAACTGCTACTTCCGGTAGGTGCATTAGCAGTGACTCACAAAAGGATAAGAGAGGACATTAGCATTGCTTAAGCGGTTGCCCGAATTTGTGATGCATTCGACGGGATTGTGGGGCAACGCTGACCTCAGAGGCAATATCAAAGGTTCGCGAGTAGTTTGAAAAGCGCTCCCTTACCTCGCCGTCCCCGATGCCAAATTCAGCTAGGCTATATTTATGAGGGCGCCGCTTCAGCCTTTTGGAGCGGGAAAGATACTGTTTCATCGCAGGCACAGCAGGTCCGATGTCCAAGCTCAGAAATTCGTACACTCGCTTCATAGTGCCGAACCAATCCCTATCCATGTCGTCATAATTAACGTCGATCATGTTGCTGTCGGGTATGCTCCTTCGTGCTTCCTGCATACGCTGTACTTTGAGCGCAGTCTTGCGAAGCCATTCTCGCCCTAACTTCCGAGGGTTGGTCTTGTTCGAGTAAATTATTGTTTGGTTCCAAGCCAGTGATGCAGCGCTTCCCACCAGTTTCACTGGGTCTCGATGGGTGAAGATGAGCCTTGCATCGGGGAAAACTCTCAGCAGTGCAGGCAAGTCCAACATATGCTGGGGTGTCTTAAGGAGCCATGGGCGATCGATGGGCGCCTGCTGCGACCAGCCAACCAATCGAAGGAGATTGGCCATGTGTAAATAGGCCGGGGTAGCATCCTGAGCCTCACACCACCTGGCGTAAGTCGGAATCGACCACTGTGTCTCGTGCTTCATACCCCACATGCTCGCGACGAGCAGGCCCAATTCCTCCTCGGGTTCGAAGGGCCCGGTCGGGTGGATAGACAGCGTACGCGGATTCGCCAGTCGTGCGATCGCCATGATCCGCCGTGCTATGGCTGGACGCCGATCGCTCTTGATACCTTCGATGACTTCTATGAAATCGGGCCGCGGCACCGGACTTATGGTCTCGAAACTACGTAGATGATTGAAGCGTCGATCAACTGCCAAGAGACGATGAAGTCGGGTCGTGCCGGATCGCATGGGTCCGACAATCACAATCGGGCGTGAGATAGGTCTCGCTAAGATTTCAGGGCGATCACCGAACCACCTTTGAGCCATTAGCCGGCCGTGAAGGACGTGCGAGAATTGCTTCTGTGCTGCCCATTGCCCCGCTTCATTCAAATTCGCTTCGTGGTTCAACGACCCAAGCAACACCTCCATTGGTGCTTCGAACCAATCATCACCGAAATCGTCCAAACTGACATCAGATGCGGCCTTCTCCAGCAGGTAGTTCTTTTCTAGAGGAGCCTTGCTTATTAGGCCGGTCTCAAAACCAGCTCGAATGGCGGCGTTCACTAGATCAATAAATGCGGAACGCTGTGGCGGTTTGATAATCTTATTATACAACTTTTCCGCCTGTTCGGTGCATGATTGTCAGACTACCGATGACGTCATGGGGAGGTTCCCATATCCGAGCACACGACCGATTGTCCTACCCGCTGATATAGACTGAAAAGGTCGACGATTTGCTCAACCCGCCGCGAGCGCTATTGAGGTCGGATTGTAGCAATTGGCTCCATCACTGAGTGGCGGCTTGATACCAAATTTTTCCCCGTAGATCAGTTGCTAGATGGGGAAAGCGCAACTTCTGCCAAGAGTAGGTTGAGTGCCATCTGTACCATGCCCCTAGAAGGCTAGGCTCAATACCCTCCAGGAGGATCACTGGCAGGGAAGCTTTCATCGAGATCCTCGTCGGTTTCAGTCCATTCCCTCACAGGCTTGTCGCGCATCGCCCCGGGGCCGGCGTCGCGAACGTCCATGTGACTGTCGTGAGGCTGATCGGGACCGAACGCCGCGTTACGTTGCCTCGAACGCCCCCACCGCCTGTAAGCCAACACGACAGCACCACCTATCGCACCTATGATGCCGAGCCTACGCATCATCCACCTCCGCTTCGACCTGCCTATCCTGAATGTGCCATACACCTCGGTCGTCGCGCCGGACGTCGCCGAGAAATGCCCGTCCTCGATAGCCCTCTCGCCAAAGCTTTACGGGGAACGGGGTTTCATTCTCCTCCAGATAGTGAAAGGCGCAAGCGGGGTTACCGCCTTCCATTGTGATGACATCGATTATTGCGTCATCCAGATCGTGAATTTCGAGTATGAGAGTAGGCATGGGGCCTCCAATCGGGGCCAAGAGCTCATGCAGAAGCTAAGATAGGAAAGGTTAAATGCAGCCTCGCCCGCAATCTGCTGTCACCGTTACCAAAGGAATGTAGCACTTTGATGGGCAGTTGACCAATTTGGCTTGTTCGCTTGCGCTTCAAAGGCGCTCACAGCCGAAACTCAAGCACGAGCAGACATGATGAAACGGGCGGCATAGGCCGCCCGTTGGTCATCCAGCTTAGTACGGAATGCCATAGTAGCTGCGGACACCGACCACATAATCCGAATTGAACTGCGGCTGGTCATCCTGAGCATAGGAGGGCGCGTCCTTGAGGGCCTCCTTGTCAATATCGACTATATAGCCTCCGATTCCGACATTGTATTCAAGGCGATCCCACGGAATGGGGTAATGGTTCTTCCCCAGCCCTAGAATGCCGCCGAAACTCATGACGGCGTATTCGACGCGGCCGGTGCGCTTTCCGACCATGAAGTTTTCGATCTGGCCAAGCTTTTCGCCGTTCTTGTTATACACCGTCGTGCCTTCGACCTTGTCGGAGGCGATAAGTGCGGCCGTTTCGTCGTGGGCGACATCTCCGTCGCTTGCTCGCTCGAGCATCGTGGCATGGTTGGTCATGGCGTTCTCCTTTCGAGGAGTTTGCTTGCTAGGTGAAACAGGCGTGCTCTCATCGTCTGGGCACTGCCGTAACAAACTAACGGAACGGCAAAGCGGTCGTTCCGAGAAATACCGTCAACGCAGAACGGCATCATGCCTGGAAGCGCCGCCGCGCTTTTCCGGGTCGTTTCAAGCTAGTCAGCTTCTGAGGCCCCTCTCACTCGGCAAATCAGTAGCAAAGTTGGCGAGCAGCAAACATCCTCCAAATCGCCCACCCGTTACCGAAAAGCATCAGAGCTGGCCTCGGCGTCACAGGGGTGGATCAGCACCAAGTGGCTCGCGACCTTGGTGCGCCTGACCATAGTGCACCAGACGCTTAACACTTACGGCGAACGGATTCCGTGATCGGCTAACCGATTCAGGTGGCGCGCCATTCAAGAGAGATAGTCTTGGGGATCTACCCTGTGGATGTGATCAATCAGACAGTTATCCGCCGGGCAAGTGAGCGACCAGATGATGCCTTCTCGGCGAAAGTCGAAAGAAACGCCGCCATTGAAGACTGCTTCGACGTTCTGTTTTACCAGTAGAAAGCCGAATCCTCTTCGACTGGGGAGACTGACCTCCGGGCCGCCGGACTCAGACCAGAAAATCTCTAAACTTAAATGTTCTTCTTTGTTGTCTGAACGTTGCCACCCAATCTGAACAGTCCCAGTCTCAGTCGAAAGCGCTCCGTATTTATCTGCATTGGTAGCCAACTCGTGTATCGCGAGGCCAAGAGCCTCAGCATGTCGCGCGCTAATAATCAGATCTTGGGAACCCACAACCTGAATCCGGGAGCGCTGCTGGTCACTAACGTGCTGGGTTTGGGCATTCACGACATCGACGATGCGTGCTCCGGTCCAATCTCCCCCGTCCAAGATTTCCTGATTGGACTTCAATGCAGCAATGCGATGGATGAGCGAATCCGCAAATTCCTCGCTGGATTTGTGGCGCGAGCGATTGATCATCGCCTGAATGGTCGCGAGCATGTTGCGAGAGCGGTGGCCAACCTCCCTCATTAGCATCTCGATCCGCTTCCTCGCTTCAAGCTCTTCCGTGATATCGGTGTTTGAGCCGCACCATAGGATCACTCTACCATCACTATCTTTGAGGGGGTTCGCGCGACTCAAGAACCAACGATAGGCTCCATCATGGCGTTTGAGAGGGAAAGTATCCTCCCAAGGCTCACCGCTGTCCCAGGCTTCCTGAATGCGCCGCACGACCCTGTCGACATGGTCGGGATGATGAACACTCTTCCAACCCCAACCCTCCATGTCTTGCAGGGTCGTTCCCGTATAATCAAACCAGCGCTGATTGTACCAATAGATCCACCCTTGTGCATTCGCGATCCATGCAAGCTGTGGGATATTGTTCGCGAGGGCAGTAAATTGTTCCGTCTTTTCTTGCAGACCAGCTAGAAGTCGCGCTTGTTCGCGAAGGTCATTCGCTATCTTTGATGCACCCACTACCTGACCAGAGTCGTCGCGAACTGGTGAAACCGTGACCGCGATCGGAATCTCGGTGCCGTCCTTTGACAAACGAGTTGTCCGGAATCTCGGGACGATTTTGCCCTGACGAACGCTCTCTAGGATCCGACGCTCTTCTTCCAAGCGGTTCTCGGGAATGATGCGCGTTATTGACTGTCCTACGATTTCGTCCGCGCTCCACCCGAAGAGCGCCTCTGCCGCAGGGTTCCAGGTTTCAACCGTGCCATCGAGCGATTTCGAAATGATCGCATCGGAAGAGCAGGACACGATTGCTGCGAACCTTGCAGCGTCGCTGGCTCGCGCTCCATCGCCATCTGCCACGAAAGTTCTCCCCGGTCTGATTGGCCGAGTATTTTCTGGCCAAAGTTGATGCCCGCCGCAAGGGGTTGCCCCGCCGTCTGCTTACTTTCCAGTTGCACCGAACTTGGTTGAAACAGGAACGACACGCCGCAGAATCTGTTCTTATTAAGTCAATTGATCAATGGAGAGTGAGAAATGAGAAAGCTTCTTACAATGCTCGCGCTGGGTGGTTCCGTACTGCTCCTGCCGGCATGCAATACAATCGATGGCGCTGTTGAAGACGTGGAATCCGTTGGCGATTGCGCGGATGGCGTTGAAGGCAACTGCTAACGGCCATCTAACTGCTAACGGCCACCGATAAGCACAAATTGCGGAGTGGCGTCGCGGAGTTGTGACGCCATTTTCGTTTCAACCGCGCTGACCCCCTGTGATCAACAATGCTGATTACTTGTTAATTCAGTGATCCAAACTTAGGCGAAGATCCAAACTTAGGCGAAGCTGCACCTAAGGTGATGTGTCAGGTGCGGATCGCCAAGCTGGGGGGGAGGCTCAACGGCCCACATAAGGTCAGGTGCTATCGATATGGGGTGATGGGGATGAACTTCAAGTCATGCCAACGTAATGAAGAAGGCCTGACATGAGGGGACACCCACTGCCAGCCCTTCAGGCGGCTCCCCGTATGTAAAGCCGCGGGGTAACGATCTAAATCAACTCCCCAAGGTGGCAATTCCGGTAAACGGAACGATGGGCTGATCGATTTGCACCTGTGTAGGGTCGCGGAAACACAAGTCTGCCCACCGTTTCGAATTCAAGAATTCAAGTCGCTCTTTTGAGTCAGAACCGGGCGACAAATAGTGCGCCTCGCAAAAGATGGCGGGCCGCCTCGCTATGATGGCTCAGGACGATTTGGGCGACCCGCCGAAGTCGCTAGGACGCGCTTTAGATCGTCTGCGGGAGTGCGCCCTATGGTCTTCAACAGGCTTACGAAATGACTGTTCCGAGAAAACCGGATTTAGTTTCTTTCGTCGCCTCCGGCGTGCAACCATCCATTCGGACAGCATGAACGCGGCGAGGAGCGCCGCGAGGAAGACCAGGGAGATGAGAAATAGTGGCATGGTTCCTCCATGCTAGGGCGGGATCATCCGGGAGAGCGGATGTCCCAAGGCGCAGATATGCCTAGAGAATTTTCTGCGACTCCGAACTCATACAACTTATTGTATAACTTAGCAAATTCCCCAATCCCTTAGTGACCTGCTTTAACTTAGTGAATTCCTACCAAGAGTATCTCGGCACATTCACTCCCACCGCTCGTTCCGCAACTATGGCAAATCTCTATGAAAAATAACCGTGGCCCTCCTGGGAGAGGCGAAACGGTTCTTTGGCTGTCGCTCGCATTCGTGCTGGTGATCTTCGCGCTAATCCTGACGATAGCGCTCGCAAAATAACGAATGTGGTGATGTAGATCGCTCCTAATCGCTCTCGGTGAGCCGATCGATGAGTTCCGCGATGCGCTCGATGGCATCGCGGGTGTCGCCGGAATACTTCAATGCATCAGCACGTACATAGTCCGCAATCGAGGGGTGAGTCATGTAGTGAACGGCTGCTGCACGGTAAGCCACCATGGCATCGTGCAGGGCATTCATGTCATTGGTCGCTGAAGAAGATTCCATTGCCTGTCGAGCGCAATCCGCGACGCACTGCGCGCAATCGGCAATTCTTGATAACCGGCTTTCCATGGCGCCGACTCCAGAGGCGAGACGCAGACATGATGCGGCACGAGGCCTTCTGGTTCAACACATCTGTGGCGTGTAGTAGAATCTTCGATAAGCTTTTGCGGCTACTTGTTCCTGTCACATCGCTAGCTCGATGAGAGCGTCGTCAGATGGGGTGGGAAGCGGTCAACGCTCTGACCAACTGACATAGCAATCAGTGTCGATCATCGCGATAAGCGTTCGACCGTCTTAGCCTTCGAAGTAAACTTTCGCGACCCAACCGGTGCTATCGCCTGCTAACCGCGCCACATCAGATGCGAAATTCCTACGGTATGCCTGTGTTGATCGCTCAAGCATCTGACCTTTTTGCTCAATCGCTAGGGAAACCGATTGCGCAGGTGTCAAATTCCGACAGTTGGCATTCTGCGAACAGCCCGAAACGATAGTACAGAGAATGAAGCTCAGCAGCGGCAATGGGCGGGACATGGCTCACCTGTGCCCCCATTCTCTACTGTCCGCAATCGGGTCGTTAGCCGCCCGTCCGCACTTGGGACATCGCTAGGTCGGTAAATCGGTCACGAAGTGGGTGGAAAGCGGTCGTTAGTGCGATGAATTGAGGTGCACGATGCTCACCATTTGATTAGAAAAGAAGGCAATCATACCCGTCAGCGCGCGGAGGTCGAATGCTTAGACACGTCGAGTATCGCACCGGAGATGTATTACTCTACCCAGATCGTCGCGTTCTTGTCGGTCCGTCAGCGGAAGTCTCATTGGAGCCTCGCACCGTCCAGGTGTTTGAATTGCTCGCAAGCACTCCATTTGCAGCTGTCTCCCGCGAGACTTTGTTTTCGAAATGTTGGGGCGGGGTAACTGTCGGGGAAGATAGCCTAAACCGTTCCATCTACCAATTGCGACGTTCGCTACGAGCAGTTGGATCTGTCCGGGTCGTTATAGAGACAATTCCTGCAAAGGGCTACGCCCTAAAAGTAAGTAAGCTTCCATTCGAACAAGTTTTCAATTCTGCTCAAAGGGTTTGGCGACAAGGATGGGCCAAGGCTGACGAGCAATCGATAGCTCGGCTACAGTCGGCGGTTTCCACGGCAAATGCGGACAATCCAGATGCTTGGGGGCTGCTGGCCTTGCACCTAGCAAGGGCAGCCGAATACGAACCGATCGAGCTTACGGTTGAATACGTAAGTCGATGCGAAGAGGCGGCCGCCACGGCGCTTTCACTCGATCCGGATCAAGGCGATGCAAGAGTCGCGCTTGCTATTCTCAGGCCACTGTTTGGAGATTGGACGGGCGCGCGATCGCGCTTGCAAGAAATTCTCGAATTCGATCCTGATCATTTTGCGGCGCGGCATGAAATGGCTGTTCTCGAGATGGCAACTGGCCGGGTTTCCGCTGCCGTGCCGTTGATCTCTGCTCTGTTAGATGAGGATCCACTAGCCGCGACGTTGCATTACAAGCGCGGGTGGCATCTTTATTGCCTTGGCAAGGTAGATGAGATGGATGTCGTTCTAGATAATGCTCTTCAGGTCTGGCCCGGACATCCTGGTATTTGGCAATGCCGCAACATGACCCTTGCGTTCACTGGCCGGCCTTTCGCTGCCCTTCGTTTGTTAAGCGATGACGTCGCGCGTCCAACGATGCCTCCACATTCACTGCAATTCCATCGCGAAGCCCTTCTGGCGATGAGTGAATTAGACGACCGAAAGCTTAACACACTCGTGCGCTCAATGATGGAGAACAGCGGCTGGCAGAGCTTGGCCGTAGCGGCCATTCTATACCTATGTGCTCTCAACAAAATCGAAGAGGCGATGGATGTCTGCAAGGGTTATTACCTCAACGGGATAGAGGCTCCAATTAAACTGCGCTACGATCCGGATGTTGAGGTTTCGATTAACGATATGCACCGACGGGTCACTCAACCTCTTTTCATTCCGATCACTTCGAAGATTCGCCAGCATGACAATTTCTTGTCGCTTTGCAGCAGGATGGGCTTAACTGACTATTGGGACAGCACGGGGATTACGCCGGATTTTCTCATTTGAATCTAAAATCATCAGCACTCCATCATTCGGTTTCATTTGGCTCAGGATAGGATTGTCGCACTCAACAAAGGAGAGACGACATGAAACGTATGCTTGGCCTGGCAGCAGTTGCCGCAATTGCTTCACAAGCTGCCGCTCATCCGACCGGCATCCCCTACGAAACGCGCGGTGAATGCGAGGCAGCCTATGCCGAATTCAGCAAGCTGGACCGCGAACGCCTCTCTGGCTTGGGCTTCACACCCGGAGACGCGCAGAAGACTTTTCGCGACATGTTTCTCTGCATTTACGACCAGCAGGCCGATAAGTGGTTCATCGTCAGGGTCGGAGATATGTAGAGCCTAAATGCACGGGCTTCGTTTCGGGGACGGGGCGAAGCCCGTAGAACAAACATATGTCCGCCTAGATCGCGGAAACTTTAGCCTCTGATGGGCTGATTTCGGGTCGTTAGCCGTCGGGGGCTGCTTCTGACACACCGCTAGCCCGGTGATACTGTCGCCAGATGGGGTGGTTAGCGGACTTCAGCTTTGCCAGCTCGCACCTGAGGGATCGACTCCCTGAGAACTCTCACCGACGAGCGAAGAATGATCACTGCCATGGCACCACCTATCAGTATGTCGGGCCAAGGCGACGCCGTTAGCGCGACAGCGCCAGCCGCTATGAGGACACCAACGTTCGAGATCACGTCATTACGAGAGCACTCGAATGTGCTCGCCATATTCACATCCTGCCGTCTGAATCTCCAAAGCAGCGAAAGACAAACCACATTTGCGACGAGTGCCATTCCGCCGAAAACGAGCATCAATGTCGATGATGGGGGAACTCCAGTGCTGAGCTTGATCGCGACATTCACCAGGATGCTGATACCTAGCAATAGGATCAGGATACCTTTGAAGACAGCCGCGCCAGCTTTCCATCGGTCGCCTCGCGAGAGGGCATACAGGCTAACGCCATAAACCAAGGCGTCTCCCAACATGTCGGTCGCATCCGCCATGAGGGCAGTCGACCCAGCAATCACCCCGGCCGCGAACTCAACGAAGAACATCACAGCGTTGATCAGGAGCACTATGATCAGGACACGTCGCTGGTCTGCCTGCCTTGCAAGCTTCTCTAGCTCGGTTCCCTTTGATGAACAGCAATCGCTCGACATGGCGCCTAAATGGTCGGTTAGGTCAAAGTCCGCAATCGGGTCGTTTGCCGCCCGTCCGCTTCTGGCATGGTGTTAGCTTGGTGGATCCTTGACGACCTATGTGAAAATCGGACGATCCCAGTTTGGCAATCAGGCAAGTCTTTTGCAAAAGAATGGGGCGCAAGATTAGCCAACAAGCTGGAATCTGAAGACTACCTTGCCAAGCCACAAAGCCAAGAAAGTTTGGAAACACATGTTTCCTGGGCGAAAAGAGCCAGCCGTCGACTCTCATTCCTATCTGGTCTAATCTGTTTGTGTCGATGGGCGGAAGGGTATCGACGCTTCGGTTGCGATTGGTCACCGGATGCATTTTTCGCCCGGGAAGAATGCCATGCAGCGTCTCGCGCAATTCGATGTTACACGCCAGTTTCTAACCAGGCAGGGCCAGTTCGGCGCCCAGATCACCTTTGGGGTCTTGTGCTCGGCGGCAATGATCAGCCTGCGATCGGTGTTCGATTTATGGGCTCCGACATCGGGCCCCTTCGCCCTGATATATCCAACATTGCTGCTGGTTACACTCTATGGACACTGGCAGGCGGGAATGACCGCATTCGCGGTGACGTTCTTCTGGGCGTGGTATTTCGTCCTTCCCGAGACCCGCGGGTTTCAGTTTATCGATCCGGCAGACCCGCCGCGGGTGGCTCTGAACGCGGCATGCTGCCTTATCGTCGTGATTTTTGCCGAAGCGTTCCGAAGAGCGGCGCGACGAACAGTCGACGAAATTCAGACTGCGGCAGATCGCCGACTGATCCTGCTGGCCGATCTCGAGCATCGCACCAAGAACAATTTCGCCCTCGTTGCCAGCATGCTGGAAATGCAGAAGCGTAGCGCAAGCGACCCACTCATTCACGAACATCTGAATGATGCAGCGGGCCGCGTCAGAACATTCGCGGACGCATATTCGGAACTTGCCCTAGAGCAGTCGGAAACCATAGAGGTCGATACAAAGCTGTTCATGGACAATCTGCTCGATCGGCTTGAAAACGCGGCTCTACCGAGAAACGTGCGATTCTTCCGGGAAGTCGACCCATGCAAGCTGCCGCGCGAAACCGCAGCCGCATTGGGCCTGTACATGAACGAAGCGATCTCCAACGCAATCAAATACGCCTTCCCCGAAGGTAGGAGTGGCATGATTGGGGTATATTTTCATGTAAGGGATGGAGGTTGGCGCCTAACGATTGAGGATGATGGGCTGGGGCTCGATTCCAAGGGCCAAAACGAGAAAGGCCTGGGCTCGAAACTCATGGAAGCCTTTGCAATGCAGGCAGGCGCGGTACACTGGGCCGGTCCTGCAATGGTTGGCTTCAAGGCCGAGTTGGTCTGCGAGAATATTTCAGAGCAGCATGCCGCACTCTGAATGAGGATTCTAAAATCCAAGCCTTTCCGAATGTCCGCAATCGGGTCGGAAGCGGAATGACAGCTCTTAGAGGAATTTGGGCGAAAGCAGACGAACAGTTAGCGGCCCAAAATGCCCTTCACCGCTTATGTCGAGCGCAGAACTGCACACAGAAATTGGCGGCTGCGGTGGGCATTATGGCGCGGTGACTATCGCACCTGAGCAATCTTATGGGCGGGACCCCGCTTGGATCGTAGCCACGCAAAACGCTCAGGGTCCTGATTAAGCAGAAATGCCCGTATGCGATCGCGCTCCGCATCAGGCATGCGAGCGAGTAACGCCTTGATGTCGTGGTCGACTGCCGCTTTATCTGCCCCCCGCTCCTCGGCTTTCATAAACCACTCATGCCCTGCAATGATCTCGTTCAGCTCCATGTGAACGGCCCCGAGGAGTGTGCAGGGGCGGTAGTCGTTCGGTGCAAGTGCGTGCGCCTCCTCACCCAACGCTTTGGCCTCAGCATGGCGATTGACGGCTCTCAAGGCTGCGCCACGTGTGGTTGCCAACGCCGAGCGCACCTTGGGGGCTGATTTTTCAGTCGCGGCCAGCGCGTCCTCGGTGAGGGAAATGGCAACCTCTGGATTTCCAGCCTTACGCCAGTGGCTACTGGCATTGATTGCATCCCACGGATCCTTGGTTTCGCGCCAGGCAGCAGTCAGAACCTTGGCTTCAACCAAATGCCAAGCGGTTGCAACTTCATTGGTCCAACAGTCTTCGTCTCCCACCTGAAGCCACATGACGTCCTTAGGTTGAAGCCTCTCGTCGTTCGCCAACGACTGTAGCAACCGAATGGTGCGTGGATAGCGCTCCGGTTCAATGTACCCCAAGTTGAACCTTCGCTTCAGCTGCTTGACCTCTTGCCTCCGCTTGTATTGCGGGTCCGCGAAGATCTCGGCACTGGCCGCAACTCGTTCAGCTTTGCGCCTCGCCTCCTCATCCGCTGCCTCGCTGGCAGCAATCTCAGCCATCTTCATGCGATGGGCGCGCTGAATGGCAGCCTCGCGTGTGAAAGCATCGAAGTCGGTCCGGCCTTCAAGTAGCGCATGAAGACAATGCAGCTTATTAGCCAGAAGGTAAGCTCGGGATGCCTCGCTAACGGGTGCCCCAGCGTCAAATTTCGCGAGAATACCGTACAATCGGCTTCCCATTTGCCGCGCACCAGGCAGGTCATCGACAAGATATTTCTCGGCTAAACTGTTTCGATCAGAAGAGAGCATAGGCAGCGTGTAAAACCATTGTCCTACAAAATCCTTCTAATGCAACCAAGGCTGCATGGATGGATGTTGAGGGCTTGTCGAGGGTCCGCTTCTCGCTCTTACTTACCTACACCAGACAGGCCCCAATCGGCCCGAAGTCGCCATAAGTTGCCCATCATATTCCCGTCGGGTGAATTCGAAAATCCCAGAATTCTGGGGTTTTTTTCTAATGGCGCACCCGACATGAAAGTGATGGGCACCAAGATCAATGGGAGATTGCGGTGCCCATGCCCGATTAATGGCAGCTTTGCGCCCTCATTGCGGACTTTCGGGCCCTCTTAGAGGAACCTGAAAGCGGACTGGCAGCCTAGCCTTGGTTATGGGCTTCCCCAATGTCCGATCATGGGCCGAAAACCGACTGGCAGCATTCAGTGGAAAATAATTGAAAAACTGCCTAGCAATTGGCCGAAGGCTTTCAGATTTTACTAGTCAGCAGTTTGCTTCCGTTGGCACGCATCCGGGTTAGCAAGCTTAATCACACGGCTCTGCTAGTCCCACGAGATCACGCCATCTGCCGTACGCCAGCTCGCTGGCCGGATCATCTTTTCGTGCGCGATACGGACTGACCTGATCTCCGCCTCGATCTCTCGCCGCCAATGGGCGAGGAAATCGAACAGCACCGGAAAATCCGGTGCTGCGTCGTATTCCTGCCAGGCATAGATTTGCACGAGCGAGGGGTGATCCGGCATGAAATAGCAGATTTCTGCCGTGGTCAGTCCGTATCCGTCCAGCTGAACCAGAAAAGCGCGATCGGTCATTGTAGCGTGGGCTGGCTGTCCGGGCCGTCGAGCGAGCGCGGTGCGGCGAGTACATCATCAGCGGAAACCGGACCCTCGAGTTCGGGGGGCTGGCGCATCGCCGGCTCGTTTTCGACGGCATGCCTATCGGAAGCCCACGACGCCAGAATTGCTCGCTTCACTTCGGGCTCAAGCGACGGATGATGCGCAACATCGAAGGGATGCAGGTAGCGTGCGAATGGTTGCGACATGGGAACATCCTCCTTTCTGCCTTGCCGCTCATCACTCACTGCGGATTGTTCCGCTCGGGATATTTTGTGAGTCTATTTTGGACCGTCAAGACCCTGATAAGGCATACGGAAAAAGCCCCTCGCCACTCGCAATCCACGAGTGCCAAAAAATCTGATTTGGGCCTCTTGAAGCCGTTTTTGGCAAAACTAGATCGCGAAATGCCTCCTGCCGATCATCCGGGGGAGGCGCTGTAAGTCATTTCGCTTTGTAATGGAGGTTATGCATGCATTTCCGACCTTTGCACGATCGCGTGCTGGTTCGCCGTATCGAGGCCGAAGAAAAGACGGCCGGCGGCATTATCATCCCTGACACCGCCAAGGAAAAGCCGATGGAAGGCGAAGTCGTCGCCGTTGGCCCGGGGGCGCGTGACGATGCCGGGAAGCTGGTGGAACTCGCCGTCAAGGCGGGCGACCGCATCCTGTTCGGCAAGTGGTCCGGCACCGAAGTGCGGATCGACGGCGAGGACCTGCTCATCATGAAGGAGAGCGACATCCTCGGCATCATCGAAACTGCCGCCGAGCTCAAAAAGGCGGCGTAAGCAACCAACCCGATCTTCGGTTCAATCGAAAGAAGAGAAAGGAGCAGGCCAGATGGCTGCGAAAGAAGTAAAGTTTGCGTCGGATGCGCGTGATCGCATGCTCCGCGGCGTGGATACGCTTGCAAATGCGGTCAAGGTAACTCTCGGCCCCAAGGGCCGCAACGTGGTGATCGAGAAGAGCTTCGGTGCTCCTCGTATCACCAAGGATGGCGTCACTGTCGCCAAGGAAATCGAACTCAAGGACAAGTTCGAAAACATGGGCGCACAGATGCTGCGCGAAGTCGCCAGCAAGCAGAACGACAAGGCGGGTGATGGCACCACCACCGCCACCGTTCTTGCCCAGGCCATCGTGCGCGAAGGTGCCAAGGCGGTTGCTGCCGGCATGAATCCGATGGACCTGAAGCGCGGTATCGACCTCGCCGTCGGCACCGTGGTCAAGGACCTCGAAAGCCATGCCAAGAAGGTGTCCGCCAACAGCGAAATTGCACAGGTCGCGACCATTTCCGCCAATGGCGACGAAACCGTCGGTCGCATCCTTGCTGAAGCCATGGACAAAGTCGGCAACGAAGGCGTGATCACGGTCGAGGAAGCCAAGAGCCTCGAAACCGAGCTCGAAACGGTCGAGGGCATGCAGTTCGATCGCGGCTATCTCTCGCCCTACTTCGTGACCAACGCCGAAAAGCTGAAGGTGGAACTCGAGGATCCCTACATCCTCATCCATGAGAAGAAGCTGTCGAACCTGCAGGCGCTGATCCCGCTGCTCGAACAGGTCGTGCAGTCGGGCAAGCCGTTGCTGATCATCGCGGAGGATGTCGAAGGCGAAGCCCTGGCTACCCTAGTGGTCAACAAGCTGCGCGGCGGCCTCAAGGTCGCGGCGGTCAAGGCACCCGGCTTCGGCGATCGCCGCAAGGCCATGCTGGAGGATATTGCCATCCTCACCGCCGGCAATGTGGTCAGCGAGGAACTCGGCACCAAGCTGGAAAATGTCACGATCGGCATGCTCGGCCGGGCCAAGAAGGTCATCATCGACAAGGACAACACCACCATCGTCGATGGTGCCGGTAACAAGGCCGACATCGACGCCCGGGTCAACCAGATCCGCGCCCAGATCGAGACCACGACCAGCGACTACGACCGTGAAAAGCTGCAGGAACGCGTGGCTAAGTTGGCTGGCGGCGTTGCCGTCATCCGCGTCGGCGGTGCGACCGAAGTCGAGGTCAAGGAGCGCAAGGACCGTGTCGACGACGCGCTGCACGCAACCCGTGCTGCTGTCGAGGAAGGAATCCTGCCAGGTGGCGGTATCGCCCTGCTGCGCGCACTCAAGTCGCTGGAGGGCCTCAAGGCCGCCAATGACGACCAGCAGTCGGGTATCGACATCGTGCGTCGCGCCCTGCGCGCCCCAGCTCGCCAGATCGCCGAAAACGCGGGTGAAGACGGTGCCTATATCGTCGGCAAGCTGCTCGAAGGCGACGACTACAACCATGGCTTCAACGCCGCGACCGGCGAATATGAAGACCTGGTCAAGTCGGGTGTCATCGATCCGGCGAAGGTGGTGCGCACGGCGCTGCAGGATGCGGCTTCGGTCGCCTCGCTGCTGATCACCACCGAGGCGCTGGTAGCCGAACTGCCCAAGGAGGACACGCCCGCACCGATGCCGGCGATGGACTTCTAACAGGATGGGAGAGCGCGGCCTCAAGCCGCGCTCTCCCACCTTCCACGCACGGCTGGCGGCAGTGCTGCTTCGGCGCCTGCTGAGCAAGGCAGGCTCCAAGCACGGCAACATCGGAGGACTGGTCGAATGCGAGAGGAGGAGATGATGACCGACAGGTACCTGGACTATCTTTCACGCGAACATGCGCGGCTAGAGGACGAGATCCGGCTTGAAAGCAAACGACCCCGGCCTGACGAAGTTCTGATTGCCCGCCTGAAGAAGCTCAAACTGGCGCTCAAGGACCAGATGCAAGGCTGGGCTCCGATCCCGCGAGCAGCGATCCGTTGACCGCGTAAACGGTCTGGATCCAATCATATTCACTCCTGGAAGAAGGCCAGGCGCACCTCTATCGGTGCGCCTGATTTTCTCTTGCAAAAAACTGATAACAAACTGAAAAAATTTCATCGGGTCTTGAAACTAATTGCGCGTTTCCCAATTTTATCAGTGCCGGATGCCATAACGGGTCCGGTTGGACAGAGGGCGTCGGCTCTTGGTTCCCCGCGCCTCTTATGCCCAGATTGCTCAACAAGGAGGATTTGGAAATGAGAACTGCATTTGATTTGACCCCCTATCGCCGCTCCACGGTCGGCTTCGATCGGCTTTTCGATGCGCTCGAGAACAGCTTCCGCGCCGAGACGCAGGACAGCTATCCACCCTTCGACATCGTTCGAACCGGCGAAGACAGCTACCGGATCACTCTGGCGGTTGCCGGCTTCCGTCCGGACGAAATCGATATCACTGCACAGCAGAACCAGCTCGTCATTTCCGGTCAGAAGACCCAGAAGGACGAAGACGGTGTCGAATTCGTTCACCGCGGTATTGCCGCCCGCGCGTTCGAGCGCCGGTTCCAGCTGGCCGACTATGTCGAAGTGCGCGATGCGAACTACGAGCACGGCATGTTGACGATCAATCTCCAGCGGATCGTCCCTGAATCGCTCAAGCCCCGCAAGATCGCCATGCGAAGCCGTGAGCATGTCAATGACGACACGCCGCAGCTGACCGAAGACAAGGCGGCCTAAGCCTCAACCACCGGGCAAATCCTCGGCGGGGTGGGTGCAATCGCGCCTGCCCCGCTTGACGAAGCTTGCCTGAACCAGTCGGTAAATAGGAGGAATGTCGAGATGGCTATTCACGATCTCTTTCCCTGGAAAAGCCAGGGCTAGGACATTGCTCCCCGGCAGGAGGAGCGGGTCGATCATCCGGTGATGTCGCTTCATCGGGATATCAATCGCTTGTTCGACGACATGTCTTGACGCTTGTCCATGCCCTCGCCGCCTTCCATCGGGCGCAGCCTTGGCTGGCCGCGGGTCGAGCTATCGGAGAACGACAAGGAAATCCGGGTCACGGCCGAGTTGCCGGACATAGAGGAAAAGGACATCGAAATCAGCCTGGACGATCACCAGCTGGTGATCCGGGGCGAAAAGAAGTCCGAAACCAGTGACGAGGAACGCGGCTATTCCGAACGCAGCTATGGCCGCTTCGAGCGTCGCATCGGCCTGCCCTCGCAGATCGACGAGGAGAAGGTTGAGGCGGCCTTCCGTAATGGTGTTCTCACCGTTACGGTTCCGCGCACCGCAGAAGCGGCAAAGTTACGCAAGACGATCTCGATCAACGCCGGTTGATGGCAGCCGTGAGTGCCGGTCTCCCCAATGGGACCGCCCCCTCTTCATGCGTTAGCTTCCCGGTTCAAGTTCGAGCCTGACCGTTCGCTCTTCGCCGCCGCGTATCAGCGTGAGCTCGACGCTTTGTCCGACCCGAAAATCGTCAAGCCGGGCGAGCAGATCGCCGACTCTAGAAACGGGTTTGCCGTTCAAAGCGGTAACGATGTCCCCTGGAACGACACCGCGCCTCGTGCGCTGGGCAGCAACCAGACCGGCGCGATCCGCTGATGAACCGGGATCGACCCGCAAGAGAAAAACCCCTTCGATCCCCGAAGCACGTTTGAGCCGATCGTTGATATCGTCATCGCTTTCAACGCCAAGGCTGGGCCGCGTGTAGCGACCCTCGGAAATCAGCTGCGGCACGACCCGCATGACCGTATCGACCGGCACGGCAAAGCCGATCCCGGCCGACGCCCCAGAGGGACTATAGATCGCGGTATTGATCCCGATCAGTCTGCCTGCCGAGTCGAGCAGCGGACCACCCGAATTGCCTGGATTGATGGCGGCATCGGTCTGGATCAGGTGCCGAATGTCGGGGCCATTTTCATTCGGCAGCGAACGATCTAGCGCCGAAACAATCCCCTTGGTCAGGGTCCAGTCTAGGCCGAACGGGTTTCCGATTGCGAAGACATTCTGTCCGACCTGCAGGTCGCTGCTTGTGCCGATTGGCACCCGTGCGGGCGCAGTGAAGCCTGCTCCGCCGATCTTCAAAACAGCAAGGTCGTGCTGAGGGCTCGCACCCACCAGTGTGGCGGAAAACTGGCGACCGTCGGCAAGCTGTATCTGCGCTTCTGATGCACCCTCGATGACATGATAGTTGGTGAGGATATGACCTGCCTCGTCCCATACGAGACCCGAGCCCGATCCGCGCGGCACGCTATAGACATTACGTGTCCAGAAATCGGCCACCCGCTGCCGTGTGGAAATGAAGACGACGGACTCGCGTGCATTCCGGAACAGGTCGATAGTGGCGCGTTCATCCGCAGCTAGGTCTCCACGCGGAGTGACCATCCGTGGCTCGGCCACCGGAGCCGACTGGTTGAAGATCAAAGATACTGTTGCAGCTAAGAGGAGCCCATTCATTATGATCAAAACCACTATCCATCGACGCGAATTTGGCGTTGCCTTCGTCAACGATTTTCTCATCACAGATAAATAGCGCCGGTTATGTCAGGATCAACGTAACGCCTCTTCATTCTTGGATCGACAGCGGTATCGACAAATTTCAATCCATGATCGGACATTGGGGAAGTCCATAACCAAGGCAAAGCTTCTAGTCCGGGTTCAGGCAACCCTTAAAAGAGCTCGAACGTCCGCAACGGGGCCGATTGCGGTCAGTCCGGTTTCGGTAGCACAATGGGAAAAGCGGACAATTCGATCACGGTCTCCACATCGCTTCCCTGCTATTCGTCGTCATTCAGTCCCATTGGATCCACATAAATCGTCTCGATAGGGCGGGATGGGCGCACTTGATTCAACGAGACGGATAACCACACGCGCGCGGTTCCAGCGACTGAATCTGCTCAGTCTTTGTTGTAAACGCTTTGCACTCGCTGGTGCGATCACTGCACCAGGACCTGCAACCCTATTCGCCCGTGACATCCTTCGACATCGGGGCAAGCTTTGCCAGGAAGCGGTTTTGCGCTGCAAAGGGCACGCCCTGTTCGCGCATCGACTGCTGCAGGTTCTCGACCAAGGCGTTCATGTCGCGCATGGTCACGCCCATGTTTTCATGCGCCTTCGCCATGTCGCGCCCGGTGTAGTCGCAACCGGCGTTGAGCATGTAGCAGAACTGTTCAAACAGCGTCCGCTTGAGCCGGACCATGTCATGCGCCGCGAAGATGGCCGCGATGCGCGGGTCTTCCTGCGACAGGTCGACGGTGCGTTCGGCAATGGCGCGGATGCCGTCCTGGCCCCCGAAGGTCGCGGCCATCTCAGTACCGCTGAAAGGTCTGGCACCGGCGTTGGCGTTGCTCTGTTCATAGGGGTCAACCGGAATCTCCCCGGTCACAGGGTCCCGCACCTGTTCCTCGACGCCGAATTCCTTGTCCCAGTCGATAGCGCTCTCGGCATCGACGGGCGGGACTTGCTGGAGCAGAAGCAGGGCGAGGGGGAGAGCAATCATCGACAAGGGTTCCGGTAAGGGCAGGATGGGATCAGAAGGCGAGCTGAGCGGAGAAGAATCCGCCGCGCTGCTTCTCGAAGGTCGCGATCGAGCCGAGATCGACATAGGCGGCGGTCAGGGTGACGTTGTCGGTCAGGGCGTAAGCGGCGAACAGGTCGATCCAGTCGTCCTCACCCAAGCCCAGATTGTCGGGCTTGGTGCGCAGTTCTGCGCCGACCACTGCGCTGCGCGACAGCTGGTAGGCTAGCGAACCCTCGAACTGGAGCGAGCGGCCGTCGTCCGCCGCATTGCCGAAACCGAGCAGCCCGCCCTCGTTGGCCGAGGTATAGCGGACAGTCGCGGACGCGAGCACGCTGTGCGACAGGAACAGTTTGGAGGCACTGACGAACAGGTCGGTGCCGGCGGCACTGTCGGCCCCCACGGCCTGTACCACGGCGGCGTCGCGGCTGCGCTTGTGCTGGATCCCGACGCTGATCTGCGGCAACAGCGGATCGCCATAGACGAGGTCGCCGACCAGGCGCACCTTGGCCCCGAATACATCCTGGTTGAAGGTGTAACCCTTTCCGAGGCCAAGCGCGGCACCGGCATCGCGGGTGTCGAAGTTCTGCCGGGCGTAGGACAGCTCGAACCGGTTGGCGATGCCGACCGCGATGCCGTGGCTCTGCCAGCCGAAATCTGGCAGCTCGATCAGCGTGACATGGCCGGTCAGGCCAACGCCGCTGTCGGTCTCAAGCCCGCCGATGGTCGCCCAGGTCGCGACACCGCCGCCGCTGGAGCCTTCGATGCCGGTGACGCCGTTGGTCAGCAAGAGCTTGCCGGCTTCGAACAGCGGATCATCGCTCTCTACCGGTGGAGCGTCCTCCGCCGCGGCTGGAGTAGCGACGAGCGCGAGCGCCAGCGTCGGCGCGAAAAGGGCGAAAAGTCTGCTCATTGTCAAAAGCATAGCGGGACATGGTTAAAGCCGGACTAACTGCAAGGGCGACTGCCGGGGTGTGGTTCGTTAAGCTTTACCCCTTAGGGCGGGCGGCGATGAAAAAGGTCGCATTCTTCCTGGCATTCCTTGCTGCCGGTATTCCTGCTGCACACTTGCTGGCCGCAGGCAGCACCTCCGCGCGCGTGCAGGTGGTCGACGAGCGCGGCCTCCCCGTCCGCGATGCGGTGGTAGAAATTACGCCCGCCGCCGGTACCAAGTCTCCGTCGGGCTTCGCCTGGCGCGCCGCCATGGCGCAGAAGGATCTGCAGTTCACCCCCGGGACGTTGATCGTCGCCAAGGGTTCCACGGTGGCATTTCCCAATCTCGATAAGGTCCGCCACAGTATCTACAGCTTCTCGAAAATCGCCAAGTTCGAGATCGATCTCTATGGCCGCGACCAGACCCGGACCCAGCGCTTCGCGATAGCAGGCACGGCGGCGCTGGGCTGCAACATCCACGACGCCATGCGCGGCTATGTCCGTGTGGTCGAAACGCCCTATGCAGCGAAGACTAACGCCAACGGAATCGTCGACCTGTCCGACGTGCCCAGCGGCAAGGCCACCATTACAATCTGGCATCCGCGTCTGCGGGCGCCAGCCAACGAGACGAACTTCGACGCATCTGTGACCGCGGATTTCTCCCGCAAGTACACGGTTAAGCTGCGATGAGCGCGTTCGGCAGGATCGACATCCTCCGCTTCGGTTCGCTGAAGTTGCGGATGGCTGCGCTATATGCGGCGCTGTTCGCCGCCGTGCTGGCGGTCATCCTCATTATCGCGGGTCAGGGTATTGCGCGGTTTGCCGAGAACGCCTCGACCCGCGACCTGGCGGCCAATGCACGGGTCTTTGACGAGATCCTCGAACTGCGGGCCCAGCAGATGCGCAGCACGACCGACGTCCTTTCGCGCGACTTCGGCTTCCGCGAGGCAGTCGCCACCAATGACCGACCGACCATTGCCAGCGCGCTCGACAACCTTCGCGCTCGCTCGTCCGGAGGATCGGCCTTCGTCGTAGGCTACGATGCGACACTCACCGGCTCGACCGGCGATCCGATGCCTGATCCGCTGAGCCTGTGGGAGTCGCTGGACGAAGGGAAACAATTCGGAGTGATCATGCAGGGCGACCGGCTCGCTCTAGCCACGGCCTCCCCGGTGGAAGTACCGGATCTGGTCGGCTGGCTGGTCGTAACGCAGCCGCTCGACGATGCCGAGCTGGCACGATTGACGCGCCTGGCTGCGGTCGATCTCGATGCCTCGGTTGTCCGGCTAAGTCGCATTCCCGATGCAATCGGCACGGCCCCGCTCGGCGAAGTCTTCGAACGGGAAGAAGGCGAGCGCATGCTGTACCGGGTGTCGGCCCTGCCGTCGCTCGAGGTTAGCCTCAATCCGCGGCTGGTACTCAGGCATTCGCTGACGCGTTCCCTGGCTGAATATTCAGGCATTCGCTGGCTTCTGGCGGCGCTCGCCATTGCCGGACTATTGCTGGTAGTCGCTCTAAGCTGGCGAGTGGCCAAGACGATCACTGCACCGCTACGCAAGCTCGATGAGGCGACTCGCTTGGTCAGTGCAGGCGAGAAGGTCGAAGTCTCCGTCGATACCAACGACGAAATCGGACGCCTCGCTGGCAGCTTCAATGCGATGATCGAAGCTATAGAAGAGCGCGAAAAGAAGATCGTTCATGTCGGCTTGCACGACGGACTGACAAGCCTGCCCAATCGCAAACTTTTCCTTGAACAGCTGGCCCTGTCGCTGGCTCGGCGGAAGAACGATCACAAGGTCATGGTGGTCTACGCCGATCTCGATGATTTCAAAGTCGTCAACGATACGCTCGGCCACCCTGCAGGCGACACCTTGCTGCGAAATGTGGCGGAGCATTTGCGTGGCTCGCTGGCGGACGCCACCATTGCGCGCCTTGGAGGCGACGAATTCGCGATCCTGATCGACGGCATTGCGCCAAGCGTCGACCTCAACACGTTGGCAGGGCAAGTCCAGGCCTGCTTCATGCGCTGGATCGAAATCGAAGGGCAGAAGGCCGATTGTTCGGCAAGCTTGGGCATTGCCGTTGCGCCAGGGGATGGCGATGACGGCATCACCTTGATGAAGCACGCTGACCTCGCTCTTTATCGCGCCAAGCGCGAGGGCAAGTGCTGTTATCACTTCTTCGAACCCGCCCTCGACGAGCAGGCCCGCCAACGGCGACAGATGGAACTCGACCTGCGCCGCGCCATCAGCGAAGGCGAGTTCGAACTCTACTTCCAACCGCTCTACAGCTTGTCAGAGGAGCGGCTGAAAGGATTCGAGGCACTGATCCGCTGGAACCATCCCACGAAGGGCATGGTCTCTCCCAACGATTTCATCCCCCTTGCCGAGGAAACGGGGCTGATCCTGCCCATCGGAGAATGGGTCGTTCGCGAAGCGTGCCACCAGGCTAGCCGTTGGGAAGATGGTTTGTCGGTTGCGGTCAATATTTCGCCCAAGCAGTTCACTTCGCCCGATCTGGTGACGAAAATTCTCAACGCCATCGCCGCATCGGGGATCGGGGCAAATCGGCTGGAGCTTGAGATTACCGAGAGCATCTTCATCGCTCAGGTCGACAAGACGATGGCAATCCTGCACCAACTTCGCGCGCTGGGCGTACGTATCGCACTGGACGACTTCGGCACGGGATATTCCTCGCTAAGCTACCTTCGCTCTTTTCCCTTCGACAAGGTCAAGATCGACCGTAGCTTTGTTACCGACCTGGCGACCGGTGAGAATGGCCACGCCATCATCCGCGCGATCACAACCCTTGCAGAAGCACTGGGAATGGAGACTCTGGCGGAAGGCGTCGAGGACGAACAGCAACTGGAAATCCTCCGTCGGGAGGGCTGCCGCAGCATTCAGGGATTCTTGCTCAGTCGGCCGATGTCCGCGACACAGGTTTTGGCTTGGGCCGATAAAGAGCAGGACCTCGCGAAAGTTGGATAGCCTGTCGTCACCGCTGTACCTTGATTTTCCCATTGGCTCCTGACCAATTCGGGGCCGCAAGCGGACTGTCCGCTCTTCAGCTAATCCACTTAAATTCGCACACCACGATGAGCAGCTTCCTTGGGAACCATCCATCAAAGTGGCTTTTTTATGCACAACGGCTCAAGGGAACGCCCCGGCCAACAAAGGAAAGTCTCGCATGGCTTCGAGCGTCGTCTCTGCCTCCAAAAATAAAGCAGCGAGATCGACATCTCCTCCTCCCCTCTCGGATTTCGGGGCATTGCAGCTAGCAGGCGATGCGTTTCATGCGCTCGCCGACACCATGCCACAGATTGTTTGGTCAACCCTCCCGGATGGATCACACGACTATTACAACGCTCGCTGGTACGAATTTACCGGAGTTCCGATAGGTTCAACAGATGGTGAGGGCTGGGCTGCACTTTTCCATCCCGAGGATCAACCAAACGCATGGGCGAAGTGGCGACATAGTCTGGAGACCGGTGAGCCTTACGAGGTCGAGTATCGTTTAAGGCATCATAGTGGAGAGTACCGATGGATGATCGGACGTGCTTCCCCCATCTACAACGGCCAAGGTACGATCCAGCGCTGGATAGGCACGTGCACGGATGTGGATGACCAAAAGGCGATCGCGTTACAGAACGAAATTCTCAGCCAGGAACTCAGCCATCGGATCAAGAACATTTTCGCGATCATCTCAGGACTGGTCAGCCTTTCGGCTCGCGCGGAGCCCGCTCTGAGTTCTCTTGCCAAGGAACTTCTGGGGCGTATCTCAGCCCTTGGCCGCGCCCACGAATTTGTACGCCCACACACCGAGAAATCGCGCCCGATCGTAGGCGACGGGCATTTCTCAGCTCTACTTGAGCAAATTTTCATCGCTTACCACGCGTATTCGGAGGGCAGGATCACGGTCAGTGGCTCGGAGATTCCAGTCGATAGCAAGGCAGCAACCCCCGTCGCTCTCGTGTTCCACGAGCTGGCTACCAACGCGATCAAGTATGGTTCGCTTTCAAGCGACAAAGGGACCGTGAGTATAAAAGTTAATCAATCTGACGAGTTCGCGCAGATAATTTGGCGAGAAGAAGGTGATTCGTGTCGTGAACCGCAAGCCATGGCTGCAGGCTTTGGGACGCGTCTGATCGATATGGCGGTGCGCCAACAACTTGGTGGGGATTATACCAGACGGTGGTCGGACAAAGGTCTTCGCATGGAAGTTAAGATTCCACTGAAACGCCTGAGAGCTTCTTAGATCGCCTGAAACATTTGAAGACGTGGTGGCGGCGTCGGGGTCAACCCGCGCTTGTAAGCAAACGCAAACTCAAGCACCTCGTCCAACACTCTCAGGTCTACAGGCTTTTCCACGGCTCCTAGCGTTCCAGGGACTCCTGCTGACAATTGCTGCGGGTTTGCAGTCACGAAAACGACCTGCATGTCATACTCTCGCGCAAGGCGGGCACCGATCTCCGGACCGGTGGCGCCATCAGCGAGATTGACGTCCACTAGCGCAACATCGATCTCGTCCGAGGCGAGGCTCAACGCGCTTTCGAGATCATCCGCAGTCCCGGCAGACACATAGCCGAGGTCTCGAATGACCTCTTCCATTTCGGCAGATATAAGGAATTCATCTTCGATTATCAGGATGGAGGGTTTCATGGCAGTGCTGAAAGTTACGTTCTAGATCAGCATTGCAATTCCTCGTTCGTGATATTGGTTCCCAAATTCGCTAACGGCTTACCGCAAGATTCTAACGAAAACACAGCGGCAGTTATCGGATAAGGGGCCTCTAGCAATCGGTCTGCTTTCGGCTCATCTTATCGAAAAGCGGTCATTCCGCTTCCGCCCCGATTGCGGACGTTAAGTCGCAGTGTTGCTGCGCCAACGCACAATCGAAATAATTACTAGAAAGACCGCGCTCCCGACAATGGCGGTGAGAGCAACTGCATCGATCAAGTCGGGACCATCGAACAACCACCACGACGCACAGACTACGGCAGGCCCGACGATGCAGAGCACGATGAAATTCCGCCAATAGAAGTCAGCAAAAAACCAGATTACGGCAAACAGCGAGGCGAACCAAGGGATTGAGATTATGCCGCCAGCGAGCATTCCTACCCATGCCCCGTTTCCAAAGCCTCCTGATGTTCCAATCGTGCCATAGAAGCCAACGACGATGAGGCCGATCAAATGCGCTGTTATAGCCGCCCGGATTAGCTCCGCTCGCTTGCTGGGGGTTTGCATAACGGGATACTGCCAAGGTAGGGCGCATTGAGCAATGTCAGCTTTCCACCCAATCTGACGACGCTTTCACCGAGCTAGCGATGTGCCAGGAGCGGACGGGCAGCTAACGACCCGAAACGCGACATTGGCCACCTCACTCGATCGTCTGAGAGCGGACATCAGCTCGCTTGACGACTTCATCATGATTCGATATTTTGATACTTATCGAATTATTGGAGTGATCAATGCAAGCCGATCGCGTCA
This sequence comes from Qipengyuania gaetbuli, assembly GCF_009827315.1. NCBI lineage: Bacteria > Pseudomonadati > Pseudomonadota > Alphaproteobacteria > Sphingomonadales > Erythrobacteraceae > Qipengyuania > Qipengyuania gaetbuli. The sequence continues at coordinate 764,616 of NZ_WTYF01000004.1, forward strand.
TCCGCGCCCTCTCAGCCTTGGCACAGGAACACCGCCTCGCTGCATTCCGGCTCTTGGTGCAAGCGGGCGATCAAGGAGTCGCTGCCGGCGTGCTGGCCGAAAAGCTCGACGTTCCCCCATCGTCCATGAGCTTCCACTTGGCCCAGCTCGCCAATGCGGGATTGGTAACCCAGCGGCGCGAAAGTCGCTCCATCATTTATTCGGCGGACTATGCCGCGATGAACGGCCTGATGGGCTACCTCACCGAAAACTGCTGCGGCGGCATTTCCTGCTCCGAAAACGCCGAGTACTTTCCTTCCTCCCAACGAAAGAGCGCGTGATGAAACGCTTTCATGTGCATGTGGGCGTGACCGACATCGACAAGTCGATCACGTTCTATTCCAGTCTATTTGGCTCCGATCCCACGATCGTAAAGGCGGATTACGCCAAGTGGATGCTCGACGATCCCCGCATCAATTTTGCGATCTCGATGCGCGAGGATGCGGCCAAGGGCATCGAGCACGTCGGCTTACAGGTCGAGGACAAGACCGAACTCGAAGAGGTCTATGGCCGCCTAAGAGCTGCAGACCGTCCCGTGCTCGAAGAAGGTGCAACGACCTGTTGCTATGCGCAATCGGAAAAGAGCTGGATCGCCGATCCCGATGGCGTGGTGTGGGAAGCCTTTCTTACCGATGGCGAGAGCACGACCTACGGCGGCAATCCTGATCTCCATCAACTTGCCTCCGCCGACGCCGCGTCGAGCGCTTGCTGTGCACCGCAGCTCACTCCCGCCAAGACCTCCTGCTGCTGAGGTTACCAAATGTCCGATCAACCGCTGAACGTGCTGTTCCTGTGCACGGGCAATTCCGCTCGCTCGATCTTGGGCGAAGCTATCCTCAACCATGACGGCGAAGGCCGATTCAAAGCCTACAGCGCCGGGAGCAATCCAACTGGCACCGTCAACCCTTGGGCGATCCACACGCTCAAGGCTTTGGGCTATCCGGCAGACGGCTATTCCTCAAAGAGTTGGAGCGACTTTGCTCATGGGCCAGAGTTCGATCTGATCTTTACCGTCTGCGACAGCGCAGCGGCGGAGACGTGTCCGATTTGGCCTGGGCGTCCGACCTCGGCACACTGGGGTATTCCCGATCCGGCGGCGGCAGAGGGCAGCGATGCTGAGAAAGCAGCGGCCTTCCTCGATGCCTTTCGCATGCTCAAGCGGCGCATCGACCTGATGCTGGCGCTCCCGATTGCCAGCCTTGAGCAAATTGCCCTGCGCGAAAGGCTGCAGGCCATCGGAAAGGACGCTGACAAGCAATGACCTCTGCAACTGCTGACTTGGATGCCCGCGCAGCGGGTTTGGGCCTGTTCGAGAAATGGCTCTCGGTATGGGTCGGCGCTGCGATCCTCGCTGGAATTACGCTTGGCAATGCCGGGCCAGAGTTGTTCGCGTCGCTAGCGGCTATCGAATACGCCTCGGTCAACCTCGTCGTCGCGGTGCTGATCTGGGCGATGATATTCCCGATGATGGTCTCAGTCGATTTCGGCGCGGTGCGTCGCGTCGGTGACAAGCCAAAGGGCCTGATCATCACGCTGGTAGTGAACTGGCTCATCAAGCCTTTTACGATGGCTGCACTTGGCGTGCTGTTCTTCGAGATCGTTTTTGCCGACTTGATCGCGCCCGCCGACGCGCAGGAATATATCGCAGGACTGATCCTGCTGGGTGCGGCCCCTTGCACCGCGATGGTGTTCGTATGGTCGCAGCTCACCAAGGGCGATCCGGCCTATACGCTGGTGCAAGTCGCAGCGAACGACCTTATCATGATCTTTGCTTTCGCGCCCATCGTGGCGCTGCTGCTCGGTGTGACCGACATATCGGTGCCTTGGGAAACGCTGCTGCTCTCGGTCGTACTCTATGTGGTCGTGCCGCTCGTAGCGGGGGCATTCATACGCCGCCGACTGCTCGCGACGCATGGCGGTGATGAAGCTGCGGTTTCTGATTTCACCGGAGGCATAAAGCCGCTCTCGATCCTCGGCTTGTTGCTGACGGTGCTGCTGCTGTTCGGCTTTCAGGCCGAGACTATTGTCGCGCGCCCCCTACTGATCGCGCTGATCGCCGCGCCGATCATCGTGCAGAGTTATGGCATTTTTCTCGTCGCCTATGGCTGGGCCAAGGCGTGGAAAGTGCCGCACGCGGTCGCAGCACCCTGCGCGCTGATCGGCACATCCAACTTCTTCGAACTGGCGGTGGCGGTTGCCATCGGTCTGTTCGGATTGGGCAGTGGCGCTGCGCTTGCTACGGTCGTCGGTGTACTGGTCGAAGTGCCCGTCATGCTGTCGCTGGTCGCGATTGCAAACCGAACGCGTGGCAGCTTCCCAGCCAATTAAGCTCCAAGCAGACAGTCCACTATCCACCCCATCTGAAGCCGCTTTCACCAAGCTAGCGACGTGCCACGAGCGGACCAGCAGCTAACGACCCGATTGCGGACATACGTCCAACGGTGCACATTCTGCTCCGGGAGGGCTCAATAGTGCGCAGCTTACTCGTCGCCTTGTTCGCATTTGCTTCTGGATCGGCTGAGGCGCAGGAGGCGCGAGAGCCCATCATCGATATGCACCTACATGTCCGCTCCGCCGTCTACGCGGGCCAAGACCCTCCGCCGATGTGCACGCCCTTTGAGGTAATGCCCAGGTCCGACAATCGAGACGGCGTTTATGAAGGGATGGATTTCAACCACCAACCTTGCGACAAACCGATCCCCGCTGCCTCAAGCGACGAGCAGGTGATGCGTGACACTCTCGCGGCCATGGAAAAGTTCAATATCTACGGTGTGGTAAGTGGAGAGCCAGGGTCGCTCGCCCGATGGTTAGCTGCAGCACCACGCAGAATTATTCCAGCCGTGGACTACCGGCTTTCGGGAACCCGCGGATCGAAACACGTTCAGGCTAGAACTACTGAACAACTTCGCGGCCTTCATGCTGACGGCAAGCTGCGTGTCATCGGAGAAATCATGGCGCAGTACGAGGGCATTAGCGTCGATGACCCGCGGATGGAGCCGTTGTGGGCGCTTGCTGAAGAACTTGATATTCCTGTGGCAATCCACATGGGCCCGGGTGAACCTGGTCAGCCTTATTCTGGCGGCGGTTATCGCGTCTCCCTTGGCGACCCCCTGCTCCTTGAGCCGGTGCTTGTCCGGCATCCAAAACTAAGGGTCTCCATCATGCACGCGGGCTACCCAATGGCAGACCGGATGCGGGCGCTGATGTTCAGCTATCCGCAGGTCTACGCGGATATCGGCGGCATAGTATATACCGAGCCAAGGACCACCTTTTACAGGTTTTTGCGCGAGTTGGTGGATGCAGGTTACGGAGACCGCATTATGTTCGGTTCCGATCAGATGATTTGGCCCGGAGTCATCGAGCCAGCGATCCGGACAATTGAAGATGCGCCGTTTCTCACATCAGCTCAGAAGCGTGACATCTTCTACAACAATGCTGCTCGCTTCCTTCGCTTAAGCGAGACTGAAAGAGCTGCACACGGCGGGCGCTGAAAGACCGCTTTCCACCCATCTGGCGACGCTTTCACCGAGCTAGCGCCGTGCCAGGAGCGGACCGGCAGTGATCGACCCGATTGCGAACATCCTTTACCGATCATGTGCCAGAAAGAATGCGGAGAAACTCGGTCATGATTGGGATCTGACCGTGATAGGCTTCTACCAGCATCCGCTCGTCCAGACCGTGACTGCCCGAGGATGTGCCTGAGATCCCCCAGTCTCCACTCAAGCCGTAAACCGGAATGCCGGCATTTCGTACAAACGCCCCGTCAGTCGCCCATGCCGACATCATGGGCACGACCGGGGCGTCGGGAAAGCGTGTTTCCAGAGCAAACTGGTAAGCTTGCAGGATGTCATCTCGGGGGGCGGTGGGTTCAGCAGTGGGTGTGGTTGAACCCTCGACAAGGCTAACCTCAATATCAGGTCCTGAAGCGCCCTGTAACTGGAGCCTTACGTCTTCAATCTTGACGCCAGGAAAGATGCGACAGTTCACGTTGGCTTCGGCTCGTTGCGGCAAGGCGTTCGGGGCGTGGCCGCCGGAAATCATCGTCGCAACGCAACGGGTGCGTGTATAGCCAGGCAATATTGCTTCGACGAGATCTGCTTTTTCGCGGTTATCGGGATCTGCTAGCCAAGCCTTGATAATCTCGCCCAACCGTCCCCCGTCCCGATCTGCAAACATCTGAAATTGGGCCCGGGAGCCCTCGTTGATCATAGGAAGGAAGCGATGCGCCTCGATGGCCTTTATGGCACCTGCAAGCGCATAGATCGCATTGTCGGGACGCGGTGTAGAACTATGTCCGCCACGGTTTGTCGCGGTTAGCTTGAAGTCTGCAACAGCCTTCTCGGACAATTGCAGCATGAACGCTTCTACCTTCCCATCGCGCGTCACCGTTCCCCCGCCGGCGTCGAAGTTTATCGCATACTCAGCGTCGACGAGGCTCCGCCATTCAGTGACAGCACGTCTGGCACCGTTTCCAGTGGTCTCTTCATCGCCGGTAATAAGAATTACGATGTCGCGGGATGGCCGAAAATCTTGGCGCCGAAGTTCCTGCAACGACAGGAGCAGACCCGCCAGCTGGCCTTTGTTGTCGGCAGTCCCGCGACCGAGATAATAGCCATCTTCCTCGCGCAACTCGAACGGAGGGTTCCGCCAGTCCTCCGGTTTGGCCTCAACCACATCCATGTGGGCCATCAATAGAATTGGCTTGCTCTCATTGCTTCGTCCTGCCGGCCAACGAGCAATAAGCGTCTGTGTGCCATCGTGATCTTTGATCTCGATTTGCGTAATTCCAGCCTTCTCGAGTTCGCGCCTCAGAAGCAGTGTCAACCTTTGAAACTCTTCCGTACGGCCTGCGACCGTTTGGATCTCAATCATCGAACCAAGCAAAGCCCGCTCGGAAACTCGAGCTGGATCACCGTCAGTCTCGCTTTCGGCATTCGCTTGAGATGGCAGGCACAGTCCAAGCAATACGAATGAAATCAATCGACGTATCAGCAACCCCGCCTCCCTCGGAAGAGTATCGGTCGACGTCTTACTTCATAAATTTCAACGACGCGAATCTGATCGCTCTGATCAGGGGATCTTGTAAGTTGGGAATGTCCGCTTACCACCCAGTATTGGACATTCATGACCACCTGGTCGACCGGAAAGCGGCCCTTCCGCTTTAGGAGGGGCCGCCTCCGTCTCAGATCTCCGTTCGCTCAGCGAGGAGCAAAGCATCTTCGATATCCACACCTAGATACCTGACAGTGTTCTCGATCTTGGAATGACCGAGCAATATCTGGATGGCTCTCAGGTTGCCCGTAGCCTTGTAGATCATCGAAGCCTTCGTTCGCCGCATCGAGTGTGTCCCATATTCCTCTCGGCGAAGTCCGATGGCTGTGACCCACTCATCAACCAATCCAGCATACTGCCGGCTGCGCTAGCGCCGCGATCTTGCTTTGCCACCAGCTCCAACCGGCCCGACGGCTGGGCAGCGCCCGTCAAGGCAACCTTGATGTGCCGGTCGCGGTTGTAGATGTCGGGAAGGACTGTGTCGGCAATCCGGCCGCTCACTGGCTGACCGCTAGCAGCAACCCTCATGCCCTGCAAATCAGTCACGAACTGGGTGGGAAGCGGACAGTCATAGCTCTTCTGTTCAATCAAAAAAGCTGACGATCTCGTTCCTGAACTTTGAAACAACTGAAATGAAATATCGATCGTTGCGGCATCCAACAGAAACATTGGCGGCCCATTCATTCACTCGTTCTCCCGTCACGGTGACGGGCAGTGCAGAGATTGAATGGAGACCCACAAATGACCAATACCATGACCAAGCCCGCTCGCGTCGCCATGAACGGCGTCGACGTCCCGACTTTCATCGCCACGCTCGGTGCGGTCGACAACCAGCGCGAAATCGCGCGCTTCACCTTCCGCGCCAATGGCCAGTGGCTTGCCGGTACGCATAGCCGCGTCGAGTTCAAGGACTTCTACGGCGCTTGTTCCGAGAACGAGCACAACCAGACCTACGCGATTGAAGGCGACCACCCCGAAGTGCTGTGCGGGACCGACAATGCCCCGACCCCGGCTGAATTGCTGCTCGGCGCACTTTCGGCCTGCCTGACTGCCGGCATCGGCAACATCGCCTCGATGCGTCAGGTCGAACTCGAATCGGTCGCATGCACGGTCGAGGGCGATATCGATCTCAACGGCATCCTCGGTCTCGACCCGCAGGTTCGCAACGGCTTCCAGGGCGTTCGCGTTACTGTCGCCATCAAGGGCAATGCCGATGACGAAACGCTCGAAAAGATCGTGCGCCAGTCGGTTGCCCGTTCGGCCGTGTTCGACGTGATGACCAACGGCGTCCCCGTCTCGGTTGCCGCCAAGGTCGGCTGACCCAAGCCTCCGAAAGTGTGGCGGCGCTCTTCGCGACCCGAGTTGCCGCAACACTGGCCCGTCGGTCTTCAGGACCGGCGGGCCTTCCTTTTGCCACCAGAGCTCGCTGTCGCTGCTGAAACCTTTGAAACAAAAAACCGCAGTTGGCGGCACAAGAGCGATACGTTGGCAGGCGAAAAGGGACGGACCAATCCAACGGAGTTCGTCCCATGACACAGTTCATCGATTGCCTGATTATCGGTGGAGGCCAGGCCGGTCTCGCGATGAGCCGCAGCCTGCTCGACGCAGGAATCGAGAACGTCGTGCTCGAACGTGGCAGCATTGCCAATCGCTGGAGGACGGCGCGCTGGCCTTCGCTGCGGCTGCTGACTCCAGGTTGGATGACCCGCCTGCCCGGCCAGCAGTTGGCAGGGCGCGAGGAAGGTTTCCTCCGTGCTGGCGACCTTGCCGCCCGGCTGCAGGACTATGCAGCGGGCCAGGGCCTTCCCGTTATCGAGAAAATCGACGTGCTCGCACTCGAGAAGCTGGGCGACCGCTTTCGTGCCGTTACTTCGCGCGGCAGCTGGATCGCACGCAGCGTTGTCGTTGCGACCGGTGCCTGCGACCGACCGCGTATTCCGTCTTGGGGCCGTGACCTTTCGCCAAGCCTCTACCAGATTGCCTCGACCCAATATCGCGGCGCCGAACAGCTTCCCCAAGGCGGCGTTCTTGTCGTCGGGGCTTCGGCAACTGGCGTCCAGCTCGGGAGCGAGATTGCGGCGTCGGGCCGCAAGACCATCCTCGCGGCAGGCAGCCACGTGCGTTCGCCGCGCCGTTATCGCGGCCGTGACCTGTTCGACTGGCTTGATGCCAGCGGCTTTCTTGCTGAGCCGAACGCGACAGGCCGCTCGCCCGCCCAGCTCATGGCCCAGCCTTCGATGCAGCTGATCGGCAGCGACGATAATCGCGAAATCGATCTCTACAGCCTCGCGCGCCGTGGTGTGATCATTGCCGGCCATGCCTCTGGCGCGTTAGGCAGCGTCGTAGGCTTTGCCGATGATCTTGCGCGCAGCCTCGGCCTTGGCGAGCGCCGCCGCCAGCGGATGCTCAGCCAGATCGATGCCTTCATCGGCTCAGCAGGCATCGATGCTCCCGAGGACCCCGCCGCCCGCCAGAACACCGGCCTCCTCATGCCAATGAACGGCGCCATCGACCTTGCCGGACACGGGATTTCTACCGTGCTGTGGGCGACCGGTTACCGGCGCGACTACTCCTGGATCCATTTCGATGCCTGCGATGCAGACGGCGAACTGAGGCAGGAGGGCGGCCTGTGCGACACGCCAGGCCTCTACGTGCTGGGCCTGCCTTTCATGCGCCACCGCGCATCCAGTTTCATCGACGGTGTCGGCCGCGACGCCGAAGCCCTCGCCCCCGTCATTGCCGCCCGGCTCGGAGCTTCCGACACCCTGCAAGCAGCCTGAGGAGAATAAACGTGACCGACAATATCCTTCCCACACATCGTTACGATGCCGTCGTTGTTGGAGCACGCTGCGCAGGCGCGGCCACTGCGATGCTGATGGCGCGCCACGGTGCGCGCGTGCTGATGATCGACCGTGCCGCAGAAGGAAGCGACACACTTTCGACCCATGCGCTGATGCGCGGGGCGGTCATGCAGCTTCACAATTGGGGAGTCCTGCACTCCATAACTGCGGAAAACACGCCGCCGATCCATCGAACCTCCTTCATCTACGGCCATGCCGACCCGATCGATATCGACCTGTCCGACAGCTTCGGCACGCGCGCGCTTTATGCGCCGCGCCGAACGGTGCTCGACCGTCAGCTGGTCCGAGCGGCGCGCGAGGCCGGGGTCGACACGCTTTTCGGCGTTTCCATGACCGGCGTGGTCAAGGAAGGCGCAGGGCGCATTAAAGGCGTCACTATCAAGGGCCGGCAGGGTACACACACGCTCGCCTGCGACCTGGTGATTGGCGCCGATGGTCGCAATTCCTCGCTCGCAAAGCATGTTGGTGCGGGACTGATCAAGCGCGGCACCAACATGTCTCAAATCGCTTTCGGCTATTTCACGGGCCTCGGCCAGCGCGGCTATCGCTGGTACTGGGGCGAGGATTGCGGCGGCGGCGTGATCCCCACCAATGACGGCGAGGCCTGCGTATTCCTGTCGGCTGCGCACGATGGGCCCTATGACCTGCGCGGCATGCGCGGCGCCGATGCTTTTGCCTACGCGGCCAGTAAGATGATGCCGCAGATGGCGGATGAACTGCGGGGAGCGAGCCTTTCCGGCAAGATCCGCTGCTTTGGCGGCCAGCCGGGACACATGCGCGAGGCTTGCGGAAACGGTTGGGCGCTGGTTGGCGATGCAGGCTACTTCAAGGACCCGATTACTGCGCATGGTATCACCGATGCGCTGCGCGATGCGCAACTGCTGGCCGACAGCTGGGCGTGCGGCAGGCTCGACGATTATCCTGCCGTCCGCGATGCCTTGTCGCACGACATCTTTCGCTTATCCGACGAGATCGCCGGTTACGACATGGGCCTTGAGGGACTGGCTGCCCTGCACAAGTCGCTCAACACGGCAATGCAGGCGAACCAGCTCTGGATCGCCGAGAACCTATACGCCACTCGGGCGGCGGCTTGATTTTGCTCTGTCATCAGAGCAGCATACCGCTTTGCGGTGGGGAGGCTATCATGGCTCAACAGCAATCGATGTTCGACAAATACGGTGGTTTTTCGGTGGTCAGCAAGATCGTGCTGGACCTCTACGAACGACTGCTGGACGACGATGATCTCGGCCCATTCTTCGATGATGTCGAATTTGCGCGGATCGTCGATCACCAGACAAAGTTCGTGTCTTCGGTCATGGGCGGTCCGGCTTCCTACACCGACGTGCAGATCCAGAAGCTCCACAGCCACCTCCCGATTTCCGATGCGCATTTCGACAAGCTCGCCCTCATGCTGACCCAGGTTCTCCAGGACCATGGGGTCGAGGATGAGGACGCACAGGAAGTCGTCGGCGCCTTTGCGCAGCGTCGCGGTCTCGTGGTGAACGACTGAGCATGTCGATCGAAGCCATCAACGAGCAGTTGCTCCGCGCCATCGGTGTGGGCGTTGCCCTTCTCGACACATCGGAGCTCAAGTTCCGCTTCTTCAACGACACCTTCAAGGAATGGTTTGCCGAGATCGAGACCGGGCAGCAACTGCGCGACGTCTTTCCTGATATCGATACTGCGGAGGTGATCAGGGCGCTTCAGGAAACCGGCCAGTTCACGAGCGAGGCAAGCTTTCGCATTCGCCGTCGCATGATGACGATCGCGATGACGATCAATCCCGCACTCGAGGGCAACCAGAAGGTCGCCGTTCTGGTGTGCCAGAACATCAGCCGGATCAAGGAACTGGAATCGATGATCGATTCCTATTCGATGATGGTCGAACGCAACACGCGAGAGATCAAGCGCGAGAAGGAGCAGGTCGAAAAGCTGCTCCTCAACATGATGCCGCGCTCGGTCTACGAGGAATACAAGACTTTCGGCGTGGTCACGCCGCGCACCTACGAGAACGTCGCGGTTCTGTGCCTCGATTTCTCCGGTTTTTCGGCCACGGTCGAGCAACAGGACGCCGGCGTGATCGTCAGCGAACTGAATGATATCTACACCGCATTCGATCGTATCGGCGACCAGTTCGGCTGCGAGCGGATCAAGACCGTTGGCGATCTCTACATCACCGTTGCCGGTATGCCCGATCCATCGGACCGGTCCATCCAGTCGGTGTCGGACGCAGCGGTTCGCTTCGTGCGCTATCTCGAAAATCGCAACAAGAGCCACCCAGTCGACTGGAATTGCCGGATCGGCCTGGCCGCCGGTTCGGTGATCGGATCGGTGGTGGGTGTGCAGAAGTACATCTACGACGTTTTCGGACCGGCCGTGGCGGATGCCATGCGCCTGCGCGAAGCGGCGGGAGCGATGGAGATCGTCGCGGCGGCTGACTTTGCCGAGCGGTTCGGCGAAGCGCATGAGACCGAGGCTGCCGGTTCCGGCGCACTGGCTGACGGAACAGCGGTGGAACTCGTCCGGGTGCTGTCCGGGAACGGCAGCTTGAGCCATTGAGGTGAGCACTCCAGCCACCTCTAAACCCGCCATCGGGGAGCAGGGACAGTCGCCGGTTTTCCGCGAATTGCTCGATCATTTCTGGCTGGGGGTCGCGCTGTTCGATGACGAAGCGCGGTTGTTCTACAGCAATCACGCTATGGCGCAGATCAATCCGGCGCTCGACGATCTCTTCGCGCCCGGCCTCGAATGGGATCAGCTGCTGATCGAGTGGGTTGCGCGCGGTGTTATCGATAGGACGGTGCAGGAGCGCTTACGCCGGCTCGAGAGTGGCCTGACAGCCGGCAATATGGAGAGCGAAAAAGCGGTCGTCGAGATGCGCGGCGTGGGCCTCCACGAATTGGTGCTGGTCGCAACCTCGAACGGCGGGTTCGCACTGTCGCAGCGCGACGTGACGCGCCGAGAAATGGCGAGCGAGCACGATCAGGAAGCCGATGCGATCCTGCGGCAAGTGATGGAGGCGTGTCCTGCAAATCTTGTTATGTCGCGAATGGATGACGGTCAGATCATCTACCGCTCGCCCGCGGCACGCGAAGTCCTCGGCCCAGGCAAGAAAGTTGCCGAACATTTCGTCAAGCGCTCGGATCTCGCCGATTTCGTTACCGAAATCCTGCCGCAGGGACGTGTCGACGACGTCTCGGTGCAGCTCAAGAAAACCGATGGTGAGACTTTTCCCGCACTCGTTTCGTCGCGACTGATCGAATACCGCGGCGAGGATGTCGCTGTGTCATCGCTGGTGGACATCACCAAGGAGATCGAGATGCGCACGATGCTCGCCGCCCAGCGCGAGCGCATTTTCGAGACCGAGAAACTTTCAGCGCTCGGGGAGCTGCTGGCGGGTGTCGCGCACGAACTCAACAACCCGCTTTCGGTTGTCGTCGGGCACGCGCTGATGCTGCGCGAAGAAACGCAGGACACCGAAATTTTGCGGCGGGTCGAGCAAATCGAGAACGCCGCGGAACGCTGCGCCAAGATCGTCAAAAGCTTTCTCGCCATGGCGCGCGAACAGCAGGTTTCAAAGGAAACGCTGGGTCTCGCCGAACTGGTAGAGGACGCGGTTCGCAGCCTGCGCGAAGGTGATATGGAATTCACCGCCGAGGTTGATTGCGATCTGAAGAAGGATCTGCCGCCGCTTTCCGGCGATCCCGCCCAGCTCGAACAGGTGGTGACCAACCTGCTCGTCAATGCGCAGCAGGCCATCGCCAAATCGGGCGAAGGCGGCAAGATCGAGATTACAGCGCGCCCTGACCGCAGCCGCAACCTCATGGTAATCGACTTCTGCGATGATGGACCGGGCATTCCCGCCCATGTCGGCAAGCGCGTGTTCGAGCCGCTCTTCACCACCAAGGAAGTGGGCCAGGGGACGGGCATCGGTCTTGCCTTCTGCCACCGCGTGCTGACCGCGCATGGCGGGTCGATCGAATTGATGCCTTCTGAAGGTGGCGCCCATTTCCGCATCCACCTGCCGCTCGGCGAGGATGCGCACAAGGAGCAGGCTGCTCCCACCCTGCAGCAAGCGGGGGAACCCTCGGGCAAGGTGCTAGTGATCGACGATGAACACGACGTCGCCGCATTGATCGCGGAAATCCTGCGGCGCGACAGCTACGAGGTCGACATGGTCCATTCGGGCGAGGACGGGCTCGAAGCCTGCGCTGCGACCGAATACGACGCGATTCTCGTCGACATCAAGATGCCCGGCATCGGCGGGCAGGGTTTCCTTGAGCGGATCAGGGGCGAACGTCCCGAACTGGTCGAACGGATCGCTTTCGTCACGGGCAGCACGATGAGCCCCGAAACACGCGGCTTCCTCGATAATTGTGGCTGCCGTTTCCTCGAAAAGCCGGTCGCACCAAAGGACATCCGCGCGCTTGCCGCCAGGATCGTCGCACGGAGTAGCTGACATGGACGATGCGACCCTCATCTGCATCTGCGACGATGAAGAGCCGCTGCGGGCGATGCTGGCGGAATATCTCGAAAAGAACGGCTTCCGCACCGTGCAGGCGCATGATGCGGCGAATTTGCGGGAAACGCTGGGAAGCTGCGAACCGGCACTGCTTCTGCTCGACATCAATATGCCGGGCGAAGACGGGCTTTCGGTCCTGCGCAGTCTGCAGGGCGAGGAACGGGCTCCGCGTATCATCATGCTGACCGCAGCGGGAGAAACGGTCGACCGGATTGTCGGGCTGGAAATGGGCGCGGACGATTACCTCGCCAAGCCCGTGGACCTGCGCGAACTGGTGGCCCGGGTGCGCGCCGTGCTGCGCCGTTCTTCCGCAAAGGAAGTTGAAGACCCGCAGGCAGCCGAAGGACGCCTGCCCTTCGGCAAAACCTGGCTCGATCTCGAAGCGGCCAAGCTATACGACAGGGATGGCAAGCCGATCCCGCTGACCGCGATGGAATTCAACCTGCTCAAGCTCTTCGCGAAGAACCGCGGGCGGGTGCTCAATCGCGACCAGATACTCGAAGGCGCGCACGACCGCGAATGGGACCCCTTCGACCGTAGCATCGACATCCGCATTTCGCGCATTCGCAAGAAGATCGAGCACAATCCGTCGAAGCCCGTGGTCATCCGCACGGTGCGCGGGTTGGGGTATATCTACGACCCCGAATAGGGGCGTGCGGCCACCGCAGCGATACAATTGAAACATTAAGGACGCCGGCGCGATATCCGGCTGAAACGCGGGCCGCGCATAGTCATGGGCATTGAAACACAGCCTAGGACCCGCGCCATGAACGCTCCTTTCCCCCGTCCCCTCTCCCGCCCACAAGGAAGCGAAAGGCGCGGGTCCGTCCTCGAACTCGTCGGCGACACCCCCGTGGTGCTGGCCGAGAAGCTCTCCCCTCCAGGCCGCGAAGTTTGGCTCAAGCTCGAAAGCGCCAACCCCATGGGTTCGGTCAAGGACCGGCTCGCGCTGGGCCTGATCGAAGCCGCCGAGAAGGACGGATCGCTCAAGCCCGGACAGACAGTGGTCGAGGCGACCAGCGGCAACACCGGCATCGGTCTTGCACTGGTTTGCGCGCGCAAGGGCTATCCGCTGGTCATCGTCATGGCCGAAAGTTTCAGCGTCGAGCGCCGCAAGATCTTGCGTTACCTCGGCGCGAAGGTCGTGCTCACTCCGGCGTCGCTCAAGGGTACTGGCATGGTCGACAAGGCCCGCGAACTGGCCGAGGAGCACGGCTGGTTCCTGCCCCGCCAGTTTGAGAACGAGAATAACGAGAAGGTCCACGAAGCGACCACTGGCATGGAAATCGTCCGAGCATTCGCCGACGCGCCGCTCGACGCATTCGTCAGTGGTCTCGGCACCGGCGGTACTATCGCTGGCGTAGGGCGTGCGCTCAAGGCACATATGCCTTCGGCGCGCATTGTCGCCTGCGAGCCCGACAATTCGCCGGTCCTCGCCTCGGGTGTTCCTCAGCAATATGCCGAGGACGGCTCGCCCGCTGCGAGCCACCCCCGCTTCCGCCCGCACCCGATGCAGGGCTGGGCCCCCGATTTCATTCCCGCGGTCACAGCGCGTGCCATTACCGACGGCGTGATCGATGAGATCGTCCCGGTCGCGGGCGCCGATGCGCTTGCCTGGTCGCGCCGCCTGGCCCGCGAGGAAGGCGTTTTCTGCGGCATCACTTCGGGCGCAACTTTCGCCGCCGCACGTCAGCTTGCAAGCGAGCTTCCTGAAGGGTCGCGCGTGCTGGCGATGATCCCCGACACGGGCGAACGTTACATGACCACGCCGCTGTTCGGTGACATCGAGGAGGACATGAACGAGGCGGAGATAGAAATCTCGCGATCGACCCCCGGAGCCCGCTTCGATGCCACGCCTGCTGCCGCTCCCTCAGCAGCTGTGCCAGAGGCCGATAAGCGCGCACTCGCCCATGTCGATGCCATTATCGCCGACGAAACGCAGTCGCTGGTGTTTTTCGCGCTCGAATGGTGCGAATTCTGCTGGTCTGCACAAAAGCTGCTCGACCTGATGGAAGTCGATTATCGCATCGTCCATCTCGACGGACCCGATTATGCCGATCCGGCATGGGGCGGCGACGTACGTGCCGCACTTGCCCAGCGCAGCGGCGGAACACCGACGATCCCCCAAATCTTCGTCGGTACGAAGCACCTCGGCGGGGCGACCGATCTGTTCGATGCTTTCAACGACGGTCGGCTTTCCGGCATTTTCGAAGACGCCGGTATCGCCCACAAGCAGCCCGGCGTCGAAAACGCCTATTCCCTCCTTCCGAAGTGGTTGCAGAAAAGATGAGTTCCTTCCCCGACAAGAAAATTGCTCAACGCCTGCTCGAAAAGGCAGCGCAACTGGCGACACGGGGTCGCTACAGCGACCAAGCGCTTGATCCCCACCAGGCTCCGCTCGCAGCACGGGACAGGTTCGACATCGCACTTCCTCGCAGGGGTCGCGACCCACTCGAAGTGATCGAATCGCTCGATAGTGCTGCGCGTCCCGGCCTCTCCGGCATGACCGATGCCGGCTTCATGAGCTGGGTTATCGGCGGCTCGCATCCTGCAGGCGTGGCCGCCGATTGGATGGCCGCGGCCTGGGGCCAGAATGCCTGCCTCTACGAAGCTTCGCCTGCGTCTGCCCAGGCCGAGGCGGCAAGCGCGAAATACCTCCTCGACGTGCTAGACCTGCCGCCCGAAAGTTCGGTCGGCTTCGCCACGGGTGCGACCATGGCAGCCTTCACTTCACTCGCCGCTGCGCGCCTGTGCGTGCTCGAGCGCGCTGGCCATGATTTCGAGCGCAAGGGCCTCTACGGCTGTCCCGAAGTGGCGATCTACATTGCCGACGATGCCCATGTGACCAATTACTCGGCGCTGCGGTACCTCGGTTTCGGCAGCGACCAATTGCACCGGATCCCCTCGCTGGACGACGGAACCTATGATTGCGACGCGCTCGAGGCAGCCATGGCCGAAGACGATGTGCCCGCGCGGATCGTGCTGGCACAGGCGGGCCACATCATGTCGGGCGCCTTCGACGACTTCACGCGCCTCGCCGCGCTTTGCAAACGCCACGGCGCATGGTTGCATGTCGATGGTGCCTTCGGCCTATGGGTGCGTGCCAGCCGAAGGTTGCGGCGCATTGCCGAAGGCGTGGAGCTGGCCGATTCCTGGTCGGTCGACGGACACAAGTGGCTGCAAATTCCGTATGACTGCGGCTTCGCAATCGTGAAGCATGAGGAGTACCACCGCCGCGCCATGTCGATGCAGGCGGGATACCTCCCCAAAGGCGAACCGCTGCGCAACAATTCGGACTATGTCCCAGAACTCTCGCGCCGTGCGCGCGGCTTTTCGGTCTGGGCGGTGATGCAGAGCCTCGGGCGCAAGGGCATCGAGGACATGATCGAAAGCCATTGCCACTCGGCGCACTTGCTCGCCCAGGCGCTCAGGCGGCTGGACGGCGTGGAGGTGATCAACCGTCAGTGCCTCAACCAGCTCGCTGTGGCGTTCCACAGCCCGCATTGCGACGGGGCTGAAGCGGTGGCGCAGGCGCTCAACGCCAGCGGGCGCTATTTCGTACGCACCGCTCAATGGCAGGGCCGCAAGCTGCTGCGCTTCTCGATCATCAACGGCGAAACTGGTCCCGACCACGTTGCACCGATGGTCGATGAGATTGCCGCTGCATGGCAAGCGATCTCGCGCGCCGCCGCCTGAGAAACCGAAACAATCGAAACGAGAAAACCGGCCATGCGATATCAGGGTGATACACGGCCAAGCCATATTCTCCGTGTTGCCGACGAACCG
Source organism: Qipengyuania gaetbuli (assembly GCF_009827315.1). Taxonomy (NCBI): domain Bacteria; kingdom Pseudomonadati; phylum Pseudomonadota; class Alphaproteobacteria; order Sphingomonadales; family Erythrobacteraceae; genus Qipengyuania; species Qipengyuania gaetbuli. The sequence continues at coordinate 780,876 of NZ_WTYF01000004.1, forward strand.
GCGATGCCAAACATTGGAGAATGAAAATGTACGTAAAGACCGAAAACCCGATTCAACAGAAAATGAAGCTGGCTCTCGCCGCCACGATCTGCGCGATGGCTACTATCAGCAGCGCCGTCGCCATGGTGGTGACACAGGCAAATGTGGCGTGATCGATCCCTTCTATCGAACGATCACAGAACTTGAAGCGAAGGGCAATCAACTCGCAGGTCCAGACTTCTGCGCTCAGTATGGTTGCTCTTCGCCATTCCGCCAGTCCCATGTCGTTCTAGCATCTCATGGACTCAATCCGGGTCTCGCAGTTCCATAAGAATTGCATGCGATTCGTGCTTTTAAAGACCCGCCAGTGTTTAAAACCGAAGAATTTGGATGCGTAAGCGGAGTGTCTGCTTTGGGCGCTTCGCAGCCTGAAAGCAGACCGTCCGCAATCGGGTCGTCAGCGGTCAGTCCGCTTTCTGGGTTTGGGATCGCGCTAGCCGACATTCTGGTTCCGGGCTTGCAGGTGGGGATGAGCAGAATACTCAGGTGGCGAAGCGCGTTGACTGTGATGCTCGACCCTCATTCAGAGTACGCAGTCAGTCCGGGTGTATCGACGACGTTGATCTGACGATAATGCCGTTCAATCAGTCCTTCCGCAGCGAACTGTGACAATACCTGCACTGTTGTCACTCGCGATACTCCAACGAAGTCAGCGAGCTGTTGTTGCGTAATCTTGAGCGCGCGCCCTTCATTCGCGGCCATATCGGATAGAACCCGCGCTATACGTGCCTTCGCGGGTAGGTTCTGGACACCTTCAACCCTGTCCAATGCAAGCCGCAGCTTATTCGCCAGCGCGCTTAGTAGCCACTTGGCGAACTTGGGCCCTTCTTCCAGCAAGCGCTCGACCTGAACCATCTCGATCCAAACGAGTTGCACTTCGCCTTCCGCGATCGCGTGAACCTGCTGAGGAAGGCCGGCGAAACAAGCGAGCTCGCCAATCAAGTCACCCGGGCCAAGGACCGCAAAAAGCGTTCGCTCTCCCTCTGGTCCGAAGCGGCAAGCCATAACGTGTCCGCTCTCGATCAACCAGAAACCAGTTCCCGGATCTCCGCGGTGCAGCACTTGAGAGCCACTGGTAAATCGCTTCCGCACGCCCAGCTTGACCAGGGTCGCAAACATTTGCCCCTCTGCGTGCGTGGGACCAATTTCAGAGAATTGATAAGTTCTTTGCATTTCTGCTCTTCCTGAACCTGTAGAAGGTCATTGGCAACATCAGGCAGAGGACCACCAAAATGACCGAAGTAATGGAGAGGAGTGCAGCCTTCCGCACTATGACCGAAGGCACCCAGGAGGACTGGGACATTATCTTGACGCATGCCAAACCGTTCGCGGAAAACGGCGGTGCACGAATACTCGATCACTTGAAATTGCTCGATGGTGATTTTGGCGGCTTTCCTGTCGACCGCCTCACGCATTGTTTGCAAACTGCAACGCGTGCCCATCGCGATGGCAAACCGGAAGACTATGTCGTCATGGCATTGCTGCATGACATTGGAGATACGCTAGGCGCGTACAATCACGCCGACATCGCGGCCGCGATCCTCGAACCTTTCGTGTCAGAAGAGTTGCACTGGATCGTGAAGCATCATGCCATTTTCCAAGGCGCGAACTTCTTCCACTTTGTCGGACTCGATCCCGAGATGCGACAGAAATACGCCGGATCGCCCTATTACGAAGCGACCGTCGAATTCATCGACAAATACGACTGTCCGGCCTTCGATGCAGACTACGACACGCTGCCGATCGAGTTCTTCGCCCCTATGGTCATGCGTGTTTTCGAACGCCCCCGGGTCAGCCTCTACAAAGCCGCAATGGACTGACTTTCAGGAGAAAAACCATGGCAACAATATTCGACATAAAGTCCGCCGCCGACGATTCCCATATCCGCGGGTCGGTAAGTCCAGAGGAATGGCAGGTTCGCGTCGATCTCGCCGCCGCCTACCGCCTCGTTGCCTATTACGGCTGGGACGATCTGATCTTCACTCACCTGTCAGCCAAGGTCCCGGGGCCGGATAAGCACTTCCTGATCAACCCATACGACATGATGTTTGATGAGATCACGGCATCATCACTCGTAAAGATCGATGTTGAAGGGCAGCCGGTTGTGCCTACTGCCCACCCGGTTAATCCGGCCGGGTTTACGATCCATTCGGCATTGCACATGAATTGCCCCGATGCGCATGCAGTCATGCACTTGCACACACCAGCGGGGCAGGCAGTTAGCGCAATGGAGTGCGGCCTTCTCGAACACACGCAAACGGGAATGGTGGCTCGCGGTGACCTTGCATACCACGAGTACGAGGGTATCGCGACCGACCTCGGAGAGCGAGACAGGCTGGTCGAGGACATGGGCGACAAGCACTACATGATCCTGCGCAATCATGGCACTTTGGCCATTGGCGCATCGGTGCCTGAAGCCTTCCTGCGGCTCTATTTTCTTGAACGGGCATGTGACGCTCAAGTGAAGATGCTCGCTGCTGGGCGCGATGGATTACACAATCCACCGCAGGGTACTCCGGAGAAAGTTAGGGAACAGACCCCTGAAGAGGCGACAGCGCTCGTCGCTAAGCAGCTCGCCTGGCCCGCGCTGCTGCGTAAGCTTGACCGGATCGACCCTAGCTTCAGAGACTAGGGATGATTGATCTGTAACATTTGGTGGTCCGCTTTTCGCCCATGTGTAAAGGGGAGAACCAAGCAGGAGAGAACGCATGGCGCTGATAGAGGATTTTATAGCTGGCAGGGCGCCACCAGAACTATACCAAGCCTATCTAACTCCGTTGTTTGAAATCTGGAGTGATGCTTTGATCGAAGCATGCCCGCCGCGTGGCAGAGCGCTCGATGTGGCATGTGGCACGGGTATAGTAACTAGAAAGATCGCTGCACAGCGAGGCGTAGACAGTGTTGTTGGTATCGACATCGCACCGCCAATGGTTGAGGCCGCGATTGCGGCTACAGATCCAGAGAGCCCGATCAAGTATCAAGTGGCCAGCGCGGATCAGATCGATTTTCCCGATGGCCATTTCCAGTCGGTCTTTTGTCAACAAGGCTTGCAGTTTTTTCCTGACAAGATTGCCGCCTTGAATGAAGCGGGTAGGCTTCTCGCGCGAGGCGCGAAAGCCGCATTTGCTGTCTGGACATCAGGCAGCGATGGCAATCCAGTTTTCGGAGCTTTCGAAAAGATCGTAGCCGAAGAACTCGGCGCCGATTTGGTGCCATTCGGGCCATTTTCATTCGGTTCGAAGAACCAGATCGAAGAAGTTGTCGCAAACTCAGGTCTAAGACTGATCGCTATGAAGAAGGAAGAGCGCATGGCGCGCCTACCCGATCCACGGACTTTGGTGCTCTTCGATTTGTTGTTTCTTGGCCGCCCTGGAGCCGACGGAACCATGCACCCGCTTTTTGATCCTTCAGACAGCGCAAAGGACGAACAAATAGAGCGCATAATCTCGAAGCTATCATCGACAACGGAGCAATACCTGGAACCTGATGGCGATCTCCTTGCGCCCAGCACGGCTTATATTATCGTGCTCGCAAAGAACTGAGCAATTGGTCCGCGCCGGGGTTAGAGCTTGAACGTCGGCTTTCCACCCATCTGACTACGCTTTCACCAAGGTAACGATACGCCAGGAGCGGACCATCAGCTAACGGCCCGGAAGTGGACATTGGTGCATGTGCAGGATGACCTGTATATTCCGTTGCTATGAGCACAGACTGCGACCATTGCGGGTCAGACCGGCACAACCATTCCTGTCACCATGGCGGTGACGATGGCGGGCATGGCGAGCCTGCGCGCGGTGGCCGGTACGATCTGGTCCCAGCGAATTATCGGGGGCCGGTCTATACCTGTCCGATGCATCCTGAAGTGCGCCAGAAGCACCACGGTTCATGTCCGATCTGCGGCATGGCGCTCGAACTCGAAAGGTCGGCGCATGCCGAAGTAGGCCCGAACCCAGAACTCGCCGACTTTACACGGCGGTTCTGGATTGGCGCCGTCCTGACTGTGCCGGTGCTGCTCCTCGCCATGGGTCCGATGATCGGCCTTGGCGTGATCCGCGAGGCAATCGGGCAAGGGCGCGCGCAATGGGCGGAACTGGTACTGGCAACGCCGGTGGTCCTGTGGTGCGGCTGGCCCTTCCTAGAGCGGGGCTGGAAGTCCTTTGCCTCGTGGAACCTCAACATGTTCTCCCTCATCGCAATGGGCGTGATGGCCGCATGGCTGTTCAGCATTGCAGCGGTTTTCGCGCCCGGCCTGTTTCCAGCCGGCTTCCGGGACATGCACGGACACGTCCCTGTCTATTTCGAAGCCGCCGCCGTGATCGTCGTGCTCGTGCTGCTGGGACAGGTGATGGAATTGCGGGCGCGCGAAGGGACTGGCAAGGCAATCCGGGCACTGCTCGACCTGGCAGCCAAGACCGCGCGCGTCATCCGCGCAGATGGCAGCGAGGATGAAGTCCCGCTCGAAGAAATCGAGGTCGGCGACAGGCTGCGCGTGCGGCCTGGGGAGAAGGTTCCGGTCGACGGAATCGTGATCGAAGGCCGCTCATCGGTGGATGAAAGCATGATTACCGGGGAACCCGTCCCGGCCGAGAAGACCAAGGACGATCCGGTCACCGGTGCGACAATCAACGGCACCGGCAGCCTCGTGATCGAAGCGCTCAGGGTCGGCGCGGACACGATGCTGAGCCAGATCGTAGCAATGGTCGCAAAAGCGCAGCGATCTCGCGCTCCGATCCAGAAATATGCCGACAAGGTGGCCGGATGGTTCGTACCTGCGGTGATCGCGATTGCGGGCGCCGCCTTTGTCGCCTGGGCAATTCTCGGACCGGACCCCGCGCTGTCCTATGCCCTGATTGCGGCCGTGTCCGTCCTGATCATCGCATGCCCATGCGCCCTCGGCCTCGCGACGCCCATGTCGATCATGACAGCAACGGGTCGCGGCGCACAGTCGGGTGTTCTCATCAAGAATGCCGAGGCGCTGGAACGCTTCGAGACGATCAACACGCTGATCGTCGACAAGACGGGCACCCTGACAGAGGGTAAGCCGCGCCTTGTCGCGGTCATGCCCGAAGAGGGCAGCACGGAGAAAGATCTGCTGCGGATTGCAGCGACGCTGGAGCGCGGCTCCGAACACCCGCTTGCCGAAGCAATCGTGAGCGGTGCGCAGGATCGCGGCTTGCAGCTTTCGGACACGGAAGAATTCGAGGCGGTAACCGGCAAGGGTGTGAAGGGGCGGGTCGACGGGCAGCGAGTGGCGCTCGGCAATGCGGCGCTGATGCGGGACCTGGGGATCGATCTGGCTGGGCTGGCAGATGTGGCCGACGCGCGGCGGGACGAGGGCGAGACGGTCATGTTCGTCGCCATCGAACGCGCGCTGGTAGGGATGGTCAGCGTCGCGGATCCGGTGAAAGAGACGACCCACGGCGCCCTTGTCGCCCTGCACGAGCTCGGCTTCCGCATCATCATGGCCACGGGCGACAACGAACGCACGGCCCGCGCGATTGCGAGGCGCCTCGGCATCGATGAAGTGCGCGCCGATGTGCTGCCCGAAGACAAGGCGCGCATCATTCGCGAATTGCAAGATCAGGGAAGCAAGGTCGCAATGGCGGGCGACGGCGTGAACGATGCGCCCGCGCTCGCCCAGGCCGATGTCGGCATCGCGATGGGAACAGGAGCGGATGTCGCGATCGAAAGCGCGGGGATCACCCTGGTCAGCGGCAATCTCGATGGGATCGTGCGCGCGCGAAAACTCACGCTCACAACGATGCGCAACATCCGCCAGAACCTGTTCTTTGCCTTGTTCTACAACGCGCTCGGCGTGCCGGTCGCCGCCGGGATACTCTATCCCGTGCTCGGAATCCTGATCAGCCCGATGTTCGCCGCCTTCGCCATGAGCGCGTCTTCAATTTCGGTGGTGACGAATTCTCTTCGGCTAAGGAGTGCAAAAATCTAATTAAGCGGCGTGTCCGCTTTCCATCTCACTTCGTGACCGTTTCACCGAGCTAACGATGTGCCAGGAGCGGACCGTCAGGTAACGACCCGATTGCGGACATTTATCTACTAGCGTCCGGTAACATATCGTCAAATTCGTCCAATGTCCGGCCTGTCGGCGGTGCCTCGCCATACGGCCTTGAAGGCGCGATCTGCAGCAATCTGTTCGAGACGGTTTCCCAGCTTTCCTTCGGTGCGGGCGAGACCATAGAGAGCAAGTGCGCTGTTGGGTGCGTCGAAGAGCGCCGCGCGAAACGACATCTTCGCTTCAGCAAACTTACCTGCCTTGTAGTAGGCCGCCCCCAGCGACTGGTCGACCGGATAATACCAGAAGGGCGGTTCGTTGTAGGGGATCTGCTTTTGCATTTCCGCCGCTTGCGAGAAGTGCGTAATTGCCTGGTCGAATTTCGACTGGGCCAATGCTTTCCGTCCCTTCGCAACTTCGATCGCTAAGCCAATGATCAATGGCGCTGGGAAACCGTTAGCTTCCATTTGCTTCACGCCAGCGGTACCTGCCAGTTTCCGCATAGCGTCAACTTCCGTTTTGAAGTCACCTAGGCCCGGATTGATCGCAATAGCTACCGCACGAGCATAATGACGCATGGCCTCGACGTATTCGAGCGGGTGCGGCTTGCTCGTAAGGGCAATGATGGCTTCGGGGGATGAATACTGGGCGTAGGCGAAATAAGGCGCTGCGTAGATCGCCTGGACCCAGTAAAGGTCTCTGCCCGTTTCTACATCGAGAATGCTTTCCAGCTTGGCGGTCTGGTTCACAACCGTCGGGACGTCGCCCATCGCCTGGGCAGATGTCAGCAGGAAATGCACATTGTGCGGATAGTAGCCGAACCGGACCAGACCGTCGTCGCCTACCTCGCGTAGGTACGCTTCGTCGGCTGCAACGGCACGGATATTGGCGTCTATCGAATCCTGGTACCTTCCAAGCCGATAGTAGATGTGGGCAGGCATGTGGACGAGGTGACCAAGCGCCTTTGGGCTGCTTTCACGCAACCTATCCGCAGCGGCCTCAGCCTTTGCTGGCTGGGGTAGTTCGAGCAAGTGGATATAAAGGTGAGATGCTTGGGGGTGTGTCGGATTTCGATCCATGACGTTTTCAATCAGCCCCACCGCTTCCGCAATGAAGGGAACCGGTTGCCCTTCGTCAGTCCAATAGTTCCACGGGCTCGTATTCATCGCCGCCTCGGCAGCAAGCACGGCCAAGTCGTCGCTTTCTGGATGTCTGCTTGAAACCTGCAACATCGCCTGAGCATAGGCACGATCAAGCGCACCGCGATCCGCATCGGGTGTTGCTGAATAGCGAACGGTTTGCGCTTCGATCAGAGCCTTCACAAAGGGGGCTGCGTTGGCGGACAGGCGCTGCGCTTCGACAAGAGCATTCAATGCGGACCTGTTCTGCTGGTCATCCATCGCTGCGTTGATGTTCGGGCCATTAGCCAGGGCCTCGCCCCACCAACACGCGGCGCAGCCGGGATCGATCTCCTGCGCGCGTTTGAAGGACCTGATTGCCGCCTGGTGATTGAAGCCATAGGCAAAAGCGAGGCCTTGGTCGAAAAACCGCCGGGCTTGGGGGTCCATGTCAGTCAGAGGAAGGTCGGATCTTCCGATACCCGAATAGATACCGATTGCGCCCGAACCGTAGCCGCGCTCCTCACTCAAGGATTTTGCAAGGCGAAGGCGGGCCTCGAGTACCGCGCTCGCGCCATTGAAGCCGCGACAGGCGTTGCGGCCTGGCAGAGTCGGATCGAGCGCAGCGATGGTATCCGGCGACATCGTCACGTCGGCAATGGTCGCCGAGCCCCCGCCAGAGGCGAGCGTCGCAAGGAAAATCGCAAGGAGTCGGGAGTGGACATGCATCGCAAGTTCCTCCGGAATGGAACGCGACCAGAGGTAAATCTTACCAGTCACCAGCCCTCAAATCCAGATTGATTACTGGAAGTCGAGGTCCGATTAATGCCAGGAGCAGACAGGCGGCTAACGACCCGATAGCAGACACTCGGCTGAGCTAGACCCCACCACTGCTTCTCGCCGATTTGCGCCACCTGGCGGTGGAGGCTGACATAGCAGAAAGGTGGGGCATCGGTGTCCGACAAGAACCGTCACTGAGGCCTATCCATCACTCTTGAACCGCTCGGAATTTGTCCGCTCTATCAATCAGGTCATTTATGTGAGCAGCCGCCTCAAGAGTCAGGGGATGTTGGGTGAATCCAGACCGAGGAGCGATGTGTTTTGCCACCTCGCGTGCGGCCTCAAGCTGGCGATCGGAGCCCTCGGCCAACACAGCGAGAATTAGACTTTCGAGCGCGATGACCCGGATACGGAGGTGCACGAGTTGCACATTGGTCATTTCGTGAGTGTCTAAGCTGGGTGCGTCAGCCTTCGAAGCCAAGGCACCGCCTTCATTGTCCCATATCGAAAGCGCTTGCTGAAGAATCTCCGCGCGAGTGGAGATAGAGTTAGAATTCGGCATAAGAGCCCCCTCGGCAGCCGCTGAGATATTACCGGCTCGACCATCGTTACCAGTGATCTTAGCACGGAAAGAACATTGGAGCGTAACCGGTGCGACGAGTTCAGCGGCAGTATTCTATTCGTTGCTTGCCAAAACCGTAGGCCTTCATCCCTATGTTGGACCGAGCATCTTATCCGGCTGGACAACACGATCGTATTCTTCAGCCGAAATAAAACCACTGGCGAGTGCTGCTTCGCGAAGCGTCTGCCCCCGCTCGTTTGCAGTCCGGGCGATCTCTGCTGCCCTATCATAGCCAAGAGTGGGGGCTAGTGCTGTCACCAGCATCAATGAGTTTTCAAGGCCTCTCTGGATGTTGCCTTCGCGTGGCTCCAGCCCGTCTAACAGCTTAACTCGAAAGCTGTCTGCGGCATCGGCCAGCAGTTGCACGCTTTGCAGGAAATTATAGCCGACCACTGGACGATAGACGTTGAGTTCAAATTGCCCCTGGCTGCCAGCGAAGGTGATGGTTGCGTGATTACCAAATACCTGCGCACAGACTTGGGTCATGGCCTCACATTGCGTCGGGTTTACTTTGCCCGGCATGATCGAGCTTCCCGGCTCATTCGCCGGTAATGACAGTTCTCCGAGCCCCGCGCGCGGTCCAGATCCGAGTAAGCGAATATCGCTCGAGATTTTGTAAAGGCTGGCGGCCAGCGTGTTGAGAGCGCCGTGCGCAAAGATCAGTGCATCCTGTGCAGCCAACGCCTCAAACTTGTTGGGTGCACTTTCAAAACTGAGCCCAGTATTGCGTGACAGCTCTTCGACAAATTTCTCCGCAAACCCTTTCGGGGTGTTTAAACCAGTGCCAACCGCCGTGCCTCCCTGTGCCAGTTGGCGCAGACCTGGCATCGCCAGTCCAACACGTGAGATACCCGCTTCGACCTGCGCGGCATAGCCTGAGAACTCCTGCCCAAGAGTGATGGGCGTCGCGTCCTGTGTGTGGGTTCTGCCAATCTTGACTATGTCGCCCCACAAAGCCGCCTTTGACGCAAGGGCAGCGTGTAGCGCTTTCAACGCAGGGATAAGCCGCTGCGTCAGCACAGTCACCGTAGCAAGGTGAATTGCTGTCGGGAAAGTGTCATTAGACGACTGGCTCAGGTTGACGTGATCGTTGGGGTGGACTGGGCTTTTTGCTCCGGCCTGTCCACCAAGTGCGATATTTGCAGCGTTCGCGATCACTTCGTTCGCGTTCATGTTGGACTGTGTGCCAGAACCCGTCTGCCAGACGACAAGCGGAAAGTGATCGTCCAACTCTCCCTTTGCTACTCGGTCAGCAGCTGCAACGATCGCGTCGGAAAGCTCTTGGCTGAGCAAGCCGAAAGCCTCATTAGTACGTGCCGCCGCCCGCTTGATCTGGCCAAGAGCGTGAACAATTTCCAGCGGCATCCGCTGATCTCCGATCCGGAAATTCTCGAGGCTGCGCTGTGTTTGTGCACCCCACAGAACGTTGCGAGGCACACGGATAGTGCCAAGGCTGTCGGTTTCTTGGCGTGTGTTGTTCATGGCACCTTGATTAGCTTCTGAACCATAAGATTGCCAGCGGAGGCATGGCCTCCAACATGTCTGACCCTTCTGCTGCCCTTGCCACCAAACGGCAGATCAATTGTCTTTGGATTCGTGACCAACCTTGGCGAGCAGGCGCAGGCCCAGAGTTCGATAGAGCCTTTTCAGGGTAGTTCTGATAGGATGTTTGCTTACGAAATTGCAGCTCGTCGTTTGCTTAGAACTCGATTGTGCGGCGACCTCCTCAATGGGGAACGGAATATCGTTCGCGATAAGAACAAACTGGATGGCCTGCCGCCAGAGATCGTTGACGCTCTAACAAAGCCGTTTGCGCGTTTTCTCAGGATCGAAGCTGTCGCAGGAGGCCTTCTTCTCTCATTCACACTTGCCGCAATCGGGCTTGCAAATTCGCCTTGGTCCGGACCGTTTCTAGACTTCTGGGAGACACCTCTCGGCGTACATTGGGGACAGTTCGATTTGACGAGATCGCTGAGACATTGGGTCAATGACGGCCTTATGACCCTATTCTTCTTCGTGATTGCCCTCGAACTCAAACGGGCACTTGTGCTCGGAGAACTCCGCCATCCCCGCGCTGCTGCGCTCCCCATCGCGGCAGCCGCAGGCGGAATGATATTTCCCGTCGGGATCTTTTTGCTGGCAATGGACGGACAGGCAGGTGCCGGCGGCTGGGGCACGGTTATGGCTACAGACACCGCCTTCGTTATCGGTGCACTCGCCCTGTTCGGCGCTGCCATACCAGCCAGCCTGCGGGTCTTTCTCGTTTCGCTAGCGATATTTGACGATGTCGGAGCAATAATGGTGGTTGCGATTGGATACGGGGACGATCTCGACTTCATTTCGCTTGGATTGGCGGCCGGATTGCTAGCATTGCTCCTTTTGCTTGCCCGTATTGGGATTCGGAGCATGGCGGTTTATTCCCTGCTCGGTGTAGCCATATGGCTGTGTTTCGATCGTTCCGGAATCCACGCAACCATAACCGGTGTAATCCTCGGGTTGATGACGCCTGCCGGCGCGTGGGTCGCCGATCAGCGGCTGCGGCCCATGCTCTATCGGGTCATTGCCCACCCTAAAGGCGAAAACAGGAGCGGTGATACGTCCGATGGCAAAGACCTGAGGCTTGCCGGACGAGCTATCAGGGAGTCGCTCTCACCTCTGGAGCGGCTGGAGATCAGGCTGCACCCGTGGGTAAGCTTTGCTATCATGCCGATATTCGCTTTGGCCAACGCCGGTGTGGCCTTCTCAGGCATTAATTTCAACGAGCCGATCCTGCTTTCCGTATTTACAGGGCTTGTGGTGGGAAAGCCTCTCGGCGTGCTGTTGTTCATTTGGCTGGCGATACGCCTGCGGTTTGCGACAATGGGGCCAAGCCTTGACTGGGGCTATCTTGCGGCAGGAGCTTTCCTGACTGGCATCGGTTTCACCATGTCGTTCTTCATTGCGAACTTGGCCTTTACCTCGGCTCTGCTTCCGGCTGCGAAAATTGGCATTCTCGCGGGGTCTGCGATTTCCGCGACCATCGGAATTTTCATCCTTCTGCTCAGGATTCACATCAAGAAAAGATAGTGTCCTCATGCATAAGGCAATTGCTTGCCTACAATCGATCCCGGCGCATTGTCAGACTGAAGATTTGTGGTCACGCCACCCGTTCTAAGGCTGATGTTGAGCAGCCAACGCTTGACGATTGCGCTAAGAAGACTCCTGCGCTTCCACCCCACTTCGTGACAGCATCGCCGAGCTAGCGATGTGCCAGAAGCAGACCAGCCGCTAACGACCCGTTTGGGGCCCGACTATTGTGCGCTTGTCAAAGGTTTTATGGATTGATGGGCCTTGGTTCCCAGCATGTCTGGTAGCGGAGGAGGGACTCGAACCCCCGACACGCGGATTATGATTCCGCTGCTCTAACCACCTGAGCTACTCCGCCCCGAAAGGCCGTGTCGGCGGGCAAGTGCCCGCTCGGCAGGCGGCGCATTTAGGGCGCGGTTGCGCGCGGGTCAACACTCATTTCCCGCGAAATGCGAAGCGGCGGATGAACTCCCACGGACCGCCGCGATAGGCGTGCAGCGCAAGGCCCGGAAAGGTGAAAGGGCGCGGCTCTATCGTGCCTGCAAGCTGGGCCTGCAGCGCCTGCGCTTCCTTGCCCGTGACCTTGTTCTGGATGGTCACGTGGAGCCTCGGACGGTGCTGGTCCTGATTGGTCAGCATGCCGCGGAAATGCTCGGCGATCTCATCGCGCAAGGTCAGCATTTCGGGGCTCGACAGCTTGATGGCCGTGCCGCCGCCCAGCGGCATCAGTCCTTCCACCTGCCCGCGAACGGGGGTGATCTCTCCCGTCAGGCGGGCAAGGTAGCGGCGCAATTCATCCTCACACTGCGCCGGCAAGGCGTGGAAAAGAGTGACGTGCGCTTCGAGGTAATTTCGCTCCGGCGGAAAATACTCGGTACGAAGGTCGGTATAGCGGCGATGCAGGTCGGGCGGCAGTTCCGCCGTCAGGATGAGGGGCGCGTCGCCTGCGCTCACATCTCACCGCGGGCGCGCCGCAGGGCGAACCACTTTTCGACATTCGCATTATGCTCGGCCAGCGTTTCGGCAAAAGCGTGTCCGCCAGTCCCGTCGGCGACCATGTAGCGCGCTTCGGTCTTTGCCGGATCGAGCACGGCGGCAATCGATTCGCGACCCGGATTGGTGATCGGCCCCTTGGGCAGCCCGACCATCGAATAAGTGTTGTAGTCGTTCACGGCCGAGATTTCCGACTGCCGGATACGCCGTCCCAGCGGCTTGCCCTTGGTGATCGGATAGATAATCGTCGGGTCCGCCTGCAGCATCATCCCGTCCTTGAGGCGGTTGGAATAGAGGCCTGCGACCATCCGGCGCTCGCCCGGAACGCCGGTTTCCTTTTCAACGATGGAGGCGAGAACCAACGCGTCCTTCACATTGTCGACCGCAATGCCCGGTTTGCGCTTGGGCCATGCTTCGGCGAGGTAGTTCTGCATGGCGGCCTGCATCCGCGCCAGCACTGCGGCGCGCTCTTCCCCGCGTTCGAAGTCGTAGGTGTCGGGCAGCACGCTGCCCTCCTGCGGCACGGGGATTTCGCCGGTCAGGTGTTCTTCCGCCATCAGGCGTTCCCACACGAGGATGGAGGGCATGCCTTCGGGCACGGTCACGAAACGGCGAATGACTTCGCCATCCTGGAACATGTCGAGGATCTGCGCCTGGCTCGCATTGGCGGGCAGCAGGAACTCGCCTGCCTGGATCGGATCGCCGCCGCCGAAGATCTTGGCGCGCAGCAGGAAGGCATCCGCCGAGGCGATGATCCCTTCCTCCTCCAGCCTGTTCGCGACCGAGGTCAACGTCGAACCGGACGGCACGGTAAAGGACGTATCCTCCCCGATCTTAGCCGAGCCCCACCACCCGCTGGCGAACCAGACGGCACCCACGGCGACAAGCAGCGCAGCGAGTGCGCCGAGGACCAGCGCGCCCCGTGCCTTCACGTCAGTCTACCTTCTTGACGATCAGCGATGCGTTGGTGCCGCCGAAGCCGAAGCTGTTGTTCAGCGCGGCCTTGACCTCGCGCTTCTTGGCGGTGTGCGGGACAAGGTCGACGCCTTCCGTTCCTTCGTCCGGATCGTCGAGGTTGAGCGTCGGCGGGACGATCTGGTCGCGGATGGCGAGGATGCAGAAGATAGCTTCCACAGCGCCTGCACCGCCAAGGAGGTGGCCAATGGCCGACTTGGTCGAACTCATCGACGCGCCGCCCAGGTTGTCGCCCAGCACGCGCTTCACCGCGCCCAGTTCGATGGTGTCCGCCATGGTCGAGGTGCCGTGCGCGTTCACGTAATCGATGTCGCCCTGCTCCATGCCGGCCTTGCGCAGCGCCATGCGCATGGCGAGTTCCGCGCCCTTGCCATCCGGATGCGGGGCGGTGACGTGATAGGCGTCGCCCGAAAGGCCGTAACCGACCACTTCGGCGTAGATCTTGGCGCCGCGCGCCTTGGCGTGCTCGTATTCCTCGAGCACGACCACGCCCGCGCCTTCGCCCATGACGAAACCGTCGCGGTTCTTGTCATAGGGGCGGCTGGCTTCGGTCGGGCGGTCGTTCATGCTCATGTTAAGCGCACGGGCTTGGGCAAAGCCTGCCACGCCCAGCGGGTTGATCGTGCTTTCCGCACCGCCCGCCAGCATCACGTCGGCATCGCCGTCCTTGATCATGCGCGCCGCGTCACCGATCGAGTGCGCGCCGGTGGAACATGCGGTCACCACAGCGTGGTTCGGACCCATGAGGCCGTACTTGATCGAAACTTGGCCACTGATGAGGTTGATGAGACGACCGTGGACGAAGTGCGGGCTGACACGGCCGGGACCGCGTTCATGCAGCACGATGGATTCGCTCTCGATACCCGGCAGGCCGCCGATGCCCGAGCCGATGGACACGCCAGCACGCAGCTTGAGATCGTCATCCATCTCGGCAAGGCCGGCATCTTCGAGCGCCTGTCCGGCAGCGTCGATGCCGTAAACGATGAAGGGATCGACCTGGCGCTGGACCTTGTGGTCGACGCGCTTGTCGGCATCGAAGCCGTATTCGTGATCCTTCGGCTTAACTTCGCAGGCGATGGTGCACTTCTGGTCGGACGTGTCGAACCGGGTGATCTGCCCCGCCCCGCTCTTGCCAGCGATCAGGTTTGCCCACGAGGTTTCGACATCGCCGCCCAAGGGGGTGACAAGGCCAAGTCCGGTTACGACCACACGACGCATGTAATTCTCCGCAGATAAGACAACAGGCCCGGCCCGCTATCGGGTCGGGCCTGTCCGGTCCCGCATTGGCGCGGGCTTCGAAAAGCGAAAGGCTTAGCCCTTGTGCTCTTCGATGTACTTGGTCGCGTCGCCGACGGTGGTGATCTTCTCAGCCGCATCGTCGGGGATTTCAACGCCGAATTCTTCTTCGAACGCCATGACCAGTTCGACGATGTCGAGGCTGTCTGCGCCCAGATCGTCGATGAAGCTGGCTTCCTGCGTCACCTTGTCGGCTTCGACGCCGAGGTGCTCGACGACAATCTTCTGCACGCGGTCGGCAGTATCGCTCATTTTATTCCCTCTCGAATTCATGGGGGTTTGAAATTGGGTTTCGCCCTAATGAACGGCGCGGCCAAGCGCAAGTGCTCGCGATGCCGTAGCTGAAATTGACCTGTCACGGATATGGCGTATTGTGTGGATAAGACACAAGGAGCCCAACGCCATGAAAAAGCTTGCCCTCGCTGCCTCTGCCCTTCTCCTGACCGCATCGCCCCTGCCCCTGTTGGCGCAGGGAGCTGCCCCCGCGGCGCAGGAGGCTGTGGATACCGGCACGGGCGCAACGATCGTTCCGGTGCCCGGCTGGGCAAGCGAGACGCGCGAAGGCATGCTCGTCTTCACAGCGCCGGAAGGCGATGCGACGGCGGCAGTCGTCGGAGTCGATGCAGCAGAGGATGGCAGCGCTGCCGTGGCCGCCGCGTGGCAGAAGCTGTCGCCCGGTTTCGAGCGCGACGTGCTGATCGCGCAAGATCCGCCCGCACGCGACGGCTGGGACCAGATCACGGTGGTGAATTACAAGAGCTCCCCGGCAGAAAAGATCGCCGTGCAGGGCATCGGCCTGCGCAAGGGCGACCGCTGGACGGTCGTGCTGATCAACGGCGCGCTAGCCACCATCGCCAAGCGCAATGCCCAGCTCAACCAGGCCTTCGGCTCGCTCAAGCCAGCCGATTTCGAGCGCGAGACTTTCGCGGGCAAGGAGGCAAATGCGCTGACGCCTGCACGCATCGCCGAAATCACCGGTTTCGTCGAAGAGGCGATGACGGGGCTCGAAGTGCCCGGCGTCGGCCTTGCGCTGATCGAGGACGGCAAGATCGTGTGGGAAGGCGGCCTGGGGCTTACCGAACAGGGCGGCACGCAGAAAGTGGACGAAAACACCAGCTTCATGGTCGCCTCGAACACCAAGGGCATGGCCACCCTGCTCCTGTCCACGCTGGTGGATGAGGGCAAGCTCGCCTGGGACCAGAAAGTTACCGAAGTCTATCCCGAATTCCGCCTCGGCAGCGATGCCACCACCGACAGCGTGCGGGTCGAACACCTGATCTGCGCCTGCACCGGCCTGCCGCGCAAGGACATGCAATGGGTCATGAATACCAGTGCAAAGACGCCTGCCAGCGACACCTTCGCCCAGCTTGCGTTGACGGAGCCGACCAGCGGCTTCGGCGAGGTATTCCAGTACAACAACCTCATGGCGAGCGCAGCGGGCTATATCGGCGGCCACTTGGTCTACCCCGACATGGAAATGGGCGCCGCATTCGACCGGGCGATGGACGAGCGCATCTTCGATCCGCTTG
This sequence comes from Qipengyuania gaetbuli, assembly GCF_009827315.1. NCBI lineage: Bacteria > Pseudomonadati > Pseudomonadota > Alphaproteobacteria > Sphingomonadales > Erythrobacteraceae > Qipengyuania > Qipengyuania gaetbuli. Next base: position 797,307 of record NZ_WTYF01000004.1, read on the forward strand.
GGATGAACAATACGACCTTCGATTTTTCCGAGGCGATGAAGGCCAACTGGGCCAAGCCGCACGCTCGCGGGTATGCCGGGCCGGTCGAGGAAGCCCCCATGGACTGGAACTACATGGTCTATCCCTATCGCCCTGCAGGGGGCGTGTGGTCGACCGCCCATGACATGGCGCTTTATGCCTTGAACGAGCTCAACAACGGCAAGCTGGCGGACGGCAGTCAGCTAGCGTCGGCGGAAAACCTGCTCAAGCGCCGCGAGCGGTACGTGCCGCTGGGCGAAGACAGCTGGTACGGCATGGGCCTGATGGAGGACGCAAGCCTTGGCAAGCAGGTCTATTTCCACGGCGGCAGCCTGATCGGCTTCAAGAGCAACTTCTGGTTCATTCCCGAAGACGGCATCGGCGCGGTGCTGCTGACCAATTCGGATACCGGGCAAGGCATACTGGGCCTGTTCCAGCGAAAGCTCCTCGAATTGCTCTACGACGGCAACAAGGAGGCCGACGAAAACCTCGCAGCATCTGTCAAACTCGGCGCGGAAGCGCGCGAGAAGGGTCGCGAGGGCATCGTCGAGAAAGGCGATCCCGCCGTTCTGGCAACGCTCGCGCCGCGTTACGTCAGCCCCGAACTGGGTCCGCTGACCATCTCGACCGAAAATGGCCTGACTTGGGCAACTGTGACTTCCGGCAAGTCAGCCATCGGCACCAAGGCCAATGACGATGGCACGAATTCGGTCATCTTCATGACGCCCGGCTTCTTCGGCTTTCCCCTGATCATGGGCGAGCGCGAGGGCAAGCGCGTGCTGATCCTGATGGATGCCCAGCACGAATATGTCTTCACCGAGGACGCCGCCTGACGGCGTCCCCCGGTTCAGTCTTGCGGCGGATAGCGCAGTGAGAGCTGGCGCTCCGCCTCGAGGCGGCTCGAGACGCGGTTCAGTCCTGCTTGCGAATAATCCTTGCTCTCGCCGCTCGCCAGCGCGCGCCCATAGAGGTCGGCAGCCTCTTCCAGCCGTCCGTCGCGCTCTGCGCAAAGTCCGGCATTGAAGATCGCCGATACCTGCTCCGGGTTGCGGCCAGCCATCTCCTTGAAACGGATGCAGGCCGCCAACTGGTCGTTCTTGGTTAGCCGAACTGCGGTCTTGAAATCCTTGGAATCCTGCTTGGCCAGGCCCTTGCGGCTTTCGAGCATACGGATGTCCTCGCGCCGGAATTCAGGCGCCAGGTCGAGCCTGACGCGGGCCGCGAAGCTATCCACCAGCGCATCCATCATCTTGTTGGCGGAAGGCTGCGAATACTCGTTCGCGCAGTAGCTTTGCGACTGGCTCTTGCGGTCATCTGCTGCGTAAAGCGTGCCGCCTTCCCGCGCGATCAGGCGGAGCGATGGCGAAAAGCTGACGGTCATCGTCCGGCATTCGTAGACGTCGACCCGTTCCTCGACACAGTTCTTGTTTTCGTCCTTCTTCACGCAGCGGGTCTTTTTCGTAGTTCCGGACCGGTAATCCGAAACCTCGCCTGATGCCGTGCCGCGCATGGTGGCGGACACCGGCCCCGCCTCGGCCACCGCAGCAGCTGCACTGGCAGGCGTGTCAGCCCCGTAAATGTAGATGGTGTCGCCACCTCCGGAACCGGCGCGAACGGTAAAGTACGGCGCGCCGTCGATCTGCACGCCTTCGAGCCGGTCAGTCAGTGCGATGGCAAGCCGTTCGCCCACTTCGCCACCAAAGCGTTCGATAGTGATTTCCTCGACTTCGATCGCGCCAGCATCGCGGGCGGCATAGACACCTTCGACCGTCAGAACTTCGGCATTCGCCGCAGCCGGAAGTACAACGACCAGCGCTGCCACGGAAACGCGGATACCAACACGCATTCGAACCCTCCCCCCCTTTTTTGGAAGGCTAGCCCCAATCCGGTGGCCTTGTCATGAACGAATGCGCAGGCAGCCCGCGCAAGGGCGATCAGGCGCCTTCGGTCTTGGGTGCCTCAACCGTGCGGATATGGACATCGCGCAGCTGGCGCGGGCTGACGAGGCTGGGAGCGCCCATCATCAGGTCCTGCGCCTTCTGGTTGAGCGGGAAAGCGATCACTTCGCGGATGTTCGGCTCGTCGGCGAGCAGCATCACGATGCGGTCGATGCCCGGAGCCGAACCACCGTGCGGCGGCGCGCCCAGCTTGAACGCCTCGATCATGCCGGAGAAGTTCTCGTCGACGTCGGCCTGCGTGTAGCCGGCGATTTCGAACGCCTTGTACATGATCTCCGGCTTGTGGTTCCGGATTGCGCCCGAGGACAGCTCGTATCCGTTGCAGACGATGTCGTACTGCCACGCCTTGATTTCGAGCGGGTCCTGCGTTTCGAGCGCTTCCATCTCGCCCTGCGGCATCGAGAAGGGGTTGTGGCTGAAGTCGACCTTCTTCTGCTCCTCGTCGTATTCGAACATCGGGAAGTCGACGATCCAGCAGAACTTGAAGCAGCCTTCCTCGATCAGGCCGAGTTCCTCGGCCACGCGGGTGCGGGCGGCACCGGCCAGCTTGGCCGCGTCCTTCTCCTTGCCGGCGGCAAAGAACAGGCCGTCATTCTCGCCAAGGCCGAGTTCGGCGTAGAGCTTTTCCATGCCCTCGGTGCCGTGGTTCTTGGCAATCGGACCGCCGAATTCGCCACCCTTGCGGGTGACGTAGCCGAGACCCGCGAAACCTTCGCGGCGCGCCCAGTCATTCATGTCGTCGAAGAACTTGCGGCTCTTCTCGTGGGTGTTCGGAGCCGGAACCACGCGCACGCGGCCCCCGGTGCCAACGATCTTCTCGAACAGGCCGAAACCCGAGGTGGTGAAGTGCTCGGTCACATCGCTGATGATCAGCGGGTTGCGCAGGTCCGGCTTGTCGCTGCCGTACTTCAGCATGGCTTCGGCATAGGGGATGCGGGGGAATTCACCTGCAGGGGTGACTGTCTTGCCGTTCGCGAATTCCTCGAACACGCCGGCAAGAACCGGCTCGATCGCCTGGAAGACGTCTTCCTGCGTCACAAAGCTCATCTCGAAATCGAGCTGGTAGAATTCGGGCGAACGGTCGGCACGAAGGTCTTCGTCGCGGAAACAGGGGGCAATCTGAAAATACCGGTCGAAACCGGCGACCATCAGCAGCTGCTTGAACATCTGCGGCGCCTGCGGAAGCGCGTAGAAACGTCCCGGGTGGAGGCGGCTGGGTACGAGGTAGTCGCGTGCGCCTTCGGGTGACGACGCGCCGAGGATGGGGGTCTGGAATTCGAAGAAGCCCTGGTCCTGCATCCGGCGGCGCAGGCTGGAGATGACCTGGCTGCGCAGCATGATGTTGGCGTGGACGCGCTCGCGGCGCAGGTCGACGAAGCGGTACTTGAGGCGCGTTTCCTCGGGATAGTCTTCCGCCTGGTTCACGATCAGCGGCAGGTCGTCGGCACGGCTCTGCACCGTGACCGAACGGGCGAAGACCTCGATCTCGCCGGTCGGCAGGTTCTTGTTCACTGCCACATCGTCACGCGCCTTCACATCGCCGTCGATGGTGATGACCGATTCCAGCTTGAGCTTTTCCAGCACCGTCAGCGCTTCGCTGTCGCTGTCGGCGACGATCTGCGTGATGCCGTAATGGTCGCGCAGGTCGACGAAGAGCACACCGCCGTGATCGCGCTTGTTGTGCACCCAGCCGGAAAGGCGGACAGTTTCGCCGACATTTGCCTTGGTCAGCGCAGCGCAGTTGTGGGTACGATAGGCGTGCATCTAAAATCTTTCCATTTTCGGAGCTATGGCGCTAGGGGCGCGGCGTCGCGCTCCTCTAGCAGGAATCGCGCGCGCTAACAGGGCACCTGCGGGTTTTTGTCAAGGCTCGCTGCGGTGCGAGAGCGGTACTCCGCTCAAGAGCAAGAAAAGACACGATGAAGATACACGACCTGATTACGACTACCGAGGCCCTCGCAGACCTGTGCGAACGCCTGGCGAAAAGCGATTTCGTCACTGTCGATACCGAATTCATGCGCGAGAACACCTATTGGCCGGAGTTGTGCCTGGTGCAGATCGCCAACGAAAAAGAAGCCGCGGCCATCGACCCTCTGGCCGACAGCATCGACCTGAAACCCCTGTGGGACCTGATGTGCGAGAACGAGGAAGTCCTGAAGGTCTTCCACGCCGGCGGACAGGACGTCGAGATCGTCTACAATTTCACCGGCAAGACGCCGCACCCGATCTTCGACACGCAGATCGCGATGATGGCGATCAGCCAGTCGGAGCAGATCGGCTATGCCAATCTCGTCGAAAGCTGGCTGGGCATCACGGTCGACAAGGGCGCCCGCTTCACCGACTGGAGCCGCCGCCCGCTGACCGACCGGCAGATCGAATATGCCATCGGCGATGTGACCCACCTCTCGAAAATCTTTCCCAAGATCCTCAAAAAGCTGGTGAAGACTGGCCGCGGTGCGTGGCTCGATGCGGAAATGGACAAGCTCGCCGATCCGGCGAACTATGCCAATGACGCCGACATCGCGTGGAAGCGCATCCGCTCGCCCGGTCGCAATCCGACCGTGCTTGGCCGCCTCAAGGCACTGGCTGCATGGCGCGAAGGCGAAGCGCAGCACAAGAACATCCCGCGTGGGCGCATCATGCGCGACGAAACGCTCGCCGACATCGCCAGTCACCCGCCAAAGAAGCAGGTCGACCTGACCAAGGTGCGCGGCCTGTCGAACGCGTGGAAGGACAACGACATCGGCAAGCGGCTGATGAAGGTCATCGAAAAAGCCGAGCCGCTGACCAAGGAAGAAATGCCCGACAAGCCCAAGCGCGGCGCTCCGCTGGGCAAGGAAGGCGCGCTGGTGGCGGACCTGCTCAAGCTACTGCTCAAGATCCGTGCCCGCGAAATCGACGTCGCCGCCCGCCTGCTGACCAAGGCGGACGAGATGGAAGCACTGGCGGCTGGCGTACGCAAGCTGCCCATCCTCGAAGGCTGGCGATACGAAGTTTTCGGCAAGGACGCGCTCGAACTGGTCGAGGGGCGACTGGCCTTCGCGGTCAAGGACGGCAAGCTGCTGATGACCCACGTCGATAACATGGGCGAAGAACTGACCGAGGCACAGGCCGCGGAGTGAGCACTTACCTCCCCACCCTCAAGCAGCTGCAATATCTCGTCGCGCTGCACGAGCACGGCCATTTCGGCCGCGCGGCAGAGGCCAGCTTCGTTTCGCAGTCGACGCTTTCGGCCGGCATCCGCGAGCTCGAGTCGCTGCTGGGCGTGACGCTGGTCGAGCGCAGCCGACGGGTCGTCCGCTTCACGGCGCTCGGCAACCAGGTGGTGGAGAAGGCACACCGCATCCTGCGCGAGGCGGAAGAGCTGGCAGACCTCGTCCAGGCCGCGGGCAAGCCGCTGGCAGGGCAGCTGCGCATGAGCGTCATTCCGACGATCGCACCTTTCCTCCTGCCGCGCTTCCTCCCGCGTCTGCGCAAGGAGCGCCCCGACCTCGAGCTGTTCCTGCGCGAGGAAACCAGTCACGACGCGGTCGAATCGCTCCAGCACGGGAGGGTCGATTGCGTGCTGCTCGCCCTGCCCTTCGCCACGGGCGAGGTCGAGAAAGCACATATCTCGGACGATCCGCTCTACGTCGCCTTCCCGAAAGACGATCCGCGCGATCCACCCGAAACGGTGTCAGCCGACATGATCGACGAAGGGCGACTGCTGCTGCTGGAAGATGGGCACTGCCTCAAGGAACACGCGCTGGCGGCCTGCAACCGGCCCGAACTGCGCGGAAGCGCCACGATGATCGGCACCAGCCTGCATACTCTGGTGCAGATGGTCGACAACGGCCTCGGTCTGACGATGCTGCCGGAAATGGCCGTGGAAGCCGGTATCCTGAACGGCACCGATGTCGTCGCCCGCCCGCTCAAGAGCAAGCAGGCGAGCCGCGAGATCGCGCTCATCTGGCGCAAGAATTCCCCGCGCCGGGACGATTTCGAATTGTTGGCGGAAGAATTGCGCGCCGGTTAGGCGGTAAGCGGTTCCCGGGTCTTCGCGGCCTTCGACTTCACGAACTTGTCGAGCTTTTTCACCGCAAACATCGGGACGATGACGCTGAGGGCAATCCCGGCGAGCGAGCAGAAGGCGATCCAGATCGCCATGGCCGTGCCGCCCGAAAGATAGAGGCCGTACAGGACGGGCGCCGCGAGGATGAACCCACGGATCTCGTTGAAGATGATTGCCACTGCGCTGACCTTGAGCAGCGCGGCAAGGATCATGTGTATGGTCGTACCCATGCGACCGTTGTTAATTGCCTTTGGTAAAGGAACCGTTGACCACGCTCCGGTTTCCCCCGTTCGTCCCGTCGATCCCCCGTTCCGCCCCCGCAGGCCCGCAATTTTTGGGTGCATCCCGGGCCGCTAACGCGTAGCGCTGGCTGCGACACACGAGGGGAAGCATGCCGGTACGACAGCGTCCGCAGGACACGGCCAGCCGATGAGCAGCGGATCGCCAGGCAGGGGCAGCGTCTATAGAGGCGCGGCGATTGCGGTTGCCCTGACCTGGGTGCTGCGCGCGATCGGGCTGGTCTCGGTCTTCATCCTCGCTCGGCTTCTCACCCCGTCCGATTTCGGCGTCGTCGGCCTCGCCATGACCGCAGTCGCGCTGGTCGAGACGTTCTCCTACCTCGGCATGAAGCAGGCCCTGCTGCGGATGGAAAAGCCGGACCGGGATTATTACGACACGGCTTTCACCATCCAGTTGATCATGTTCACAGCGCTTGGCCTGCTGTTGTTCGCGATTGCTGCCCCCGCCGCCGACTTCTTCCGTGAACCGCGCGTCGAACCCGTCATCTACGCGCTCTCGCTAAGGTTCGTGATGCTGGGGCTCGTCAACATCGGTGTCGTCGAGTTCGAGCGCGATTTCGCCTTCGGGCGGGATCTCAAGATGAAGGCGACGGCGCGGATCGTCTCGTTCTTCGTCACCGTAGCGCTGGCCTTGTGGCTGCGATCCTACTGGGCGCTCGTGGTCGGCATGATCGTGCAATCGCTGGTCCTGACGATCCTGTCCTACACGATGCAGCCATACCGCCCGCGCCTGTCGCTGGCGCGCCGCGCCGAACTCCTGGGCGTTTCGCTGTGGATCTTCTCAGGCGTGGTTGCGCAAACTCTATACAGCCAGGTCGAACGGATCGTGGTCGGCCGTACTGCCGACACGGGGACCGTGGGTGCCTTTTCGGTCAGCAAGGACGTGTCGAACATCCTCACGCAGGAAATCGCCATGGCACTCAACCGCGTGACCTTTGTGACCACGGCTCGTAGCGGAGCCTTCGACACGCAGGGCGATCGAATTGCCCGCTCGCTGGGTGCCTATGCGATGATCACGGCGCCTATGGGACTTGGCCTCGCAGCGGTGGCCGAACACTTCATCCGGGTCTTCCTGGGCGGGCAATGGGGCTCGGCAGTGCCTCTTGTCGCCCCCATTGCTGTCGCTACGGCGCTGATGGCCGTATTCCGCCTGATCGCCTCATCGTTGCAGGCCGGCGGTCACGAGAAAGCCTCCGGCCTCCTGTGCATCGCTGGCCTGGCAGGGCTGGCAGTCGCAGTCGGCATGGTCGCGCATGCGGGCGGAAGTCCCCTTTCAATAGCTCAAACCGGGATGGCAGTGAGCGCGGTGACCCTGCTTGCCGGACTTGGCGTGATGGCGCACTTCACACGGCATGATGTGGCGAGCTTCCTTATAGCCGTGGCAAGGCCGTTCCTTGCGGGCACGGCGATGTATTTCCTCGTCCACGCGATGCCGGTTCTCTCGCCGTCACAATTCGTTGAACTGGTATGGCGTGCCGCGCTTGGTGCCGCGGCCTATTTCGCCGCACTGATGCTGCTCTGGCTGGTGTCGGGACGGCCTCAATCGAGCGAGGCCGAAATGCTGCGCGTGGCCCGAAGGCTGCTCGCGCGCTTTTAGTCCATATGCTTGAGGCCGACCCGCAGGTAATCCCATCCTGTCACAAGCGTCAGGATGGCAGCACCCCATAGCGATACGAGGCCAACGGTGTGCGGGACGTTGGCGACGATATCGCCGATCTGCATCGTCCAGCGCGGCAGGCCCTGGCCGAGGATCAGCGATCCCAGCGCCATTAGCTGGAAAGTCGTCTTCCACTTGGCGAGCCGGCTCACCGGAACGGAAATCTGCAAGCCGCCAAGGAATTCGCGCAGGCCCGAGACGGCGATTTCGCGCACGAGGATGATGAGCCCCGCCACGACATGCATGTCCCCGACATAGGGACCGCGCAGCACGCCCTGGGCCGCCAGCACGAGGATTACCGAGGCGACCATGATCTTGTCCGCAATCGGATCGAGGAAGATGCCCAGTTTGGAAACCGTGCCACTGGAACGCGCCAGCATCCCATCGAAATAGTCGGTGATCCCCATCGCGCAGTAGAGCACGAAGGCGGCAAGATAGCCGGTTTCCCAGCCCGGCCACCACAACAGGAAGGCCAGAAGCGGGATCGCGAAGATGCGCGACAGCGTGAGGATGTTGGGCAGGCTCAACATGATGGCATTCCCCCTAACGACAAACGGTCCGCCGCAAAAGCCGCACAATGTCCTTGTCCGCCGCCGTGTTGTTCCTCACAAGGGCCGCGCACGCGGGGTTGCGTACGGGGGGTCATGCTTACATCAACGCATTTGCTGCGCAGCAGGCGGTTCCTGCCGCTGTTCGTCACGCAGCTGTTCAACGCCTTTAACGACAACCTCTACAAGACAGCCATGGTGCTGTTCGTCGTCTATTCGATCTACAATTCGGAAGAGGCGGAAGGACAGTTCAGCGCCATTGCGTCGGGACTGTTCATCCTGCCATTCTTCGTACTTTCGGCGCTGGCGGGCCAGCTTGCCGACATGCGCGACAAGGCGGCGATTATCCGCAAGGTGAAGTTCTGCGAGATCGTGCTGATGATCATTGGTGCAGGCGGGCTCTACCTTGCATGGCGCGGGTACGAGATGCCCGTGTCGCTCTTCGGCATCCAGACAACCTTTCCCATCGTCCTGATGCTCCTCGCCCTGTTCCTGACCGGGGTGCAGTCGACTTTCCTGGGCCCGATCAAATATGCGATCCTGCCCCAGCACCTGAAAAAGGACGAAGTGCTCGCCGGGACGGGGCTTGTGGAGGCCGGAACCTACATCGCGATCCTGGCAGGGACGATCCTGGCAGGCTGGATACCGGTCGAAGTGGCCGCAATAGGCATCATCCTGACTTCGGTCGTGGGGTATCTCGTCAGCCGCCAGATTCCCGACGCGCCGCCGCAAGGCACGGTGGAACAGCTCGACTGGCACATCCTGCGCGCCTCGGTGAAGCTCGTGCGCGAGACGATGCACGTGGGCGAGGTTTTCTATGCCATCATCGCAATCAGCTTCTTCTGGACCATCGGCGCAGTGCTGTTCATCCAGTTCCCGCCGCTGGCCAAGAATGTGATCATGGCGAGCAAGGAAGTGGCGAGCCTGTTCCTCGTCGTCTTCTCGGTCGGCATCGCCATCGGTTCGGTCGCCATCAACGCCCTTCTCAAGGGGCAGGTATCGGCCCGTTATTCGCCGCCTTCCGTAATCGTCATGGGCCTCTTCGTCATAGCTTTCTACGCCGTGGCGAAGCTGTGGCAGGCCGACCAGCCGACCGAACTGCTGGATGTGGCAGGCTTCCTTGCCTGGCCGATGGCAACGGTGCTGCTGCTCTGCCTGCTCGGCATTGCGATTGCAGGCGGGATGTTCGTGGTCCCGCTCTATGCTTTCCTCACCACCCGCGTCGCGCCCGACAAGGCGTCACGCACGATCGCGGCGAACAATATCGTCAATTCCGGTGCGATGGTTGGCGGGTCTCTTCTCGCCATGGCGATGAGCGCTGCAGGCGTGCCTATCGTCGAGCAGGTGCTGATCAGCGCCGCCATGTGCCTTGTTTCGGCATGGCTGGGGCGCAAACTGCTGGATGCCGAGCGGCAGGCGGCCGCGCGCGAAGTGGCCTGATCAGGCGATAAAGGCGAGGACTGCGGCGAAGGTCGCGAAATAGACTGATGCAGCGCCGCGCACGTCGGACGCGGTCAGCTTCCAGTCGACCGGCTGGTCCTGCGGGATGTCGGCAAACATCATCCGCCGCTGGGGAAGACTGACCCGCAGCCAGTGGCGGGCTGCTTCGCTGTTGAGGACAAGTGCGCGTCTCATGATGCGGGTTTAACGCATTTTTAACCTTCGGGGTCCCGTTGAAAACGCGCTGTCGCAATGCGGGACATTAAGCCTTTCCGGTGAGGATAAAGCGCAAGAATTGCCGGCGCGATTGCGCAGGCCAGCGCCGGGCGCTAACCGCGTCAGCCATGACCACGCGCCCCACCCCCGCCGCAGCCAAGCTGCTCGTCGACTGCCTGATCGAACAGGGGTGCGAGCGTATCTTCACCGTGCCCGGCGAAAGCTTCCTGCAGGTGCTCGATGCGCTGGCAGGGCAGGATTCCATCGATCTCGTGACCTGCCGCCAGGAAGGCGGGGTCGCGATGATGGCGTGCGCCGACGGAGCGATGACCGGCAGGCCCGGCGTCGCTTTCGTGACCCGCGGCCCGGGGGCGACCAATGCCAGCATCGGCGTCCATGTCGCCATGCAGGATTCGCAGCCGATGATCATGTTCGTGGGCGATGTCGATTCGGGCATGCGCGACCGCGAAGGCTTCCAGGAAGTCGACTTTGCCGCCTTCTTCGGCCCTGTCGCCAAATGGGCCACGCGGATCGATTCGGCCGATCGCATCCCCGAGTACGTCGCGCGCGCCTACGCCACGGCTATCTCCGGACGTCCCGGCCCGGTCGTGCTTGCCTTGCCGGAAGACATGCTGAGCCACGAGACCTCTGCCCGTCCGCGAAAGCGGGTCGAGCGTCCGGCACAGGCCCCCTGCCCCGACGCCATGCAGGCAATGATGGACCTTATCGCCGATGCCGCAGCGCCCGTTGCCATCATCGGCGGCGCAGGCTGGAACGCCAAGGCGCGCGAGCATTTCCAGCTCTTTGCCGAACGGATCGGCATCCCGGTCGCCACCGCCTTCCGCCGGCAGGACGCGATATCGCCCTCAAGCCGCGTTTATGCCGGCGCGCTGGGTTACGGCCCCAACCCCAAGCTTGTCGAACGGGTGAAGAATGCCGACCTGATCCTGGCGGTGGGCGCCCGCCTCGGCGAAGCGACCACCGATGGCTATACGGTCCCGCCGCTGATCGCCGAGGATCGCAAGCTGGTGCACGTGCATCCCGATCCCAACGAGCTTAATCGCGTCTACCCCGCCGATCTCGCCATTTGTGCCGAGATGGACGAGTTCGCGGAAAGTGCAGCGCTGTGGGACGATGGCTCCGTCATCGACTTCGACGCCGGTGCCGAGGCGAATGCCGAATGGCAGGCCTGGGCGACCGCGAAGCCGGGCGACTATGCGCTCGACATGGCGTCCTGCGTGCAATTCATGCGCGACACGCTTCCTGCCGACAGCATCATCTGCAACGGCGCCGGCAATTTCGCTGGCTGGTGGCACCGCTACTGGCGGTACGAAGGCTATCCCAGCCAGCTCGCACCGACCTGCGGCGCGATGGGTTACGGCGTGCCTGCCGCAGTTGCGGCCGCACTACGCCACAAGGACTGCACGGTCGTGGCTGTTGCTGGAGACGGGGACTTCCTGATGAACGGCCAGGAACTCGCCACGGTCGTGCAACACGGAGCCGATCTCCTCGTGATCGTGGTCGACAACGGCGCCTACGGCACGATCCGCATGCACCAGGAACGCGAATTTCCAGGGGACGAGCGGATCAGCGGCACGCGCCTCGCCAACCCCGATTTCGCGGCGCTTGCCTCGGCCTATGGCGGTTGGTCCGCCCGCGCCGAAACCACGCAGGAGTTCAAGGATGCGCTCGTAGCCGCACAGGGCCGAAACGGCCTGCGACTGATCCATTGCGTAATCGAGGTCGAACAGCTTGCCGCCAGCGGCGCAACCGTCAGCGGACTACGCAATCGCTGACAAGTGAAAGGCCGCCTCCCTCAATCGGGAGACGGCCCTTCCTCGCTGTGTTTGAACTTAGTGTCCGAAGGTCAGATGTCGTTTCCGAGCTTTCCTTCGACTTCCCCGACGAACTGCTGGGCTTCCCCTTTGCGCTCCTGACGTTCGCCTTCGCGCTCGAGCCGCTCGTTATCTGTCATTTCGGCGATCGCTTGCTTGGTGTTGCCACTCAGTTCGTTGGCATTGCCTTTGATCTTTTCGGTAAGCTCGCCCATGGGGCCTCTCCTTCTGATTGATACGCCAAAAGTGACGTAGTTACAGAAGGGTAAGTCCGGTCAGCACGCGAGCGTTCCGTGCATTGCGGCCAGCTGTTTACGGCGAGCGACGAAGTCAAATACCCGCCATCGAGCAAATGACAGACCATTCATCGGGGGTGATCTCCGCCACCGATAGGCGAGACAGCTTCACCAGCTCGCAATTTTCGAGCTGGGGTTCGGCCTTGATCTGCTTGAGCGTGACGGCATGCGGCAACTTGGTCTTGGGCTTCACCTTGACCGCCGCCCACTTGCCTTCGGGATCGGTCGGATCCGTGATTCCCGCCACGCTGACTTCGCAAATGCCGACGATCTCGAGCCCTTCGCGCGAATGGTAGAAGAAGGCCTGATCGCCTACCTCCATTGCGGCAAGGTTGTTCTTGGCCCGGTGATTGCGCACGCCGTCCCAGGTTCCCTCGCCTTCCGCGACGAGATCGTCCCAGCTGTATTTGAACGGTTCGGACTTCATCAGCCAGTAGCGGGCCATGTGGGGAAATCTCCTTCGTGCTTGCTTGCCGCGATGCCCTAGCGCGAGCTTCGCGGCATGGCCAGAACCCCCTCCACAGGCGCCCTGCGGGGTTAACCGCTTCTTAGATATCCCCCCGTAGAAACAGCGATCTGACAAGAGTGTCGCGGGGGACAAATTGGGCCAGGAACCCACCAGGGAACGGACTGACAAGGAAGCGAAAGTGCGGCTGCCGAAAGCTCCGCATGACCTGCTGACGCGCGGCATCGCCTTTGCCGCGATGATCCTGTTCGTCGGCACTGCAGGGGTTGCCCTGCCCAATGTTTTCAAGACCTGGACCGGAAGCGCAGGCGGACCGGACATCATCCTGACCAATGCGCTGATCCTCAACATCGCGCTGATCTTGCTGGGCTGGCACCGCTACAAGGCGCTGAACACCGAACTGGTCGCACGCCGCAAGTCTGAACAGGAAGCGCGTCGCCTTGCAGAAATCGACGATCTTACCGGCTGCCTCAACCGGCGCAGTTTCGCGGACCGTCTCGCGGTCCTGCTCAAGACCGAATGCAGCGACGAAAGGGCACTGGCTGCCATCGCGGTCGACCTCGACAACTTCAAGCAGGTGAACGACCTCAACGGACACATGGCGGGCGATGCCGTCCTGCGTGCCACGGCGCAGCGGATCGAGCGCACCTTGCCGGCAGGCGGCGTCCTCGCTCGTATCGGCGGCGACGAATTCCTCTGTGTCGTTCCGTACTACGTGAATGTGTCGGACCGGATCGAGCACCTCGCGACCCGCATGATCGAAGCCGTGGCGACATCGGTCTCGCACGAGGGCGTATCGCTCGACGTGACGGTGTCCATCGGCATCGCCAGCTCTATCCACCTGGACAAGGATCTGGCTGCTGACAGTGCGGCCCAGGACTTGATGCACAAGGCGGATATCGCCATGTATCACGCCAAGAAGCAGGGCAAGAACCGCTACTACTGGTTCGAAGCGCCGATGGAAAACGAACTGCGTTTCCGCAACAAGCTGGAAGCCGGCATCCGCGCAGGCATCGCAAACGGCGAATTCGTCCCCTACTACGAACAGCAGGTCGATCTTGAGACCGACCAGCTGGTCGGCTTCGAGATGCTGGCCCGCTGGGAATCGCCCGAACTGGGCGTGGTCGGCCCCGACATCTTCATCCCGATCGCCGAGGAAATCGGTGCCATCGGCGAACTGTCCGAAAACCTCATCGCCCAGGCCTTCGAAGATGCGAAGGAATGGGACCCGGAACTGACCCTGTCGGTCAACATCTCGCCCGTGCAGATGCGCGATCCTTGGTTCGCCCAGAAAATCCTCAAGCTGCTGGTGGCGCACCGTTTCCCGCCCAACCGGCTCGACATCGAGATCACCGAAACCTGCCTGCACGAAAATGTCGGCATGGTCCGGTCGATGATTACCAGCCTGCGCAACCAGGGCGTGCATGTCAGCCTCGACGATTTCGGGACGGGCTATTCCAGCCTCTCGCAGCTGCGCAGCCTGCCGTTCGACCGGCTCAAGATCGACCGCAGCTTCATCGGCGAACTGCGCCAGCAGGAAAATGGCGATGCGCTGGTCAATGCGATCATTGCCATGAGCGATGGCCTGAAACTGCCGATCACCGCCGAAGGGATCGAGAACGAAACCATCCTCGAGGCCCTGAAGCGCCTCGGCAAGATGAAAGGCCAAGGGTATCACTATGGCCGCCCCGAGCCGGCGGACAAGGTTCGCGAGAGGCTTGCCGATCACGGTCTTCTTGCCGGCCCGTCGGAGCAGGTGGTGGACCTTGCCGAACAGCGCGAGAAGCGCAGCGGCAAGTCTTCGGTAGACCAGCGCGCCGGCTGATACTGGACGCTAGGCCCGCGAGGGCATAGATGCGCGCCATAATGCGCGTTCCCTTCATCAAGATGCACGGCCTCGGCAACGACTTCGTTGTGCTGGATGCGCGCGTCGACGACGTGCCCGAACTGACCGGCGAAACGGTGCGGCGGCTGGCCGACCGCTTTACCGGTATCGGCTGCGACCAGCTCATTCTTCTCGCGCCGAGCGCGGATGCAGACTTCGCGATGCGCATCTTCAATCACGACGGCGGCGAAGTCGGCGCCTGCGGCAATGCGACCCGCGCCGTTGCCATGCTCCACGGCAAGGAAGCGCGCATCGCCACCGCCGGTGGCCTGCTGCTGGCGTCACCTACCCAAGGCGGGGCGAGCGTGGACATGGGCGTGCCGCGTTTCGACTGGGAAGCGATCCCCCTCGCCTACCCGATGGACACGCTGTCCATGCCGGTCGCCTGGGACATGCTGGAGAACCCCGGCGCAGTGAACGTGGGCAATCCGCATGTAATCTTCTTCGCCGACGATACCGATGCAGTCCCGCTCGATCGTCTCGGCCCCGAGATCGAAAACGATCCGCTGTTCCCCGAACGGGTGAACGTCAATGTGGCCACCATCGTGGCACCCGACCACATTCGCCTGCGGGTTTGGGAACGGGGTGCCGGCCTTACCCTCGCCTGCGGCACGGGTGCCTGTGCCACGGCAGTCCACGCCATGCGCCGCCGCCTTGTCGAGCCCAAGGTCACGGTGACGCTGCCCGGCGGCGATCTCCGGATCGAATGGAGCGAAGGCGGCAGCATTCGCATGACCGGTCCTGCGACCGAAAGCTTCCGCGGCAGCTTCGAATGGGCCGACTACGCATGAATGCGCCGCAAGTCGTCTCGCTAGGTTGCCGCCTGAACATTTCCGAAAGCGAACGCATCCGCGCGATGCTGGCGGGCGAGACCGAGCTCGTCGTCGTCAACAGCTGCGCCGTGACCAGCGAGGCGGTGCGTCAGACGCGCCAGGCCATCCGCCGCGCGCGCCGCGCCAATCCCGACGCTCGCCTCATCGTCACCGGTTGCGCCGCCGAGGTGGAGCGTGATGCTATCGCCGCAATGCCGGAGGTCGACGGCCTTGTCGCCAATACCGCCAAGCTAGACCCGCGCGCGTGGAACGTCCCGCAATCGCCGCCGCCGGTAGCCATGCAGCGCACCCGCGCCTTCGTTGCGGTCCAGAACGGCTGCGATCATGCCTGCACCTTCTGCGTCATCCCCCAGGGACGCGGAACCAGCCGCTCGCTGACCGTGGACGAAGTGGTCGCGGAAGTGGCTCGCCATGTTTCGGAAGGCGCGCAGGAGGTCGTCCTGACCGGCGTCGACGTGACTTCATGGGGTCACGACCTGCCCGGCCGACCTGCGCTTGGCGCGATGGTGCGCACCGTACTCGACAGCTTTCCCGAATTGCCGCGCCTGCGCATGTCCTCGCTCGACGGGATCGAGGTGGACGAGGAACTGTTCGAGCTGTTCGCGGCCGAGCACCGCCTCATGCCGCATCTCCATCTTTCGCTGCAGCACGGCCACGATCTCATCCTGAAGCGCATGAAGCGCCGGCACAGCCGCGCCGATGCCGTGAAACTCGTAACGGAACTCAAACGTCGCCGGGCTGACATCGCCATCGGGGCCGACCTCATCGCCGGTTTCCCGACCGAAACCGGGGAACACCACACTGCGAACCTGTCGATCATTGAAGAACTCGGCATCGTGCACGGGCATATCTTCCCCTACTCTCCGCGACCCGGAACACCTGCCGCGCGCATGCCGCAGGTGGAGCGGGAGGTGGTAAAGCGCCGTGCTGGCGAATTGCGCGCAGGCGTCGCCAAGGTGCGCGCAGAGTGGCTGGCCACGCTCGTCGATAAGCCGCTCTCCGTCCTCGCCGAACGTGACGGGACGGGCTATTCCGAAAACTTCGCACGGGTACGGATGCCCGCGGGTACAAAGGCCGGGCGGATCGTGACGATCGCCCCCAAGACTATCGAGGACGACCTCCTGGTATGAGTAAACCCAGCTGGACCGAGCGCCTGTTCGGCGGCTTCAAGAAGACGTCGGAACGCCTGAGCGAAAACCTCACCGAGGTGGTCAGCAAGGCGCGGCTCGACGATGCCACGCTCGACGATGTCGAAGATGCGCTGATCATGTCGGACCTCGGCCCGAG
Organism: Qipengyuania gaetbuli; assembly: GCF_009827315.1. Lineage (NCBI taxonomy): Bacteria > Pseudomonadati > Pseudomonadota > Alphaproteobacteria > Sphingomonadales > Erythrobacteraceae > Qipengyuania > Qipengyuania gaetbuli. Next base: position 814,096 of record NZ_WTYF01000004.1, read on the forward strand.
TGCCGCCGCGCGCATCCGCGCCAAGCTCAAGGACAAGCGCTTCGGCCTCGAAATCAGCGTGCAGGAACTGAAGGAAGCGGTGGCGGAAGAAATCGCCGCCATCCTGCGCCCTGTTGCCAAACCGCTCGAAATCACGGCCTTCCCGCGCCCGCAAGTCGTGCTGGTGATCGGCGTCAATGGCAGTGGCAAGACCACGACGATCGCCAAGCTGGCCCACCTGTTCAAGGAAGACGATTACGCCGTCATGCTGGCGGCAGGCGATACTTTCCGCGCGGCGGCCATCGGCCAGCTCCAGACCTGGGCCGACCGGGTGGACGTGCCCATTGTGCGCGGCCCCGAAGGCGGCGATCCCGCGTCGATCGTGTTCGACGCGGTCAAGAAGGGCACGGAAATCGGCACCGACGTGCTGATTGTCGACACTGCCGGACGCCTGCAGAACAAGCGCGAGCTGATGGACGAGCTGGCAAAGATCCGCAAAGTCCTCGGCCGCCTCAACCCCGAAGCGCCGCACGACGTGGTGCTGGTGCTTGATGCGACCAACGGGCAGAACGCGCTTTCGCAGATCGATGTCTTCAAGGAGGTCGCCGGTGTCACCGGCCTGGTCATGACGAAGCTCGATGGCACGGCACGCGGCGGCGTGCTGGTGCAGGCAGCCGAGCAATACGGCCTGCCCATCCATGCCATCGGCGTGGGCGAGAAAATCGACGACCTGCGCCCGTTCGATCCCGACCTTGTCGCGCGTGTCATCGCGGGGATTGCATGATGGCCGAAACGAGCGAGAAGAAACCCACCGGATGGCTGCACACGCTGGTCGATTACGGCCCGCTGCTGGTCTTCCTCGGCGTCTACAAATTCTCCCAGCCGCCCGCTGATTCCACCTTTGGCGAGATCGCTGCGGTCATCTACGGCACGGTGGCCTTCATGGTCGCTGCCGTGGTCGCGCTGGTCTTCAGCAAATGGAAATTCGGCAAGGTCAGCCCGATGCTGATCCTCTCGACCACACTGATCGTCGGTTTCGGCGCGCTGACCATCTGGCTGCGCGACGAACGCTTCATCCAGTTCAAGCCGACTGCAATCTACGTCCTGTTCGGCGTCGTGCTGATCATCGGCTGGCTGCGCGACAGGGCGTGGCTGCAGGTCCTGCTCGGTGCCGCCTTCGAGGGTGTGACGCATGACGGCTGGCTCAAGCTTTCGCGCAACTGGGGCATCTTCTTCTTCGCACTCGCCGCGCTCAACGAAGTGCTCGTGCGAACCATGAGCTTCGAAGGATGGCTCTGGGCGAAGCTGTGGGTGTTCCTGCCGCTCAGCTTCCTGTTCACCTTCACGCAGATTCCGATGCTGCTCCGCCATGGCCTCTCGTTCGAGGACACGGACGAAGTGATGCAGGACGAACCGCCGACCGGTTGATCAGACATCGTCTCCCGGCGTGATCTTGATCATTACCCGCATCAGCGTGGTGTAGATCAGCACCACCGTTGCGGCCGACAGGCCGACCATCAGCACGGTTCCGGCGAATAGGCCGTCATAGACGTTCTTGAACCACGCCGGCGGCAGTTCCTCAAATTCGCCGATCGGCAGCGCGAACGCCATCAGCAGGAACAGCGAAACGAGCAAGGTGAGCGCCGACAATCGCCCGACCATTGCCACATCACGATAGGCGGAGTGGTCGAAATCCTCGTCCATGCGGCGGATCATCCCGACCAGCGTCAGCATCAGGGCAATGATCGTGGCCGATGCCGTGGCGATGGCCGAACCGAGATATAGGCCGGCGCGCGACAGGGCATTGAGAAGGTCCACCGCCTCTGCGGCGCTGTAGACACGGCCGATAGCGGACCGCGCACCGTATCCCACTAACGCGGCAAGCAGGAAGGTGGCCAACGGCCAACGGTAACAGGTGACAAGCTCCTTCATGCCTGAATTATGAACGGGCGGAGCGGTCGTTCCTGATTGGCTAGATCTCGACCTGGCTCCCCAGTTCCACTACGCGATTGGTCGGCAGGCGGAAGAAATCCATCGCTGTCGCTGCATTCCTGAGCATCCAGGCAAAGATCTTCTCGCGCCAGATCGGCATGCCCGGCTTGTCGCTGGCGAGAAGCGTCTGGCGACTGAGGAAGAAGCTGGTGTGCATCATGTCGAACTTGCCGCCGCAGCGCTCCATCTCTTTCAGCCCCTGCGGGACATCGGTTTCCTGCATGAAGCCGTAATGCAGGACCGCGCGGTAGAAACCGTCGCCGAGATCATGGATTTCGCAACGGTGCACCGCATCGACATAGGGCGTGTCGTCGATCAGCACGGTCAGGATGACCACGCGTTCGTGGAGCACCTTGTTGTGTTTGATATTGTGGAGCAGCGCCGAAGGCACGCCCGCCGTCTGGCTGGCCATGAAGATTGCCGTGCCCGGAACGCGGGTGGCCGAATTCTTCGCACTCTTGGCAAAGATTTCGATCGGCAGCGCGGTCTCGCTCATGCGGTCGCGCATCAGCTTTCGACCCTTGGCCCAGGTGGTCAGCAGGGTGAAGGCGACAAGGCCGACGACCAGCGGGAACCAACCTCCATCAGGCACCTTCACGAGGTTCGCGGCGAAGTAAGCGCCATCGACGATGAGGAAGAACAGCACGATCGGCAGCGCGACCCACCATTTCCACTTCCATACGCCCACGAACAGGACACCCATCAGGATAGTGTCGATCGTGACTGCGCCGGTCACCGCGATGCCGTAGGCGGCAGCGAGGTTGGAAGAACTCTGGAAGGTCAGCACGAGTACGATCACGGCCACCATCAGCGCCCAGTTGATGATCGGGATGTAGATCTGGCCGGCCTCGGTTTCGCTCGTGTGGCGGATCGACAGGCGCGGCATGAAGCCGAGCTGCATCGCCTGGTGCGTGATCGAGAACGCGCCCGAGATTACCGCCTGGCTCGCAATGAAGGTCGCCATTGTCGCGAGGATCACGAGCGGCAGGCGATATTCCTCGCTCGCCAACAGGAAGAACGGGTTCTTCACGACTTCTGCCGCCTGTTCTGGCGGCAGGCCGGCGATCATCGCGCCCTGCCCGAAGTAATTGAGCAGCAGGCACGGCATCACGAAGCCGAACCACGAAAGGCGCATGGGTCCGCGGCCGAAATGCCCCATGTCCGAATAGAGCGCCTCCGCACCCGTCACGGCCAGAACTACCGCGCCGAGGGCAAGGAAAGCGATAACCCCGTCGGTCACGAAGAACATGAAGGCGTAATAGGGATTGAGCGCCCACAGGATGTCCGGGTTCTTGAAGATCTGGTTGAGACCCAGGCCTGCAAGCGTGATGAAATAGATGATCATCACGGGCGCAAACAGCGCCCCGACCTTGGCGGTGCCACGGCTTTGCAAGAGGAACAGGAGTACCAGAAGGACAAGGGCGATCGGGATAACCAGCGGGTCGAGCCTGTGGTCGACCACTGTCAGGCCCTCCACCGCAGAAAGGACGGAGATAGCCGGTGTGATCATGCTGTCGCCGTAGAAGAGCGAGGTTGCGAAGACCCCCAGCAAGACGACCAGCCAGCCGTAACTCGATTGCCCGATGTGGCGGCTGATCAGCGCGATCAGGGCGAGACTGCCGCCCTGCCCCTTGTTGTCGGCACGCATGAGGATCGTGACGTACTGGATCGCCACGACGATCGTCATCGACCAGAAAATGAGGCTGACCACGCCGAGCACGTGCATCCGGTCAATCGCGATATCGACCGCGCCGGAGAAGGTTTCGCGGAATGCGTAGAGCGGACTGGTGCCGATGTCGCCGAACACGACGCCGATCGCGCCCACTGCCAGGGCAGTGCGCGAGGCGGCGTGCCCGTTGCCATGCTGGCCGGATGCGCCCTCGGGGGCCGTATCACCTACGGTCGCGCTGTCGCTCATGGGAAGATGGTGTCCGGCTGCATCAGATGGTCTGCCTGTCCCGAAGGGCCCGTGCTCTTCGCAAGGTCGCGGCGCTTAGCACCGCTGCGCATCGCCCGCAATGGCGAGCGTAGCGCCTGTCACGGAGCGGTATCGCCCTGTTCCTGGGCCATTTCGATGATCGCATCGAGCCTTTCCAGCCGCAACGCCAGCAATTCGCGCCACTCGGCATCGGCAGGTGCAGCCTCGAGCGCTTCGGCCCAGAGCTCGCGCGTCCTGCCCACTTCGCCCGCGCGCAGCCAAGCTAGGCCGAGGAAGTAGCGCGCCCCGCCGTTCTCGGGCGAAAGTGCAGCCGCTTTCTCGAAAGCATGCAGAGCTGCGGGCGTAAGATTGCCCTCGGCATGCTCGACGAGTGCAATGCCGAGGCCGAGCCAGGCCTCGGTATCCGCCGGATTCTCTTCGGTGGCGTTGGCATAAAGACCGGAAGCCTGCGTGAAATCACCGCGGCGAGCGAAGCCGTCCCCGGTTACCACCCAGCGACTCGGCAATTGTCCCTTCCCGAAGAACTGGCGCCGGGCAGCAACGATGAGTTCGCCGCTTTCGGCCTGCATGCGCGCTGCGTCCTTGGGGGATCCGGCCTGCCCGGGAGACCCTTCGATCGCATAGCCGGCAAGGCCGACCAAAAGGGCGGCCCCAAGGATCGTCCACGAGGCACGCGGCAGCTTCAACAGGAATGCCGCAACCACGCAGACGACGAGCGCCAGAGCAACGATCGGCAGCCAGCTCATGCGCGCCTCCGGAAGCGGCGCCATAGGATCGCGCCGACGATAAGCAGGAACACGACCGGCAACGCATAGAGCGGCCAAGTACGCGCGCTGACGACCGGCGCATAGCTCACGTAATCACCGTAGCGCTGCATGAGCCAGGACCGGATGTCCTCCGGTTTCTCACCTGCGGCAATACGGATTCGGACCTGGTGGCGCATATCGCCCGCCATCGGCGCATCGCTGTCGGCAATCGACTGCGACTGGCACTTCAGGCAGCGCAGCGTCTCCATGAGTTCCTGCGCAGCGGCTTCCTGCGCCGGATCGTCCAGCTGGCGATAGGCATAGGGCGCAGGCGGCGCATTGCCCTGCGCGACGAGCGGCATGGCCATGGCCGCCAGCAAGAGGGCGAGCAGCCCCCTCATTGCCCGGCCTCGCGCAGTTTCTCGAGCAGGACCGGTACGTCGTCTGCACGGATGTCGCCGATGTGCTGGTAGGTGATCGTTCCCTTGCCATCGATCACGAAGGTTTCCGGTACACCGGAAGACCCGATGCCCAGCTGTACTTCGGACAGGTCGTCACGACCGATACGCGAATAGGGATTCCCGTGGCGCGCGAGGAATTCGGCCACGTCTGCCGGATCGTCGCGGATGGCAACGCCGACGATGTCCGCGCCCTGTTCCTTCAGAGCTTCGAGCTGCGGCGCCTCGGCGATGCAGGGAAGGCACCAACTGGCCCAGATATTGAGCAGGCGGGGCTTGCCGTCGGCGAAGTCCTTGCTGCTGACCCCGGGCAATCCGTCGGTCGCAGCGGGAAGATCGAAATAGGGCAGCGACTGGCCGATCATCCTGCTTTCGACGAATTCGTCCTTCGGCTGGGTCAGCTGATAGGCCGCCAGCCCCAGAAACAGGGCGAAGAACATCAGCGGAAGCCACATGCGCCAGCCCATCACACCGTCCCCATGTCCGCGCGACGCACCGCGCCCATGCGCCGGATCGAGCGCCGCTTGAGGTCCTGCTGCACCCTGCCGATAATGGCGAGAACACCGCCCAGCGCGACCAGCATGCCGCCGTACCAGATGAAGGTCACGAAGGGCTTCCACCAGAGCCTGAGCTGCCAGCGGCCGTCATTCGCCTCGTTACCCATCACCGCATAGAGCTGCCCGTTCCAGCGGGTCAGCAGCACGCTTTCGGTGGTCTGCTGCGCCGGAGCCCAGAAATTGCGCGACTGCGGTGCGATCGGCTGGGCTTCACCATCCCGGTAACTGGCGAGCATTCTGCCCTCGATTGCGGTCCAGTTCGGCCCTGCAACAGGTTGAACCGATGCAAGTTCGACTTCCCACGGGCCGACCGTGGCCGATTGACCCACTTCCAGCGCGGCGAGCCGCTCGGTCGAGAAAGCGCTTTCGCTCGCCATGCCGAACAATGCGACCGCGATCCCGAAGTGGGCAATGACCATTCCCCAAACGGCAATGGGAAGGCGTTTCAGATTGCGGCCCCTCAGCGGCAGGAAGCTTGCCACTGCCAGCATCACTGCAATGGCTAGGCCCAGCAGCGGGAGCAGCGCGCCGCCTTCGAACAGTGCGAAGAAGATGAGGCCCGCGATCACCAAGGCGGCAATCAGCGCAAGTTCCTTCGATATCCGCGCCCAGCTATCCCCGCGCCAGCGCAGCAGCGGGCCGACTGCCATGGCCAGCAGCATGGGGATGGTGAAGATCGCGGAGACAGGATTGAAATACGGCGGTCCGACCGAAACGCGCACATCGAAGGCCTCGGTCAGCAGCGGGTAGAGCGTGCCGAGCAGCACCACCGCCAGGATGGCGCTGAGCATCACGTTGTTGAACACCAGCGCGCCTTCGCGGCTGGCAACGGCGAAGCGCTCCCCCTCGCTGATCGACGAGGCGCGCAGGGCGAACAGCAGCAGCGCTCCGCCGATATAGATGGCGAGCAGCGCCAGGATGAAGCTGCCGCGTTCGGGATCGACCGCAAAGGCATGGACGCTCGTCAACACGCCCGAGCGCACGAGGAATGTGCCGAGCATGCTCATTGAAAAAGCGACGACGCCCAGCATGATGGTCCACACCCGCAGCGCGTCGCGGCTGGCGAGCACGCTCACCGAATGCAGCAGCGCGGTCGCTGCCAGCCACGGCATGAGCGAGGCGTTTTCCACCGGGTCCCAGAACCACCAGCCACCCCAGCCGAGCTCGTAATAAGCCCAATAGCTGCCGGCGGTGATACCCAGCGTCAGGAACACCCACGCGCCAAGCACCCAAGGCCGCATGGCGCGGGCAAAATCGGGCGTGACGGAGCGGGTCAGCATGGCGCCCACAGCAAAGCTGAAGGCAACCGACAGGCCGACATAGCCGAAATAAAGCGTTGGCGGATGCAGCGCGAGGCCGATGTCCTGCAGTAGCGGATTGAGGCCAAGGCCTTCCATGGCCGGTTCCGGCAGCCGTTCGAACGGGTTGGAGCTCAGGAGCAGGAAGGCATAAAACCCGAGCGCCACGAACCCCTGCGCAGCCAGCGTGGCCTGCATGGTGTTTTCAGGCAGGCGGCGCTCCACCGCCGCGATCAGGCCGCCGGCCAACGCCATGACCGTCACCCACAGCAGCATCGAGCCTTCATGGTTGCCCCATGCGCCCGAAAGCTTGAAAATCAGCGGCTTGAGCGAATGCGAATTCGCGGCGACCAGCTTCACCGACAGGTCGGTGACGGCAAAGACATAAAGCAGCGCAAAGAAGGCAAATCCGGCCAGACCGCCCTGCAGGACGGCGGCAGGCCGCGCGAGACCGGTAATGCCGTCCGCCTCGCCCCCGCGCAGCGCCAGCGCCCCGCCGACAAGCTGGAGCAACGCCAGCGCCGCCGCCAGCCACAGGGCTGCATGGCCGAGTTCTGCAATCATTCGAGGCCGACCGTGGTCTCTTCGGCCATTTCGGCGGCCTGGTGCTCGCTCATGCCTTCCAGTTCGCGCGGCACGTAATTCTCGTCGTGCTTGGCAAGGAGGTTGTCGGCCACGAAGGTGCCGTCCGCCCCAAGCCTGCCTTCCGCCACCACGCCCGAACCTTCGACGAAGAGGTCGGGCAGGATGCCGGCGAACCGCACGGGAATGCGCGAATCCTCGCGTCCGGTAACAGCAAAGGTCACGGTCACGCCGTCCGGCAACGTCTCGAGCGAGCCGGGCTCGACCATGCCGCCGAGGCGCACTGCCTGTCCGGGTTCCGGCGGGTTCGCCGCCATCTGTTCGGGCAGGTAGAAATAGCTCGCCTGGTTGCGCAGCGCATAGGCAGCGAGCAGGCCCGCGCCGACCAGCGCGACCAGCGCCAGCGCAATCAGGACCAGCCTCTGGTGTTTCGCCTTCACTTGCGCCTCGCCTCCTCGCGCCGTTTTTCCGCGCGCTTCATCGCGATCCAGCTCCACGCAATCATGGCGAGCGTGCCGGCGATCGCGACGACATAGGCGGCAACCACGAAATCCCACTGGTCCAGGGCTTCACGCATGTCAGTCCGCCTCCATCGCGCGTCGACGCAGGCGGGCTTCGGCCTGGATGTCGGCCAGCAGCGCGCGCATCCGGGCCAGCACCACGCCGCCGAAAATCAGCGAGAAGCCGAGCACCGCGAGCAGCAGCGGCTGCAGGAAGACCGCGTCGATCGTGCTCTTGCCCATGGTGATGCTGGGCGGCTGGTGGAGCGAGTTCCACCACACCACGCTGCGGTTGATGATCGGGATGTTGATCGCGCCGAGCAGGCCGAAAATGGCCGGGATGCGCGCCGATACGCCTTCACGTTCCGCCGCCTGGGCGAGCGCGATATAGGCCATGTAGAGGAAGGCGAGCACCAGCATGCTGGTGAGCCGGCCGTCCCACACCCACCAGGTGCCCCAGGTCGGGCGGCCCCAGATCGAGCCGGTGACGAGGCAGATCACGGTAAAGACCAGTCCCGGCACGGCAGCGGCGCGCGCGGCGATGGCCGCCAGCGGGTGCCGCCAGACGAGGAAAACGAGGCTGGAAATCGCAATCGCGCTCCACCCGCCCATGCCGAGCCACGCGGTCGGGACATGGATGAAGAGGATGCGCACCGTTTCGCCCATCAGGCGGTCGGGCGGAACCGACGTCATGCCCCAGAACAGCGCGATTCCCGTCAGCAACAGGCCGAGGGCCAGCAGCAGCGGGGTGAGCCACCGAGCCAGACCGAGGAACCGTTTGGGATTGGCAAAGCCGTGCATGATAATGAGCCGTCGCTCGCGCTTTTACAGGTGCGGCCCTGCCCCGCAAGGGGTGATCGAAGGTCTCAGCGCCCGATGAGCGCCTGCGCCATGCGGTCGGCGACCTGGTCGGGCGATTCGCCGGTGCTGTCGCTTTCCTGCCAGATCTGTTCCAGCCGCCCCGGGATCAGCGCGATACGCTTGCGCACCTCGTTGATGTCGCAGGGCGCCTTGTCGTTGCGGCAGAGGTATTCGAGCGTCACAGAAATGATGCCGCCGGCGTTGATAACGTAATCCGGCGCATAGAGGATGCCGCGCTTGGCCAGCATGGGGCCATGTTCGGGCCGCTGCAGCTGGTTGTTCGCGCCGCCGGCAACGACCTTGCAATCGAGACGGGCAATGCCCGCATCGTCGAGGATCGCGCCCAGCGCGTTCGGGCTGAAGACGTCGCAGGTAACCGACATGATCGCGTCCGGCGCAGCGGTGTCGGCACCGATTTCGGTGGCGAGCGCTTCTGCACGGTCCATGTGGATGTCCGACACGGTCAGCTTCGCACCGTCGCGGGCCAGCAGGCGAGCAACGCCGCCCCCGACGCTGCCGGTGCCCTGGATCGCGACGTGGACGCCTTCGACGCTGTCCTTGCCGAGCTTGTGCTTCACCGCGGCCTTGATGCCGAGGAAGATGCCGAGCGCGGTGAACGGACCGGGATCGCCGCCTGCAGCGTCCTCGCCCTCGACCGGGAGGCCGGAAACATACTGGGTGCGTTGCGCTACAGCAGCCATGTCGGCTTCGGAAATGCCGACGTCTTCGGCCGTGACGTACTTGCCGCCGAGCGCTTCGACCGCGTCCGCGAAGGCCGCGAGCATTTCGGGAGTCTTGGTCTTGTTGGCACCGGCCAGGATGACCGCCTTGCCGCCGCCCATGGGCAGGCCGGCCATGGCGTTCTTGTAGCTCATGCCGCGCGACAGGCGCAGCGCATCGCGCATGGCATCCGCGGGCTCGGCATAGTGCCAGAAACGCGTGCCGCCTGCGCCGGGGCCGAGATGGGTGGAATGAAGCGCGATAATCGCCGTCAGGCCGCTCTTCGCGTCGCGTACGAGCTGCACCAGCTCGTGATCGTCGTAATCCGCTTCGGTCCAGAAAGCCGTCATCGCATGCCCCTGCAAGGAGTTGTACGTGACTGCGCAATGGGGAAAAAATGGGGCGATCGACGGGGTTCGAACCCGCGACCTCCGGTACCACAAACCGGCGCTCTAACCAACTGAGCTACGATCGCCACACGCCCCCGGAACGCAGCCGGGTAGGCGGCACATAATCGCGGGGAACCGGGCGTCAACCCGCCTTCCGCAACGGCGCGTGCCTGTTGCACAATGCGCTTCGAATGGGAAGCGAAAAAGCGTCAGGCGGGCCATCTGCGCAACTATCTTTCAGGCCCTTGCAGGGCTTGCAGTCACAGCTATCGTGCAAAGCCATGATCGGACCCGGCGAATCCTCGGCATTACTGCTCTTGTCGCGCCCCGGCGTGCAGCGTGTACCCACCGACCGGCTGGAGCTTTTCCAGCTGCGCGATTTCGTCGGTCCCGAGTTGTGCGCCAGGCTGATCGCCCTGATCGAGAAGGATCGCCGCCCTTCCACCTTGGCCGATGCGGGTGACGACCGGTATTTCCGGACCAGCGAGACCTGCGATCTCGATGCGGACGAGCCTGCCGTGCGCGAGATGGAAGCGCTCTTCGCCGCCCTCAACGGGATCGATCCCGCGCATGGGGAGCCGCTGCAGGGCCAGCGCTACGACGTCGGGCAGGAGTTCAAGGCGCATTGCGACTACTTCAACCGCGACGGGCGCGACTGGGAAAGGTTCTGCTCGGTCTCGGGCCAGCGGACTTGGACCTTCATGGTCTACCTGAACGATGTCGAGGCGGGCGGCGCCACGCGGTTCAAGGCGATCGGCAAGAGCTTCCAGCCCGAAGCGGGCAAGCTGGTGTGCTGGAACAACTGGCGCCCCGACGGGCGGGAAAACCCCAACACCATCCATCACGGCATGAAAGTGCGGCGCGGCGTGAAATATGTCATCACCAAGTGGTACCGCGAAAGGCCCTGGAGCTGGTGACATGATCGAGGGCGGCAAGACTTACGAAGGCGGTTGCCATTGCGGCACGGTGCGGTTCCGCTTCACCATGCCGGCAGAGCCCGTGATCCGGCGGTGCAACTGCACGATCTGCGCCATGAAGGGCGTAGTAATGCTCGACGTGTCGATCGCCGATTGCGAAATCCTGCAGGGGAAAGACGCGCTCACCCTCTACACCTTCGGCAGCGGGCAGGCGAAGCACCGCTTCTGTTCGAAATGCGGAATCCACCCGTTCCACCAGCTGCGGTCCGAACCCGATCATTACGGCATCAACCTGGCCTGTATCGAGGGCATGACCATCTACGACCTGCCGGAGATTCCCGTCTTCGATGGCCAGAACCACCCAGGTGACGGCGGCGAATACGGATATGTCGGGGTAATGCGGTTCGAACGCCACCGAAATTGATCCCGATCAATCCCTTGGGGTATCCTACGCGCTAGCCTACGAAGCGAGACAGACCGAAGGGACCGAGGAATGACCGAATACAGCGACCTGCAGGACCGCCTGAAGACACGCCTTGCCGACCTGCTCGAACGCGCAGAGGTGATTGAGGACGATCTGCGCCACCCGCTGGATGCCGATTCGAGCGAGCAGGCGGTCGACCTTGCCGATGACGAAGCGCTGGAAGGCGTCGACGATGTGCTTCGCGCCGAGATCGTGCAGATCCGCTACGCCCTGCAGCGGATCGAGAACGGCACCTATGGCACTTGCGCCAAATGCGGGAAAGACATCGCCCGCGCGCGGCTCGAGGCACGCCCGATCGCCACGCGCTGCATCGACTGCGCCGACTAGGATCCCCAACGAGAAAGGGCGGCCCGACCGGACCGCCCTTCCCTGATCTGTCGATCGCCGGAACGCTTACTTCTTGAGCGTAAGGCCGCCGAAACGCTTGTTGAAGGCTGCAACGCGGCCGCCTTCGGCGATCTGCTGCTTGCCGCCGGTCCAGGCCGGGTGGCTCGTCGGGTCGATGTCGAGCGTCAGCGTATCGCCTTCGCTGCCCCAGGTCGAGCGCGTCTGGAATTCCGTACCATCGGTCATCTTGACCGTGATCGTGTGATAATCGGGGTGCCCTTCGGCCTTCATGATAAACGTCCTTATAGCTTCGGAACGGTTCCGACCGGTCCAGCTGTTTGTGGAGAAGGCGCGCGGGTAGCGCCGCACGCGCCGATTTGCAAGCCTTATCGCTCGCCCGGTCAGGCCGGCTGCCGGCTTCGTACCCGCCGCGTAAGCACATCGCGCAGCCAATTGCGGACTGGCCTGTCCCAGATCTTGTCGAGATACAGGGCCAGAACGATCAGCAAGGCCCAGGACAGGCTGGCCGGAACACCAGCCGCGTCGAGCACCAGAAGTCCGGTCACATGGATGCAGTAAAGCGGATAGGACAGGTCGCTGAGCCGGTCCGCGATCCGCACCTGCGGCACTTCGAACCGCAGCGCGAAGAGCAGGGCAGCAGGGACTGCAAGCAGAACAAATGCCAGTGCGGCAATATCGTCCTTCGTCGGCACCATGCACATGGCGGCGACCGCACCTGTCGGTACCAGCCAGGCAAGCGCGGTTTCCTTGCGGACCGCATTGGCTCCGGCGAGATGGCGGTATGCGAGCATCCCGAGCACGAACGGGAACGCAAGACGTGCCAGACCGTGCGGCAGTGCAAACCAGAAAGCCCCGAATTCGTGGAATGGCGGACCTTTGCCCAGCACCAGTGCTGCCAGCATGATGCCGCACGTCCCGCACATCAGGACAAGCGTGCGCGTCGACAGACGGTAGAGCCCGCAGGCGAATACGACATAGGCGATCATCTCGAACAGGAGCGACCAGTAAACCGGCGTGAGCGGGAAGAGCGATCGCGCGTCCGGATCGGGCACGAGGATCAGTGACCCTGCCCAACCGCCGACGAGCACCGTAGGAACCGCCCCTAGGAAGAGCATCGGCCAGAGGCGCGCGATACGAAGCTTCATGAAGGTCGCGGCCGGAAGGCCTGCCGCCAGCCTTTCGCCATAGCTCATCGCGATGACAAAACCGCTCATGGCGAAGAACAGGTCGACCGCTAGAAAACCGCCGGGCACGAGGTCGGATCCGCCCGGCGTATGCCAGACCATCACCGCAATCGCGGCCATGCCCCTCATGGCATCGAGAGTCGCGTAGCGTGAACCCTGCATCATCGCAGCGGTTACTAGCAGATTAGGGTTATCAGGCAGTTAGCGTCCGGTGCGGACGATTGCGCGTTTGGGAGGCGCCTATTCCGGCGCGTCGGCGATCATCGCGGTGAACTGCACTTCACACGTCACCTTGCCGTCGACGCTGGCCTCGCCTGCGAACTTGCACACGCGGGCACGCTTCTGGACGAAGCTCGCCTTGAGGTCGAGCAGCACGCCGGGCGTGACCGGCGCGCGGAACTTGGCGTTCTCGATCGCCATGAAATACACCAGCTTGCCCGACCCTGCGAGGCCGAGGCTTTCCACCGCGAGCACGCCGGCGGCCTGCGCCAGCGCTTCGATCTGGAGCACGCCGGGCATGATCGGTGCGCCGGGGAAATGGCCCTGGAAGAAGTCTTCGTTGAAGCTGACCGCCTTGATCGCGTGGATGCTCTCGTCGGGGACGAGTTCCTTGACGCGGTCGACGAGCAGCAGGGGATAGCGATGCGGAAGGCGCTTCAGCACCTCGACGACGTCGAAACCGGTCTCGCTCATGCCCCTGCTCCCTGTCTTGCGCTGCTTAGCGGCCGGTCGGTGCCGGCTGCTGCTGTTGCTGCTGTGCGGCAGCCTGCTGGCGGGCGGCAGCGACCATGAGGATCTGCTGGACCTGCTGGAAGGCACCGATCGCCTGCTGGCTGGGCTGCCAGGTCTGCGGCGGCGTGATCTGCACCGAAGGCACGCGGGCGTTGAGCGCAGCCACGACCTTTTCGGTCATGTTTGCGGCCGGGACCGAGTAGGCGACGGCGTCGGGAGCCAAGACGACCTGAACGTTGTTCTGCTGGACGACGGTCTGCAGGGCAGCGTTGTACTGCAGGAGAATCTGCTCGATCGCGTAGACGCGGGCGCTGTCGATCTGGGCCGAAAGCTGGGCGCTTTCACGGTCCAACGTCTGCAGCTGGGTTGCCTGCGGTGTGTTCTGGGCAGCCTGCTGCTCGGCTTCGTCGAGCTGGCCGTCCTTGTTGGTGTCGAGCTGCTGGAGCAGGGTCTGCGCCTGCTGCTGCTTCTGCTGGATCTGCTGGATCTGCGAGGCATAGGTCGTCGAGATCTGCTGGTAGGCGGTCGCACGGGCCGTGGTGGCGGCGATGGCAGCCGGCGCGCTCACGATGCCGATGTTGCCGCTGACCTGCGCGGCAGCAGGCGTGGCGGCCATTGCGGCGGCGGAAAGGCCCGCAGCGGCGAGCGTCTTGGAAATCAGTTTCATTAGAATTGCGTTCCTACATTGAAGGAAATGGTCTTGGTGTCGTCACCCGGCTGTTTCTTGATCGTCTGGGATAGATCGATCCTGAACGGCCCGAAGGGCGAGTTCCAGTTGACCCCGATACCCGCGGTGATGCGGGGGCTGATGCTGTCGCCGAACAGGACTTCGCGGTAATAGCCGCTCGGTTCGAGAGAGATGGCGTTGGCGTTGCCGTCGGCATCGAACTGGTCGAACGTGTCGCCGATGATCGGATCGCCGTCCGTATTCAGGAGCGGATCGCCGTCCTCGTCATACAGCGGGCCGGTATAAACCAGCTGGCCACTGACACTGCGCTGGAAGCTGTTCGGGAAATCGTCGAGCTGCGGCGTATCGATTGCGAAGAGCGAGCCTACGTCCACCCAGAGCGAGGGACGGATGCCCATTTCGCGCACGCCCGAACCCAGCGGAATCTCGAGCTCTGCACGGGCGAGGTAATAGGCACGACCACCCAGCGCATCGTCGAAGGCGCGGTTCTTGGTCTCGCGGAACTGCTCGATCGTCTCGAGGACGCGCGGCGTCGTCGGATCGGCATCGTCGTCGAGATACTGCAGGCGCACCACGCGCGGACCAACGCCGCGAATGTCGAAGCCGCGGAACTGCGGTTCGCCGAGGAAGAAGCGGTCGGTCAGGCGCACGTCGTCGAAGCCGGGCTCCGCACGTTCGCTGAGCGCGTGGATCCAGCCGCCTTCCGCGTTGAGCGAGAAGATGAGGCCACTGCCGAGGTCGAACCACTTGCCCATGCGCGAACGCATGCGCAGGTATTTCACATTGCCGCCGAGGCCGGCGAATTCCCCGGTGATGCTGATCTGTTCGCCGCGCGTGGGACGGATGCGGCTGTCGAGATTGTCGAAGTTCAGCGTCGCGCCGAGGATCGACACGGTACGCGTGCCGACCGCTTCACAGATGAAGCGCGACTGCTGGCATTCTGGTTCGCCGTCGCCGTCAATGTCCGAGAAGAAGCCGCTGCCGATCGACACGTCTTCATACTGCAGCGTGTAGCTGCCGACGAGCGACATGTATTCCGAAAGCGGCACGCCGGCGCGCAGGCTGAAGCCGGTCTGCGCCTGCTTGTAGCGGTTGAAATCGGTCGCGAAGAAGTCGTTGTCGTATTCGCGGTGATAGATGTCCGCGCCGAGCGAGATGTTGCGGTCGAACACATAGGGTTCGGCAAAGCTCACCTGCGCCGACTTGGAATAGCGCGAATAGTTGACGCTGAGGCCGATGGTCTGGCCGCGGCCGCGGAAGTTGCGCTGGCGGATCGAGCCGGCGAGGATGAAGCTCTGGATCGAGGAGAAACCGGCCGACAGCTGCAGTTCGCCGGTCGGCTGTTCCTCGATATTGGCTTCGAGCACGATGCGGTCGGGGGCGCTGCCTTCCGACTGGGCGATCTCGAAGTTTTCCTGGAAATAGCCGAGCGAGTTGATGCGCGCTTCCGAGCGCTTGATCGCAAGGCTGTTGAAGGCATCGCCCTCCGCCACGCGGAATTCGCGGCGCACGACCTTGTCCTGCGTCAGCGTGTTGCCGTTGACGTCGATACGCTCGACATAGACACGGGGCGCTTCGCGGATGGCGAAGGTCACGTCCATGGTCAGGGTTTCCGGATTGCGCGTGAACTGCGGGGCTACGTCGGCGAAGGCATAGCCGAAGGTGCCGGCCAGTTCGGTCAGTTGCTCGACGGTGTTTTCGACGCGTTCGGCATCGTACCATTCGCCGCTCTGCATCGGCAGGCGCTGGGTCATGGTGTCGCTGTCGAAGTCGCGCAGCTGGCTTTCGACCTTCACATCGCCGAACTTGTAGCGCTCGCCCTCTTCCACCACGTAGGTGATGATGAAGTCTTCCTTGTCCGGCGTCAGCTCGGCGACGGCGGAAACGACGCGAAAGTCGGCATAGCCCTGAGTCAGGTAGAAGGTGCGCAGCTGCTGCTGGTCGAAGGCCAGGCGGTCGGGATCGTAGCTCGTGTTGGAGCTGAAGAAGGTCCACAGGCGCGACTGCTTGGTGACCATTTCGCCGCGCAGCTTGCCGTCCGAAAACGCCTCGTTGCCGATGATGTTGATCTGGCGGATCTTCGACTTGGGACCTTCCTCGATCTCGAAGACGATATCGACGCGGTTCTGGCTCAGCTGGACGAGCTTGGGTTCGACCGTGGCGGCGAAGCGGCCCTGGCGCTTGTAGAGCTCGATAATGCGCGCAACGTCGGCGCGGACCTTGGAACGGGTGAAGATCTGGCGCGGCGCGAGGCGGATTTCCGGCAGGATCTTGTCGTTCTTGATCCGGTCGTTGCCTTCCAGGATGATGCGGTTGATCACCGGGTTCTCGACCACGGTGATGACCACGTCGCCGTTGTTGTTCGTCACCGAGACGGTGGAGAACAGTTCGGTCGCCGACAGGTCCTTGATGACCTGGTCGCCTGCTGCGGCGGTATAGGCATCGCCCGGACGAAGGCGGATGTAGGACAGGATGGTCTGCGGTTCGAGACGCTGGGCACCGGCAACGGCGATCGAGCGGACCGTGTCTTCACGGAACATCGACTGCGGGGCAGCCTGCTCGCCTTCCTGGGTGTCCTGCGCCAGTGCCACCACCGGCACGCCGGCCAGCACCGTTCCGGCCAGCAGTCCGGCGACGAGACGCGCGCCGTGGGGTTTCCTATTGCTCGCGGCGTTCGCAAATCCAGTCATCGACAAGGGAGTTCCCGTCCTCAAAAATACAAAAGACGCCTTGCGGAGCGTCTGGAGGCCCCCTGCCCCATGCGCGCCAGGCAATCAAGCCGTGTGACGCCGCAAACGCGCCTTCACAAGGCCCTGTCCCCGCCTAATTCCCGAAGAACGGGAGTTTGGCGATATCGATGAAGGTGACGAATACCATCAGTGCAAGCACGATTGCCACACCGGCCCGGTAGGCCACCTCCGTACTACGGGGGCCCAGCGGTTTGCGGCGGACTGCTTCCGCTGCGTAAAATGCCAGGTGTCCGCCGTCGAGCGCCGGGATTGGCAGGAGGTTGATGAATGCCAAGTTAAGCGAGATCAGCGCTGCCAGGTTGAAAAATGCAAGCGGCCCGAGGCTCAACTGTTCGCCGGCAAACTTGCCGATCGTGACCGGTCCGCCCAGTTCCTTGACCGACCTGTCGCCCACGACGATCTGCTTGATTCCGGTCACCATCATGTCGACCAGCTTGCCGGTCTGCTCCACCGACAGACGCGTCGCCTCGATCACGCCCACGGGCTCGAACGACATGGCCGAGGAATAGATTCCGATGCGTCCGATGCGCGAGACATTGCCGAAGCGGTCCTCTTCCTCGACGTCGGCGATGGTCACCGGAACGTCGATCGTGCCGCCGTCGCGTTCCACGCGCATGACGATGTCCTTGCCCGGGTACATCATGACCCGGTCCTGGATGTCGTCGAATTCCGTCACACGGTCGCCATCGATGGCGACGATCCGGTCGCCTTCCTCGATCCCGGCATCGCGCGCAGCCGATTCCTCGGAAAAGCGCACCACTACGTTGGTCTGTTCGGGATCGGCGATCACCGGCTTGCCGAACATCATGAAAAAGCTGGCGAGGATCGCGAGCGTCACGAGGATGTTCATCGCCGGACCGGCAAAGACTATCAGCGCACGCTTGCCGAGGCTGGCATGGTGGAAGCTGCCTTCCCGCTCTTCCGGCGTCGCATTGGCGATCTCTTCGGGGTTGGGAACGCTGGCCGGGTTCATGTCGCCCTTGAACTGGACATAGCCGCCCAGCGGCAGGGCGCTCAATTTCCACCGTGTGCCATGTTTGTCGGTGAAGCCTGCGATTTCCTTGCCGAAACCGACCGAGAAGGCTTCCGCCTTAACCCCGAACCAGCGACCCACGAGATAGTGGCCCAGTTCGTGCAACGTTACCAGCGGCCCCAGCAGCAGCGGGAAACCGATGATGTACATCCAGAAGGGGATCGATCCGTCCAACTCAGCAATGCTCCAGCATGGCGCTTGCGCGCATCCGCGCATCCTCGTCAACGCGCAGGACCTCTTCCAGGGTCCGCGGCGGTGATGGAAGTTCGGTTTCCGTAAGAATGCGCTCCACCATTAGCGCAATCCGGCTGAACGGGATGTTACCTCCAAGGAAGGCCGCCACCGCTACCTCGTTCGCGGCATTGAGCACGGCCGGGGCCGCCCCGCCCGCTTGCGCCGCCTCGCGCGCCAGCCGAGTGGCGGGAAACCGCTCCTCGTCCGGCGCGTGGAAGGTCAGCTCGCCGATGGCCGCGAGATCAAGCGGGTCCATCGGCGTTTCCATGCGTGCAGGGTATGCGAGGCAGGAGGCGATCGGCACGCGCATATCAGAAGGCCCGAGCTGCGCCAGCGTCGATCCGTCGCGATATTCGACCATCGAATGGATCACGCTTTGCGGGTGTACCACGATACGGATGCGGTCGAGGCCGACGGGAAACAGGTGATGCGCCTCGATCAGTTCGAGGCCCTTGTTGAACATGGACGCGCTGTCGACGCTGATCTTGGCGCCCATGTCCCAGTTGGGATGCGCGATGGCCTGTGCAGGCGTCGCCTTGTCGAGCTGCTCTTTCGTCCAGGTGCGCAGCGGCCCGCCGCTGGCGGTCAGCGTAATGGTGCGCACTTCTTCCATCCTGCCGCCCTGAAGACACTGGAAAATGGCATTGTGCTCGCTGTCGACGGGCAGCAGGCGTGCGCCGTGTTTGGCTACGGCCGCAGTCATGACCTCGCCGGCCGACACCAGCGCTTCCTTGTTGGCGAGCGCGACAGTGGTGCCCTGCTCGATCGCTGCCATGACCGGGCCCAGCCCTGCACAGCCCACGATGGCCGCCATGACGATATCGACCTTGCGCGAAGCCGCTTCGCACAGCGCCTTGCGCCCTGCGGCAGCCTCGATGCCGGAGCCTGCCAGCGCGTCCTTCAGCGCATCGTAATGCCGCTCGTCCGCGATTACCGCGACCTCTGCCTCGAATTCGCGCGCCAGCCGGGAGAGGTCCGCGACGTTTGAATGGGCGGTCAGCGCCGCCACCTGCCATTCACCGCGATTGCGCCGCACGAGGTCGAGCGTGGAGGCGCCGACCGATCCGGTGGCGCCGAGGATGGAAATGCTACGCGTCATGCAGGCATGCCGAGGAACAGGCCTGCAATCAACACCACGGGGATCATGCCGTCGGTGCGATCGAAGAAGCCGCCATGACCCGGGATCAGGTTCGAACTGTCCTTCACGCCCGCCTTCCGCTTGAGCCAGCTTTCGAGAAAATCACCCGACTGTGCCGCAACCGCCAGCACCGTGCCGATCAGCACAATGATGCCCGTCTCGCGCGGGTCGAAGCCCATGGTGGTCGGGCCGCTCGTCTGGCGGGCTGCGAAATAGATGAAAGCCGCAAGCCATGTGCTTGCCCCGACGATACCGCCGAGCAGGCCGGCCCAGGTCTTGGACGGGCTGATGGAAGGCGCGATCTTCGGCCCGCCTAGTGCGCGCCCGAAGAAATAAGCGCAGGTATCGACGGCGATGACCGTTCCCACCACGCCAACAATCATGGGCGCCGGAAAGCGGGTCAGGATGATGCCCGCTGCCGCGATGTAGAGCGTGCCGGCGATGATGCCGACGAAGCGGTTGGCCGCCTTTCCGGTCGCCTTCAGCACCAGCAGGACGAATTCCACCAGCGTCGCCAGCACGACCGCGATGATGAACCAGTCGAGCCACGGGTCGCCTGCGACAAGTGCGCCGATCGCCACCGCCAGCATTACGACCGCAGAGGCGATCCGGACCGGCAAATCGGCATTCTTTTTCGGCGCCAAGGCCTCAGCGTCCCCCAAATCGTCTCTCCCGCCCTGCAAACTGGTCGAGCGCATCCATCAGGTGCGCCGGCGTGAAGTCGGGCCACAACACGTCGGTGAAGATCATTTCCGCATACGCCGCTTGCCACAAGAGGAAATTGGACAGGCGCACTTCGCCGCTGGTGCGGATCAGCAGGTCGAGCGGCGGCAAGTCGGCGGTATAGAGGTTGGCGGCAATGCTTTCCTCGGTCACCTCGCCAGCCGCTGCCGCCTTGGCCGCGGCCTGCACGATTTCCGCCTGCGCCCCGTAATTGAGTGCGACGGCCAGCGTTCGCGAACCGTGCGCGGTCTTCGCCAGCGCATCCTCGAGCATTTCGACGATATCGGGCGCAAGCGATTGCCAGTCGCCGATTATCTTGAGGCGGACGTCATTGGCAATGAATTCGGGCAGGTCCGATTTGATGAACTTGCGCATCAGGTTCATCAGGTCGTCGACCTCTTCTTCCGGACGCTTCCAGTTCTCGCTGCTGAAGGCGTAGAGCGTCAGGCACTCGATCGAGGTGTCCTTCAGGCTACGCACGAGCTCGCGCACGGCCTCCACGCCCTTCCTGTGGCCCATCACCCGCGGCAGGTGCTTGCGCTTCGCCCAGCGGCCGTTGCCATCCATGATGATGGCGACGTGGCGGGCGGTCTTTTCGGGAGAGGTCACAGGGCCATCCGATCGCACAGGGCGAAGGCGGGCCGCATCGGCGCCCCTGCCTGCCCTAACGGCCCGGGGCCGCGGCAGGCTGGCGCCGCGCGGCTCACTTCGTCAGGATTTCCTGGACCTTCTTCTCGACCGCCGCGTCGGTTTCGGCGACGTGCGTGTCGGTCAGCTTCTGGACCTCGTCCTCCGAACGCTTGCGCTCGTCTTCGGAGATTTCCTTCTTCTTCTCGTCGTCCTTGAGCGCTTCCATGCCGTCGCGGCGCACGTTGCGGATCGCGATCTTGGCCTTCTCGCCATATTCGCCCGCCAGCTTGGCGAGGTCCTTGCGGCGTTCTTCGGTGAGGTCGGGCATCGGCAGGCGCAGCGTCTGGCCGTCGATCATCGGGTTGAGGCCGAGGTTCGCCTTGGCGATACCCTTCTCGACCGCGATCAGATTGGCCTTGTCCCACACCTGCACGCTGAGCATGCGCGGTTCGGGGGCCGACACGGTGGCGACCTGGTTGAGCGGCATCATCGCGCCATAGACTTCGACCACGACCGGATCGAGCAGGCTGGTGTTGGCGCGGCCGGTGCGCAGGCCCGACAGGTCGCCCTTGAGGCTTTCCACGGCGCCCTTCATGCGGCGCTCGATATCGGCTTTGTCGTATTTGGCCATGGTGGCTTCCTCGTCTCTCTCGTGTGTTCTTATGCGGTGTGATCGGTAACGACGGTCTGGACGCCCTCGCCCGACAGGACGCGCGCCAGATTGCCCTTCTCGCGGATGGAGAAGACCACGATCGGAATGTCGTTGTCACGGCACAGCGCCACTGCGCTCGCATCCATGACCTTGAGATTGTCTGCCAGCACCTTGCCGTAACTCACGGTTTCGTAACGCGTGGCCGACGGGTTGGACTTGGGGTCGCTGTCGTAGACGCCGTCGACGCTGGTGCCCTTGAGCAGCGCGTCGCAATTCATTTCGGCAGCGCGCAGCGCAGCACCGCTGTCGGTGGTGAAATAGGGTGCACCGACACCGGCGGCGAAGATCACGATGCGACCCTTTTCGAGGTGGCGTTCGGCACGGCGACGGATCACCGGCTCGCACACCTGGTCCATCTGGACCGCGCTCTGCACGCGGGTCTGGACGCCGAGCTGTTCGAGCGCGCTCTGCATTGCCAGCGCATTCATGACCGTGGCCAGCATGCCCATGTAATCGGCCTGCGCGCGGTCCATGCCCTGCGCCGCCCCGGCCATGCCGCGGAAGATATTGCCGCCGCCGATGACGAGGCAGATTTCGAGGCCCGTTTCCTTGGCCGCCTTAACTTCCTTCGCCAGTTCGAGGACGAAAGCGGGATCGATCCCGAACTGCTGGTCGCCCATCAGCACCTCGCCCGACAGCTTCAGGAGGACGCGGTTCATCTTGGGGAGAGTCATGGCAGGCGGAGAATCCGTATGAATGGTGGGATGCGGCTCCTTAGCCATGAAGACGGATGCGCGCAAAGGGAAAGCCCCACGAACCCTGGCGGAAGCGGGACGCAGCCGTTGTGCGCGACAGGAGCGTGAGGGAAAAAGAAGTGCCACCTCCCCGTTTCCCGGGGGCTACCCAATTTCTCTCAACGGTGCGACCCGAAGGGATCAGGGGCGCGCGAAAGCCCGCAGGTGACGATGGCGATGTAGCAGAGTTCCCGCGCGAAAAAAGTCGGTTTTGTGGCAGGGTCGCCCCCCCACCCCTTAATCTGCACAATTGGCCGCAGGCATGAAAAAGGGGCTGCCCGCGCATGGCGGACAGCCCCTTTTCGAATTTGCCTGGAAGGAGGCTTAGCCGGCGACGGCGGCAGCCACTTCGGCTGCGAAATCGCTTTCTTCCTTCTCGATGCCTTCGCCGAGCTGGAAGCGGACGTAGTCCACCAGTTCGACCTTGGCGCCGACGTCCTTGGCGGCCTGCTCGACAACCTGCGCGATCGGGGTCTTGTTGTCGATCACGTAGACCTGGCTGAGCAGGGCGTTTTCCTTGGCGTACTTGTTGACCGCGCCGTCGACCATCTTGGCCTGCACTTCGGCGGGCTTGCCGCTTTCGGCAGCCTTTTCGGCAGCGATGGCACGCTCGCGCGCGATCACTTCGGCGTCGAGGCCTTCTGCGGTCAGCGCCTGCGGGAAAGCAGCGGCGATGTGCATGCCAAGCTTCTTGCCCAGTTCTTCCAGTTTGGCCTTGTCGCCTTCGCTTTCAAGAGCGACGAGCACGCCGATCTTGCCGAGGTCGGGAGCGACAGCGTTGTGCATGTAGGGCACGATCACGCCGTTGGTGACCGAGACGGTCTTGATGCGGCGGATCTGCTGGTTTTCACCGATAGTCGCGACGTTGTCGGTCAGCTTTTCGCCGACGGTACCGCCATCGGGGTAAGCAGCAGCCTTGAGCGTGTCGACGTCGTCGCCGGCAGTGGCGAGCGCGGTCTGCGTGGTCTTGCGCACGAAGTCCTGGAACTTGTCGTTCTTGGCGACGAAGTCGGTTTCCGAGTTCACTTCGACGGCAACGCCCTTGGTGCCTTCGACGGCGATGCCGACGAGGCCTTCTGCAGCGGTGCGGCTCGACTTCTTCTGGGCCGTTGCCAGGCCCTTGGCGCGCAGTGCGTCGACTGCGGCTTCGATGTCGCCATTGGCGGCTTCGAGAGCCTTCTTGGCATCCATCATGCCCGCGCCGGTCTTCTCGCGCAGGGCCTTCACGTCAGCGGCAGTGAATGCAGCCATGATACTTTCCTTCTCAAATCAGTGTGCGGGCACCGGGCCAGCTGGAGGAGCGGCCCGGCGCGTATCGTCGCATTGTGACGGGCGCATGGCGCGCCCGTCAGTCAATTGCCGGTCAGGCGACGGCTTCTTCCGGCGGATTTTCCATCGCGCCGACGTCTGCACCCGAATCCTGGATGCCTTCGCCCTTGCCCGAACGGGCTGCTTCGCTGACGGCGTCGCAGTAGAGCTTGATGGCGCGGGCAGCGTCGTCGTTGCCCGGGATCGGGAAGGCGATACCGCTCGGGTCGACATTGGTGTCGAGCACGGCGACGACCGGGATGCCGAGAACGTTGGCTTCCTTGATGGCCAGATCTTCCATGTTGGCGTCGATCACGAACATCACGTCCGGAATACCGCCCATGTTGCGGATACCGCCAAGCGACATCTCGAGCTTGTCGCGCTTGCGCGTCAGGTCGAGGATTTCCTTCTTGGTCAGGCCGGCGTTGTCACCCGCCAGACGCTCGTCGAGGGTCTTGAGGTACTTGATACGCTCGCTGATGGTCTTCCAGTTGGTGAGCATGCCGCCCAGCCAGCGGTGGTTGACGTAGTGCTGGCCCGAGGCGAGCGCGGCTTCGCGGATCGCGTCCTGTGCCTGGCGCTTCGTGCCGACGAAGAGCACCTTGCCGCCCGAACGGGCAGTCTGGTTGATGAAGTCGAGCGCGCGCGCGAACAGCGGCACGGACTGCGACAGGTCGATGATGTGGATGCCGTTGCGCGCGCCGAAGATGTACGGCTTCATGCGCGGGTTCCAACGGTGGGTCTGGTGGCCGAAGTGTGCGCCGGCCTCGATCAGTTGCTGCATGGTGACGGTAGGAGCCGCCATGGTCATTTCCTTTCCGGTTATACCTCTGGAAGGCAGGAACCCGTGGTGCGGAATATCCCGCGGCCGGGCACCGGTATGTGCGCCTTCCATGTGGATTTGCCCGCTGTATGACCGGCCCGAATTGGCCGAATCTCAAGCGAACGGCGCGCCCTTAGCGGGCTTTTGCAGGCAAATCCAGACTCGATTCACCGCTAAAAAAGGGAATCCGGGCGCGAAAAGCGCTTGACAGGCGGGAACAAAACAGGAACATTGTCCTCGTCACCGGAACAACCGGTGGGCCATAGGTGTTTTCCCGTAGAATTGCCCAGGCTGTCAACAGCTTTGTCGACAGGCCCGGGACAGGAGATACTCGGATGTTCGCACTGTTCCTGACTGCCGTTTCCGCCCTCGCCGCAATTGCGGCAGTGGCCCTGCTCGTCGATGGCGGACTGCGTTGGTGGTCCGCTTTCGGCCAGCTGCGGCATCGCCTCCAGCTCCCCACGGAAGCACAGGTCTGCGAAAGCGGAATGCGCCCGGCGCTTGCCCACGGCGGCTTTACCCGCCCCGGCCGCGTAGCTGCGGTTACGCGCCAGACGGTTCGGCGCGCCGCCTGATCCGCGCATAGCGGATCAGCGTGAACGGCAGCAGCGCCAGGTAACCGATCCCGATCACGCTCAGCGTCCACCACGGTTCTGAAAGCAGCGCCGCGAATACCAGGCCGATAAAGGCCAGCACCCACAAGCGAATGCCCCGACGCGGACGAAGCGATGCCCAGCTGGGTGTCGCCATGCTCGAAATCATCAGGAGTGCGACGGCCAGCACCCACGGCCCCACCACGATCGGCTCGCGGAAAATGTCGAGCCCCGTGGCCGACCACAGGAAGAACGGCATGAAGGCCAGCCCTGCCCCCATCGGCGCAGGGACGCCGGTGAGGAAGCCCAGCGATTTGTGCGGCTGGTGCTCCATGTCGATCTGCGCGTTGAAGCGCGCAAGCCGCAGGGCGCAGCAGATGGCCAGCGCCAAAGCGGCAAACCAGCCCCAGCGCGGTTCGGCCGACAGCGACCAGAGATAGA
Organism: Qipengyuania gaetbuli; assembly: GCF_009827315.1. Classification (NCBI taxonomy): domain Bacteria; kingdom Pseudomonadati; phylum Pseudomonadota; class Alphaproteobacteria; order Sphingomonadales; family Erythrobacteraceae; genus Qipengyuania; species Qipengyuania gaetbuli. The sequence goes on from NZ_WTYF01000004.1 coordinate 839,589, forward strand.
TGATGATCGCCGGCGCCGTGCCGAAGCTCAGCGAATCGGCAAGACTGTCGAGTTCCGCCCCGAAGCGCGACTGGGCTTTCAGGAGGCGCGCGATGCGACCGTCCATCCCGTCGAGGATACCGGCCACGATAATCGCGACTGCCGCAGCGGCCCACTGGTCGGAAATGGCGAAGCGGATGCCAGTAAGGCCCGAACACAGCGCCGCAGCGGTAATCGCATTGGGAGCCATCGCCCGCAGCGACAGCCCGCGCGAACGGCCCATCAAGGGCTTCTCGTCCTCGGCCGACTTGGGGCCGAGGCGCGCACGCTCCTCGAAATCGCCGTGTGGTCCGGCCGGGGGCAAGCTCATTGCGACACTCCTTCACGCAGGGGCTGCTTGCCCAGTTCGGCAATGACAGTCTCGCCGGCCACTACCCGCTGCCCCAGCATCACGCGAGAGCCGGTGCCTGCTGGCAGGTAGACGTCGACGCGGCTGCCAAAGCGGATCAGCCCCACTCTTTGCCCAACGCCCAGAGTGTCGCCCGGCTTCACGAACGGCACGATACGGCGCGCGATGAGCCCTGCAATCTGCGTGAAACCGATCTGCACGCCGTCACTGCGCTCTACTAAGATGTGCTGGCGCTCGTTGTCCTCGCTCGCCTTGTCGAGTTCCGCATTGAGGAACTGGCCCGGAATATAGACGACGCGCTGCACCATCCCCGCAATCGGCGTGCGGTTGATGTGCACGTCGAACACCGACATGAAAATCGAGATGCGCGTGACCGGCTCTTCGCCAAGGCCGCGCGTGCCGCTGCCGTCGGCTATCACCAGTTCGCGCGGCGGAGCGACCTCGGCGATCTGCACGATCTTGCCGTCTGCGGGCGAAACGATCGAGGTTTCGTCCTGCGGGACGACGCGTTCGGGATCGCGGAAGAACGCGAAGACGCCCAGCGAAAGGAACGCCATCGGCCATGCCAGCGTCTCCCACGCAAATAGCGCAAAGACGAGCGAGATGCCCAGCGCCGCGATGCCGAACTTGCGTCCTTCGGGATGGATCGCGGGCAGCCCCCACTGCGCCTCGCCGCGACCCCGGCTGTCGAGTAGATCACCTGCCATAGCCTTGGCCTAGGCGCTGACGGCGCGCCTCACAAGTCGCTCAGCCCACCTTGCGCACGAAAACCGTGCCTGCGGAATAGCCTGCGCCGAAGCTGCAGATGAGGCCCGGGTCGCCTGCGGCAAGGTCGTCACTGTGCAGGTGGAAGGCGATGATCGAGCCGGCGCTGGAGGTATTTCCGTAGGTATCGAGCACGGTCGGGCTCTCGTCCTCGTTCGCCTCGTGGCCCAGCACCTTGTGCGCGATCAGGCGGTTCATGCCCGTGTTCGCCTGGTGCAACCACATCCGGCGAAGCGCCTTGGGATCGATGTCGAGCCGCTCCGCTTCTTCGCAGATCATCTGCGCGACCATGGGCACGACTTCCTTGAAGACCTTGCGCCCTTCCTGGACGAACAGCTTGTCCGGCCCGCCCGCGTCTTCCGGATAAGCGCGGTTGAGGAAGCCGAAATTATTGCGGATGTTGTTGGAGAAGACCGTCTTCAGCTTGGTTCCGAGGATGTCCCAGTGCTGTGCCGGGGCGATGGCCGCATCTTCCACCAGCACGGCGGTCGCCACGTCGCCGAAGATGAAGTGGCTGTCACGGTCGCGCCAGTTGAGGTGGCCGCTGGTGATCTCGGGACTGACGACAAGCACGCTTTTCGCATTGCCCGCACGGATATAATCGGCGGCGGTCTGGATACCGAAGGTCGCGGACGAGCAGGCGACATTCATGTCGAAGCCGAAGCCGTCGATGCCCAGCTCCTTCTGGATCTCGATCGCCATCGCCGGATAGGGCCGTTCCATGTTGGAGGCGGCGCACAGGACCGCATCGACATCCGCAGGGTCGCGGCCCGCGCGTTCGAGCGCCTGCCGAGCGGCCTTGACACCGATCTCGGCCAGGATCGAAACTTCCTCGTTGGAACGCTGCGGCCAGCGCGGCGCCATGATGTCGGGATCGAGAACCGGCGCTTTCGCCATGACGTGACGGGCCTTGATCCCGCTCGCCTTCTCGATGAACTCGACCGAGCTTTCCGCCAGCGGCTCCATCTCGCCCGCCGCGATCGCGTCGGCATTGGCGGCATTGTGGCGGCGCACATACTCGTTGAAGCTGGCGACCAGCTCTTCGTTTGTGATGCTTTCGTCGGGCGTGAACAGACCGGTCGAGGAAATGACGGGCCGGCCGGTCATCTGGGGATGCTGTGTCATGCGGGCGTGACTAGGCGCGAGGCCGACCGCCTGCAAGAGAGTTGCTGTTCGAAATGCATGAGGGAACCCGGTGGTGGACAGGGCTGGATTCGAACCAGCGTACGCTTGCGCGGGCAGATTTACAGTCTGCTGCCTTTAACCACTCGGCCACCTGTCCACACGGGCTCGCCTGCTATCTCGTATAGAGATAAAACGTGCGGAACCGCTTGGGGTCCCGCGCCGAGAGGCGCCCCTTTGGCGAAGCGGCGCTTGCCTGTCAATGGCCTCGCTGGCAGGAGCGGCCCCGAAGACGAATTACAGGATGGATTTGATGGCAAAGGGCGAACGCAAACGCGCATTGAGGGGCCGTGCAGGCCGCATGAAGGGCGGGCGTGGTAGCGGCCGGGCCAGCGCGGGCGCGGTGCGCCTGTGGGGGCGCCACGCGGTCGAGGCCGCGCTCAAGAACCCCGACCGCGTGCACCGCAAGCTGTGGGCGACGCGCGAAGGCATCGAATCGCTCGACGGCGAACTGCCGGCCGATTTCCCGGTCGAATATGCCGACGTGGCCGACCTTGCCCGCCTGGTGGCCAAGGACGCCCCGCACCAGGGGCTGGTGCTCGAATGCATGGCGCTGGAAGACCGCTTCCTCGACGAAGTGCTGGACGGCGATCCGGCGCGCCCCATCGTGGTGCTCGACCAGGTTACCGACCCGCACAACGTCGGGGCGATCATGCGCTCGGCCGTGGCGTTCGGTGCGGCCGCGCTGGTGACGCAAGACCGTCACGCCCCGCCCGAAGGCGGCGTGATCGGCAAGACTGCATCAGGTGCGCTCGAAACGCTTCCGTGGATCCGCGTGGTCAATCTCGCCCGCGCGCTGGAGGAGATGGCGGAGGCCGGATACTGGCGCATCGGCCTCACCGGTCACACCGATACGACGCTGGCCGAAGCCCTGCCCGCTGGCCCGGTTGCCATCGTGCTGGGCGCGGAGGGCGACGGGATGCGGCACAATATCCAGACGCATTGCGACGCTCTCGCCAAGCTGCCGATCTCGTCCGAGATCGAGAGCCTTAACGTTTCCAACGCCGCTGCCGTGGCACTCTATGCGGTAGCTACCCGAAGCTGATTCTCGAAACGGGGGGAATATGACGAAACCGATCCGCACCGCGGCGCTTGCCGCTGCCAGTTCGCTTGCCCTGACGGGCTGCCTGCTTTCGCCGGGCACCTTCACCAGCGAACTCCACATGATGAAGGACGGCAGCTTCGCCTATTCCTATGACGGCGAAATCCAGATGCTGGCGCTCAGCAAGCTGGCCGAGATGGGCGCGAAGGGTGACGACACCTTCAAGGCGGAGTGCATCGACGAGGAAACCTACGAGGAACGCGAATGCTCGCTGGCGGAAGTCAGCGAACAGCGGGCCGAATGGCAGGCCGGGGCGAGCGAACGCCGCGCCGAGGCGGAGCGCAAGGCCGAACAGGCCAAGCAAATGCTGGGCGGTTTCGACCCGTCCGATCCCGAAGCGGCGAACAAGCTGGCCGAAACTCTCGAACGCCAGCGCGGCTGGGAGAAGGTCGACTACATGGGCGACGGCATCTTCGACGTCGATTTCCGCGTGTCGGGCCGGATGACCCACGACTTTGCCTTTCCCATGGTCGAAAAGATGCCGATGGCGAACATGTTCGTCACCATGATGCTGCGCGATGGCGGGCAGGTCCGCGTGGATGCGCCCGGCTTTGCCGCACAGGGCGGCGGCAATCCGATGCAGGGCATGATGGCCGGCATGATGGGGCTGGCGTCGCTCGGCCTTGAGGAGGGTAAGGCCGAGGGCGCCAAGATGCCGCGTATCGTGCTGCCGAAGGGGACCTTCACCATCGTCACCGATGGCCGCATCCTTGCCAACAACACCGACGAAGGGCCGGTCGCCAATGCGCGCGGACAGGCGCTGGTCTGGGAAATCGACCAGCAGACCGAACAAGCCCCGACCGCACTGATCGCATTCGACTGAGCCGCGTTTCCGCCAAAGAAAAGCCCCGCAGCCCACCAGGGCCGCAGGGCTGTTTTGTCTCCACCGAAATGGCGGAGAAACCGTCTTAGTTGACGGCGTCCTTGAGACCCTTGCCGGCCTTGAACTTCGGCTGGTTCGATGCCTTGATCGTCATCGGCTCGCCGGTGCGGGGGTTGCGACCGGTGGATGCCTTGCGCTTGGCGACCGAGAACGTGCCGAAGCCGACCAGGCGGACTTCGTCGCCGTTCGAAAGCGACTTGGTGATTGCGTCGAACACGCCTTCGACGGCGCTCGAGGCGTCGCTCTTCGAAAGGCCGCTCGAATCCGCAACCGCGCTGATCAGGTCGTTCTTGTTCATTTTAGTGGAAACCCCCTCATTGGTGTTTTGAAATAGTGCCGGTGACTCGGGGCCACCGAAGGGCTGGGAATTGAGAGACTTTTCCCCCCGCTGTCAAAGGCAAATTCGGCTAAAAAGTGCGGTTTTTGGCCTGCGAATTCGATTTCTGCGACGAACCGTTGCGAGCGTCTGTCCCACAACGGGAAAGGCGCCCGGACACGGGTCCGGACGCCTCTCCGAGTCGCTGCAGTGCAACTTATCCTTTGTTAGTGGGCCGTCGGCGAAGGTGATCCGCCCGCTGCGGGATGGCCCGGCTGGCTGGCGATGTCGTCGGCTTCGGTCCATTCGATCGGGGCCGGCAGCGCGGTCAGCGCGTGCTTCAGCACCTCGTCGACATGGCTCACCGCGACGATTTCGAGGCCTTCCTTCACATTGGCCGGAATCTCCGCCAGGTCCTTGACGTTCTCTTCCGGGATGAGGACCTTCTTGATCCCGCCGCGCAGGGCCGCGAGCAGTTTTTCCTTCAGCCCGCCGATCGCCAGAACGCGGCCGCGCAGCGTGACTTCGCCGGTCATCGCCACGTCCGCCCGCACCGGAACGCCCGACAGGGTCGAGACGATCGAGGTGACCATGCCCACGCCCGCGCTCGGACCATCCTTGGGCACCGCGCCTTCGGGCAGGTGGATGTGGATGTTCTTGCGCTGGAAGATGCTGGGCTTGATGCCATAGGCAGGCGCCCGCGCCTTCACGAAGCTGAAGGCCGCCGCGACGCTTTCGTTCATGACCTCGCCCAGCTTGCCGGTGGTCTTGATCTCGCCCTTGCCCGGCGTGGTGACGCTTTCGATGGTCAGCAGTTCGCCGCCCACTTCCGTCCAGGCAAGACCGGTCACGGCCCCCACCTGCGGCTCGTCTTCGCTCATGCCGTGCTTGAACTTGCGCACGCCGGCGAAGTCGCTGAGGTTTTCCGGCGTGATCGTGACGCTGGTCGCCTTGCCTTCGAGGATCTGGCGCAGGCTCTTGCGAGCGAGGCGCGCGAGCTCACGCTCCAACGTGCGGACGCCGGCTTCGCGGGTGTAATAGCGGATCAGGTCGCGCAGCGCGTCCCGCGTCAGCTCGAACTCGCCTTTCTTGAGGCCATGGTCCTTCACCTGTTTGGGCAGCAGGTGCCGCGTCGCGATCTCGACCTTCTCGTCTTCCGTGTAGCCTTCGAGCCGGATGATCTCCATGCGGTCGAGCAGCGGCTGCGGAAGGTTCAGGCTGTTCGCAGTCGTCACGAACATGATGTCCGACAGGTCGAGGTCGAGTTCGAGGTAGTGGTCTTGGAACTTGTTGTTCTGTTCGGGGTCGAGCACCTCCAGCAGCGCCGAGGCCGGATCGCCGCGGAAGTCCTGTCCCAGCTTGTCGATCTCGTCGAGCAGGAACAACGGGTTCGACTTGCCAGCCTTCTTGAGGTTGGTGACGATCTTGCCCGGCAGCGAGCCGATGTAGGTGCGGCGGTGGCCGCGGATTTCCGCCTCGTCACGCACGCCGCCCAGCGACTGGCGCACGAATTCGCGGCCCGTCGCCTTGGCGATCGACTTGCCGAGGCTGGTCTTGCCGACACCGGGCGGGCCGACGAGGCACAGGATCGGCCCCTTCAGCTTGCGGGTGCGCGCCTGCACGGCGAGGTATTCGATGATGCGGTCCTTGACCTTTTCGAGGCCGTAGTGGTCGGCATCGAGGATTTCCTGCGCCTTGCCGATGTCCTTCTTGACCTTGCTCTTCTTGCCCCAGGGCAGGCCGAGCAGCACGTCGAGATAGTTGCGGATGACAGTCGCTTCCGCGCTCATCGGCTGCATGGTGCGCAGCTTCTTGAGCTCGCTCTCGGCCTTTTCGCGCGCTTCCTTCGACAGCTTGGTCTTGGCGATCTTCTCGGTCAGTTCGGCAATCTCGTTGCCGCCGTCCTCGTCGTCGCCGCCCAGCTCGTTCTGGATCGCCTTCAATTGTTCGTTGAGGTAATATTCGCGCTGCGTCTTCTCCATCTGCCGCTTCACGCGGCCACGGATGCGGCGCTCGACCTGCAGGACCGAAAGTTCGCCTTCCATGAAGGACATGACCATTTCGAGCCGCTTCAGCGGATCGGGCTCGACCAGCAGCGACTGCTTGTCGGACACCTTAGCATTGATGGCAGCGGCGATCGTGTCGGCCAGCTCGCCGGCATCGTCGATTTCGCGCAGCTGTTCGGCCGCGTCGTCGCCGACCTTCTTGTTGAGCTTGGCATATTCGGCGAACTGGTCGACGACCTGCCGCATCATGGCGGTTACTTCGCTGCCCGAAGCGGTCGGCTCGTCGATGATCGCGACATCGGCGATCACGTAATCGCCTTCTTCGCGCAAGGTGTCGAGCTTCGCGCGCTCCTGCCCTTCGACCAGCACGCGCACCGTGCCGTCGGGAAGCTTAAGCAGCTGGAGGACCTGCGCCACGACGCCGAGGTCGTAGAGGTCGCTGCCTTCCGGGTCGTCGCAGCCCGGATCGAGCTGCGAGAGGAGGAAGATGTCCTTCGATCCTTCCATCGCCGCTTCGAGCGCCGCGACCGACTTGTCGCGTCCCACGAAGAGCGGGACGACCATGCCGGGAAAGACGACAATGTCGCGCAGGGGAAGGAGGGGAAAACTCTTGGTCATATTCATGCGTCCGTTTGCGGTCCCATCGGTTCAGCAGGACCGTGCTTGGAGCTGAATATGGGTGCGCCCCCCGCGCTTCGCAACGCGGGGGGCGCAACATCTTGGGGATTGGCGGGCAGCGGGGCCCGCAGGCCGGTGCCGGCGCGATTACATTCCGGGCAGGTTGAAGCCCGGGGGCAGGCCCATACCGCTCTGGATGGCCTGCATTTCCTCGGCAGACTTGCGGTCGGCCTTGTCGCGCGCATCGTTGAAGGCAGCCGTGACGAGGTCTTCCACGATCTGCTTTTCTTCCGGCTTCATCAGGCTTTCGTCGATCTGGACGCCGATGATCCGGCCACGCGCGGTGGCGCGAACCTTGACCAGGCCGCCACCGGCAGTGCCTTCGACTTCGATATTGTCGAGCTTGGCCTGTGCTTCGCCCATCTGGGTCTGGATCGTCTCGGCCGCCTTCTGGGCGGCGGCGATCATTTCTTCCATCGATTTCATGCGTTTCTGCTCCAGGGTATTTCGCGCCGCATCGGGGGGAGTTCGGCGCCGTCTTCAATCAGTTCGGCATCGGGAAATGCCGCGAAAGTGGCCTTTACCAGCGGGTGTTCGCGCAGTTTCACCTTCGCTTCCTCGCGCGCCGCCTTGTCGCGTTCGACCAGCGACGGCTGCGCCTTGGCGGGATCGCCCGCTTCGAGCAGCCAGCGTTCGCCGCTGACGGCATAGAGCGCGTCCTTGAGCACCGGCTCGATCGCATCGCTGAAATTGTCGGGGCGGTCGTAGACCAGCTTGCCCTGTTCGACCGAAATCGGGCGAATTTGCAGCCGCATGATGCTCGCAGCCTGCAGGTGCCCGGCATGGTCGACCTTCTCGACCAGTTCTTCCCAGTCGAGCGCGGCAGTCGGCGCAGCTGCGCCCGCCCCGCCTTCCGACGGTGCGGCCGGTGCCGGACCGCGCTGTGCCAGTTCGTCCAGCTTCTTCGCCAGCTTGCCAGGATCGGGCAGGTGGGAAGCGTGCAGTACGCGCAGCAATGCCATGCGCGCGGAAACCAGCGGATCGGGTGCCTGCCGGACCTCGTCATGGCCCTTGAGCAACAATTGCCATAGGCGGTGGACCTGGCCGACCTCGAGCCGCTGGGCCCAGTCCTGCAACTGCTCGCGCTCTTCGACGGTTGGCGCATCCGCTTCGCCCGCGACCTGCGCCAGCGCGATGCGGTGGGTGATGTCCATGAGCGAGCGCATCAGTGCAAGCGGTTCGACCCCCAGCGCATACTGGTCGTCCACCGCGGTCAGAGCGGCCTTGGCTTCGCCTTCGAGCAGGTGCGCGAACAGCTTGCGCTGCGCCCCGCGGTCGGCAAGGCCGAGCATGTCGCGCACGCGTTCCGCAGTGACGCGGCCGCCGGTATCCATGTCGGCGTGGGCAATCGCCTGGTCGAGGATGGACAGCCCGTCGCGCACCGAACCTTCGGCGGCATTGGCGATGATGTGCAGCGCTTCGCCGTCGGCCTCGACGCCTTCCTTGCGGCAGATCTCCGCGAAATGCGCCTCGAGCAGTTCCACCGGGATACGGCGCAAGTCGAAACGCTGCGTGCGGCTGAGGACAGTGACCGGCAGCTTGTCCACTTCAGTCGTGGCGAAGAGGAACTTCACATGCGCAGGCGGTTCCTCAAGAGTCTTCAGCAAGGCGTTGAAAGCATTGCGCGACAGCATGTGGACTTCGTCGATGATGTAAATCTTGTAGCGCGCGGAGACAGCGGCATAGCGCACCGCCTCGATGATCTCGCGCACGTCGTCGACGCCGGTGTGCGAGGCGGCGTCCATCTCGATCACGTCGATATGGCGGCCTTCCGCGATGGCGCGGCAGGGTTCGCATTCGCCGCAGGGGCTGATCGTCGGACCGCCCTGCCCGTCCGGCCCGATGCAGTTCAGCGCCTTGGCGATGAGGCGCGCGGTCGAGGTCTTCCCGACCCCGCGCACGCCGGTCATCAGGAAGGCGTGGGCCAGCCGGTCGCGCGCGATCGCATTGGCCAGCGTGCGGACCATCGCGTCCTGGCCGATGAGTTCGGCAAAGGTCTGCGGGCGGTACTTGCGTGCCAGCACGCGGTAGGGCTGCGAGGCGGCAGGCGCTTCGGCGGCCTTTGGCGCTTCCTCCGCTGCTTTGGGTTCTGCTGAGGGCTCGGGCGCCGGAGCGGGCGCCGGCGGTTCGGCAGGCGCGCCGAACATCGATTCCTGCCCTGCCGCCTCTAGCTCGGCAGCGCTCGGTGCGGCCTCTTCGGCCTCGCTTTCCCAAGGGAGCGAGTCGGTATTCTCCGGTGAATCACCCATGCATGACTAGGTAGGCACTGGCGCGCCAAATGTCACACCGTGAGCAATGCGAATTGTGGGTGAAAAAGGAGCCGGCCGACCCGCCGCAATCCACCTGGGCTGCTTCCTTCCGGACCTGACCCGGTGAGCGAACGCAAACGTCCGACCGACTCCCGGAGGCGCATATGGCAACGAGGACGCCCCGATGCAAGCCAAGATACGGCCGACTAGTCGATGTCGATGCCCAGCCGCTCCGCCTCGGCGATCATCGCTGCGTTGATACGGCGGTGGCGGTTGTAGCTCGCCTTGGTCGCAGCGATCCCGCTCTCAAGCATGGTCCGGTAGCCGGTGCAGGCGCGGGCACCGTCATTTTCCTCCAGCCCCTTGAAGCTGTTTTCCAGGCTACCGATCATGCCCATCAGGTCGGCCTCGTAGTCGAATTCGACAACGTCGTCGGCTTGCCGGGTCAATTCATAAAAGTCTTCATCGGAAATCTTGCCCGAGGCGAGCAACATCCAGCCGAGCCAGGTTCCCAGCCGCTGTTCGTATTGCTCCTGGGCATCATAGGGCATGTCGCCCGAGATCAGTGATTCCGCGTAGGGACCGGCGACCTCGGTGGAGCCTGCCGCCGCGAACCTTGCGACGACTTCGGGATCGGCGCAGTCGAAGCGGGCAAGGTATTCGGTTTCGCTGGCAGGCGGGCCGGGATCGACCGGCCGCGGCGAGCCGGGTTCGAGTTCGCCCCCCACCTCGCGCTGGTAGAGGGCAAGCATGTCCGCTTCCCCGCAGTCGACCGAATATTTGTCGAACGTATCGAAGCGGAAGACGAGCATTCGCTCACTCCCGTCGACAATTTCGGTCTTTTCGAAGGCCAGGGCCGACCATCCCGGACTGGTGCCGAACATGGTATCCTCGCGCTGCTCCCAGCCGTTCGCGGCGAGCGTCTTGGCAAGCGCCACGCGCCAGTCTTCCATGTGGTCGCCGTATTCCAGTTCGCTTTCCCAGCTCAGTCCGGCAAGCCGCCCCGACCATGGCGTGTAGACGCCCGAACCGGAGGAGAAAGGCGCCCGCGCTTCGCCCGGAGACTCGAACAAGGCCAGAGCAGAGGCCGCCTGCTCTTCTTCGGTCTTGTCGAGCGCGAAGCCATTGGAAGCCGGTGCAGGACAGAGGCTATCGATCCAAGCCGCCGAAACCTGCGGCGCCGATTGTGCGAGCGCAGGTGCCGGCACCAATGCACTCACGCCCAAGGCGAAGGTGCCTGCGATACGGGCCGCAATACCGGCCCGGCGAAATGGTGATGTCATGCAGTACGATCCCTCGGCCAGCACGATGCCGGCCCCGGTGCGATCATCTGCCAAAGAAGCGCAAACCCGCCAAGCGGTTTCGCGTGCCCCTGACCTTAACGGAAATTGTCGGCGTAGGCCTGCAGCTTGAGGCTCTTGGGCGGCGTTGCGTGAACGCGGGCGACAATCCCGTATTTTCCGGCATAGACCTTGGCCGCATCCTTCGTCGGGAACGTCAGCTGCACCTGCACCTGCGTGTCGCCGCTGCCGGTCCAGCCCATCAGGGGGTCAGCCTTGCGCGCTTCGGACTGCTCGAATTCGAGCACCCACTCGTCGGTCCGGGCCTTGCCGGACTGCATCGCGTTTTTCGGTCGCTGGTAGATTCGTGCCGCCATAGTGGCCGCTCCCCTAATTCAGCCCTCGCTTTTTGAAAAGGCGTTCTTGGTCTTCAAACTCGGCTTTTCGGTCCACGGTTCCTCCGGCCAGCGGTGCTTGGGATAGCGGCCCCTCATATCCTTGCGCACGTCCGCCCAGCTGCCGCGCCAGAAGCCCGGCAGGTCGCGCGTGGCCTGTATGGGGCGGCCTGCGGGACTGGTCAGCTTGAGCAGCAGCGGCGTGTCGCCGACCATCGGATGACGCTCGAGGCCGAACAGCGCCTGCACCCGGACTTCGGTACAAGGCGCATCGTCGCCGGTGTAGTCGATGGCGTGGGTGGTGCCGGCAGGCGAGGTGAATTCGCGCGGCGCTTCCCTGTCGAGGCGCTGGCGCTCGTCCCAGTCGAGAAGACCGAGCAAGGCATCGACCAGCCTGCCCTTGGGAATGTCGAGATCGCGGCGCCCCGCCAGCAGCGGTGCGAGCCAGAGGTCGGCCTGCCCGGCCAGCGACGCGGGGTCCAAGGCCTTGATCCCGGCATAGCGGGCCCGTGCCGCCAGTTCGCGCGGGACCAGCTTTCCCGCGTCTTCCAACGCTTTTTCCAGAAGGCTGTCCACAATCGCCGCCTCGTCGGGCGCAGGATCGGGGCCGGTGGCAAGTGTTATCGCGCCAAGCCTGCGTTCGATCCGCGCCTCGATCCGGTTGCCGTTCCAGCGGGCGACCGATTTGCGCTCGATCCGCTCGGGCAACCAGCGTTCGAGTTCCCTTTCGTCGACCGCGATGGCCGCAGTGATCCGCGCGCCCTTCGCCTGCCCTTGCGCATCGCCGATGACGAGGAAATCCGCCCGGGCGAACGGGGATGCCGGGTCGAGCGCGAAGCCGCGACCTCCCGCCGCGATCCAGCTTTCGCCGGACCCGTCGCGGCGCTTGACGATGAATTCCGGCCTGCCTGCAGCCAGCAGGATGGCGAGCGGGACAACCTCGCGCCGATGCTCGCCGACCAGTTCGCGGGCACGTTCCGCCCAGCGCGCGGCTAGCTTGCGGCTTGCATCGGCGCGGCCGGAGCGGTCGGTGTTCCAGCGCGAAAGTCGCGCTTCGAGGTCATCGCCGCGTCCGCCCAGCCCGCGTTCCTGCAACAGCAGGGCGAGCCGCGCCGCCTCGCCCTCGCAGCCGTGCTCCGCCCCGAAGAGCAGCATGGCGGCAGAGGCCGGGTCGAGCGGGAGCGCGGCCATCTGCTGCCCACGCGCCGTGATCTTCCCGTCACCGTCCAAAGCGCCGAGCTCCTTCAACGTCACCCTCGCCGCGGCGACAGAGGGCGCGGGGGGCACGTCGAGCCACGGCAGCGATGCAGGATCGCTCGACCCCCATTTCGCCAGCGTCAGCACCAGCGGGGCGAGGTCCGACGTTGCCATTTCCGGAGGGTCGAATGCGGGACGCCCCGCATGGCCACCCTCTTCCCACAGGCGATAGGCGACACCCGGCCCTTGCCGCGCCGCGCGGCCTGCGCGCTGTACTGCGGCGGCCTGGCTCGCGCGGTGAGTGACGAGGTGCGTGGTCCCCGCAGCCCGGTCGAATTCCGCACGGCGTAAAAGGCCTGAATCGACAACGACGGATACCCCGTCGAGCGTCAGCGATGTCTCCGCAATCGCGGTGGCAAGCACGATGCGTCGGCGCCCCTCGGGATCGCGGCGGATTGCGGCGCGCTGTTCGGCGGGCTGGACCTGCCCGTGCAACGGCAGGACCAGTGCGGAGGGGAGCCGGACTTCCAGCCGTTCCCGCGTGCGTTCGATTTCCCCCACGCCCGGCAGGAAGGCGAGGATATCCCCCTCCTCCTCGCGCCAGGCCTGCGAGATCGCTGCCGCCATGGCGTCTTCGACCCGTTCCTGCGGGGAAGAGCCGAGCCAGACGGTCCGCAGCGGGTAGGCCCGCCCCTCGCTCTCGACGACCGGCGTGCCGTCGCCGACCAGCGCGGCGAACCGCGCACCATCGATCGTCGCCGACATGACCAGCACGCGCAAATCCTCGCGCAGTACGGCGCGGCTTTCCAGCGCGAGCGCAAGGCCGAGATCGCTGTCGAGATGCCGCTCGTGCGCCTCGTCGAACAGCACGGCCGAAACGCCGGAGAGCTCGGGATCGTCGAGGATCATGTTGACGAAGATCGCCTCCGTCACGACCAGCACGCGGGTCGTGGAGCTGCGCTTGCTGTCGAGGCGCGTCAGGTAGCCGATCGTCTGGCCTGCCTTCTCGCCCAGCAATTCGGCCATGCGTTCAGCCGCTGCACGCGCGGCAACGCGGCGGGGCGAGGTCAGGATGACTGTCCCCTCGCACCAGTCCTCGCCCAGCAGGGCGGGCGCCACGACAGTCGTTTTGCCCGCCCCCGGCGGAGCGACGAGCACGGCACCGGTGCCGCTGCGCAGTGCCGCGAGCAGGTCCGGCAAGACAGCATGGATGGGAAGATCGTCAGCCACGAAGCGGCTCTTTGCACAGCGGCGGGTTTTGTGCAGCCCTTCCCGCCCGCTTTTTCTCACATGGGGTTGAAATCCTTGAGGAACACCAAGGCGTTTGGAGAAATGGCGCAAATGCTGGTATTTCCCCCGCTCCTTGCTCTTTCATTCGGGTGGAGGGGGTGAGGTGGTCCCGGGGATTGATCAGCGCAAAAGCGCACGGCGGGACACCGATAAAGCAAGGGAGAAAACCATGAAGAAGATGATGACCGCCCTGGCGGCATTTACCCTCGTGGCGGGGGCAACCGCCTGTTCCGAAACTGCGGATACGGAGGCGGCCAGCACGGAAGCAGGCTCCATCGCCGGCGAATGGAAGGCCGATATCGAATCGGCCAGTTTCGAAAACGACAACCGCGACTGGGTGCTCGCCGACGGGCAGTACCAGTGCAACAGCTGCCTGCCGCCCTACGGCTTCGCCGCCGATGGCAAGTGGCAGACGGTCGACCGTCCCGGCACGGACAGCCAGATGATCGAGGTGGTCGACGAACGCACAGTCAAGTTCTCCAGCCGCTTCAAGGGCGAGGACACCGGCAGTTCGACGATGACCATCAGCGAAGACGGGCAGACCGCAACGGTCGAATGGACCGACCTGTCCGGCGACACTCCGGTCAACGGCAAGTCGACCTTCACGCGCACCGCAGCCGGTCCGGAGGGCTCGCACGCCATGTCGGGCAAGTGGACGACGGCAGCCATCGATTCCATCGACGAGGCCGGCCTCAAGTTCACCTTCGCGCTCGACGGCGATACGCTGAGCAACAGCGGCAATGGCAGCAGCTGGACCGCAACGCTCGGCGGTGAACCGGTGGCGATCGAAGGTGACAATTCGGGCACCATGGTCGCGGTCGAGAAGACCGGCGACAACAGCTACCGCGAAACCTATTCGCGTGACGGTGAAACGCTTTCCGTCACCGAACTGACGGTCGAGGGCGACAAGCTCAAGGGCGTGAGCACGGATTCGCGCGACGGCAGCAAGGTGACCTGGACCGCAACGCGCCAGTAAGCCTTAGGGCCTGTAAACGAAGCCCCGGCCCTGCATTGCGCAGTGCCGGGGTTTTGCTTGGGATCAGTAGCCGCGCGACACGGCGAAGAGGGCCGCCTGCGTCATGGCCTGGCGCGCCTTGCCGTCGGGGAAGATCGAGAGCGCGTCGATCGCGCGCTGGGCAAAGTGCCGCGCCCGCGCCTTGGTGTCGGCCACGGCATTGTGGCTATCGATCAGGCGGATCGCCTCTTCAAGATCGGCATCGCTGGTCCGGAAACCGCCGATGGCAGCCTTCCAGAAAGTGCGTTCCTCCTCGTTGCCGCGCGCATAGGCGAGGATGACCGGCAGGGTCATCTTGCCTTCGCGGAAGTCGTCGCCGCGATCCTTGCCCATCTGCGCCGCATCGGCATCGTAATCGAGCGCGTCGTCGACCAGCTGGAAGGCAACGCCGAGGTTGCGGCCGTATTCGTCGAGCGCGCGTTCCTCTTCCTCGTTGCACTCCGCCACCACGGCGGCGATCCGGCTGGCGGCCGCAAACAGCGCCGCGGTCTTGGCACGGATGATGTGGAGGTAGCGTTCTTCCGAAGTGTCGATCTTGCGCTGGGCAGTAAGCTGGTCGACCTCGCCTTCCGCGATGATCGCCGAGGCGCCCGACAGGATCCTGAGCACCTTCAGGCTGCCGTCCTCGGTCATCAGTTCGAAGCTGCGGCTGAACAGGAAATCGCCCACCAGCACGGTCGCCGGATTCCCGAAGATGATGTTGGCCGCCGCCTTGCCGCGGCGCAGGTCGCTGCCGTCGACCACGTCGTCGTGCAGCAGCGTGGCGGTGTGGATGAATTCAACCGCCGCAGCCAGCTTGTAGTGGCGCGTGCCGCTGTATCCGACCAGTTCCGCCCCGGCGAGCGTAAGCATGGGGCGCAGGCGCTTGCCCCCGCCCGAAATCAGGTGGCCGGCCAGCGCCGGGATGAGGGGCACTTCGCTCTGCATCCGGTCGAGGATGACCTGGTTGACTTGGTTCATGCCCGACGCGGTCAGCGCCAGCATAGGCTCGATCGAGGGCTCGGGCCCTTTGCGCGGGAGAGGTACGACGTCGGCTGTCATTTCGGCTTGGCCATGGTCTGCACTTGCTTTCTTGGCAAGCGGGGAATTGATGATAGCGTGCTTCACATGACCAACGCGCCAGCCCAAGATCCGGTCCTCGCCGGGTATCGCAAGAGCATCGACAACATCGACGCGGCCATCGTGCACATGCTTGCCGAGCGGTTCCGCATCACGCAGGCCGTCGGCGCATACAAGGCCAAGGCAACGCTGCCTGCGGCCGACCTCTCGCGCGAACAGGAACAGATCGCGCGCCTGCGCAGGCTGGCCGAGGAAAGCGAGCTGGACCCCGAATTCAGCGAGAAGTTCCTGCGCTTCATCATCGACGAGGTGATCCGTCACCACGAACGGGCGCGCGAGGCTTAGCCTCCGGCGCGCGGCAGGGTGAGGCTGACCAGCAGCCCGCCCAAATCCTCGCTTTCGCCGAGTTCGACCGATCCGCCGTAAATTTCGGCGACATCGCGCACGATGGCAAGGCCAAGGCCCGTGCCCGGCTTGCCCGTGTCGAGCCGTGCGCCGCGGTCGAAGATACGGGTTCGCTCGCTCGCCGGGATGCCCTCGCCGTCATCCTCGACCCAGATGGTGCAGTCCTTGGCCTCGCGGTCGGCATCGATGGTGACGAAGACGCTGCCGCCGCCGTATTTCGCCGCGTTCTCGATCAGGTTTCCGAGAATTTCGTCGAGGTCCTGCCGCTCGATCGACACGGCGGCCTGCCTGTTGCCGTCCACGTCGAAGCGCGTGTCCTCGTAGATGCGCGTGACTGCCCGCAGCACGCTTTCCGCGCTCGGCCATACATCGGCGCGCGAATGGCCCGACGCCCTGCGGCCCACTGCCCGTGCACGCGCAAGGTGATGCTCGACGTGACGCTGCATCGTCTTGGTCTCGCGGAAGACGAGGTCGGACAATTGCGGATCGTTGGCCGTCGCGGCATTGGTCAGCACGGTCAGCGGGGTTTTCAACGCGTGGGCAAGGTTGCCCGCATGCATCCGCGCCTCTTCAGCCTGTTTCTCGCTATGAGCGAGCAAGCCGTTGATTTCTTCCACCAGCGGTTCGACTTCCAGCGGCAGCGGTTCGGTAATCCGGTTCGCCCCTTCGGAACGCATGGACTGGATGGCCGCTCGCACGCGGCGTAGCGGCGAAAGGCCGTAATAGCTCTGCAGCGCGGCCATGATGAGAAGGCCCAGGGCAAGCGCGGCAAAGCTCCACACGAGGATGGAGCGGATGCGCGAGATCTGGAAATCCAGCTCCTCGCGCGCCGAGGCAACGGCGAAGGTCCAGCGCGCATCGCTGTCGGGCAGGATGACGCTGCGCTCGACGATGCGCAGGGGTTCGCCTGCAAACTGGTAGCTGTCGTAGAAATGCGGATCGTCGTCGAAATGGTCCTGACGCAGCTTGAGCGGACTGTCCCACAGCGAACGGGACAGCGAGGGTTCGAGCGAATCCGAGGTGTAGCCTTCCTGCCCTTCCGCGCTGATCTGGTAGTAGAGCCCGCTGTTGGGTTCGAGGAAGCGCGGCTCGCCGACCGGGCGATTGAAGTAGATTTCACCGTCCGGGCCGACTTCGGCCACCACCAGCATGGCGTTGAGGAGATATTCCAGCTGGTCGTCGAAATTCTTCTCGACCATGCGCGTCAGCGTGCGGTCGAGCGCGAAGCCGCCGCCCAGCAACAGCACCGCGATCCACACCGCGGCGATCGCCATCATGCGCTTGGCAAGGCTGCGGCGGGGCGTACCGGCCGGAACCGTCACCGCCCCGCCGTCGGGCGCAGGCGTATCAGCGGGCGGGGTCACCGCCGCGCGACGCGCCTCGGCAGCCGGAGTATCCTCAGGCCCGGGGTGCGTCTGCGGGGTCGTCGAGGCTGTACCCAAGTCCACGGATGGTCGTGATCACTTCCGCGCCCAGCTTCTTGCGGATGCGCGTGACGAAGACCTCGATCGTGTTGGAATCGCGGTCGAAATCCTGATCGTAGATGTGCTCGATCAGTTCGGTGCGGCTGACCACCTTGCCCTTGTGGTGCATGAGGTAGCTCAGCAGCTTGTATTCCTGCGCGGTCAGCTTGACCGGCTCGCCTGCCAACGTGACGCGGCCCGAACGCGTGTCGAGACGCACCTGCCCTGCGGTCAGTTCGCTGGAAGTATTGCCCGAAGCGCGGCGGATCAACGCGCGCAGGCGAGCGATCAGTTCTTCGGTCTGGAACGGCTTGGCGAGGTAATCGTCGGCGCCTGCATCGAGGCCGGCAACCTTGTCCGACCAGCTGTCACGCGCGGTCAGGACCAGCACGGGGAACTTGCGGCCTTCCTTGCGCCACATGCCCAGCACGGTCAGCCCGTCGATTTCGGGCAGGCCGAGATCGAGGATGACGGCATCGTAATCCTCGGTCGAGCCGAGGAAATGGCCGTCCTCGCCATCGGTCGACAGATCGACCGCATAGCCGTTCTGTTCGAGGGTGGTTTTGAGCTGGAGGCCGAGCGTGGGCTCGTCCTCGACAATCAGGATCCGCATGAATTTCCGTCCTTGTAACCTTTGTGACGCGTGTCGTTCATGTAGATGAACGCGTCAAGATGAACGGAGTTTCTCCGACGGTCAGTTGCTGCGCCGGATTACCCGGCCGGTGCGCGCATCGACATCCACGAACAGCACGCGGCCGTTGCGGATGAACTTGAGGCGATAGGCCACGGCCACGCTGTCATAGGCGGGGCCGAGATATTCGGCATCACCCATGGTCGGCAGGATACGCGCCTCGATCTGGCGAAGCGAAAGCGTGCGGCCCGCGCTCATTTCCTTGCGTGCTTCGCCCTGGTCGGAACGGCTCTGCGCCGCGAGCGGAGCTGCGGCAATCGGGCCGGCGACGAGGCCAACGGCGAGCATGGAGGAGAGCAGGCGTTTCATGGTGTCTGTGTGACTAATCGCGATCCATTGAACAAGGTGTGAATACCGCCTTTCGCGCCCGTTCAGCGGGTCATCTCGTATTTCACCAGCACCGAAACGCCCGTCCCGACCTCGCCCGGCTCGATCTGGGTCGTCGCATCGGCCGAGACGGAAGTGACCGCGATAGCGCCCTCGCCGCGCATCATCGGGCCATAGCTCTGGTAGCTTTCCGACACTTCGAGCAGGCGCACGCCGGAATAGCCGCTCATGCGAGCATATTCCTCAGCCATTGCGCGCCCGCTGGCGAAAGCCGCCTTGCGCGCGGCCTGCTTCGCTTCCTTGTCGTCCTCCAGCATAAAGTTCGGGCCGTAAATGTTGTTCGCGCCCGCGCCGACCAGCGCGTCGAGCACTTCGCCTGCACGCTTCAGGTCGCGCAACTTCACATTGAGCTGGTTGGTCACGTCATAACCGACGAAGGTCGGCTGGCGGCCATCGTTGTTGTACTGGTATTGGGCGTTCAAATTGAAGTTCGAGGTCTGGATGTCCTTGCGCGCAATGCCGAGCGAACGGAGTTTGTCGATCAGCCGCTCCATCTGCTGCGCGTTGAGGCGCACGGCTTCCTGCGCGGTGGCGGCCCGCGTGGTCACCCCTGCCCCGACCTGCGCCACATCGGGCGCCGTCCGCACCACCTCGGCAACATTGAGTTCCACTACCGGACCGGTGGCGGCAATCTGGATCTCGGCACCCAGGGCAGGTGAAGCGGCGGCAATCGCGGCGATGGCGGCAGCGGTAACGGTAATGCGGGACATGGCGTAACTCCTTAAACCTCGGTACCTTTTCGGCATTCCCGCTTTACCGATGGCTGAACGGTTCGGTTCCCCGCTTCCCTTGTTGCCGTTAAGCCGTTAGCCAGCCCGAAGCGAAATCAGGGGGACGAGAATGGGTATCCGCAAATTCCTGGCCGGCATGGCAATGGTCGTGATGGCGAGCAGCGCGTCGGCGCAGATGCTGCCCGTCCCCGACCGCCAGCCGGGCGAGGCGGAAGGTCCTTTCGAGACCCTCATCGTTTCCGGCGCGACCATGATCGAGGGATCGGGCGCCCCGCCCATGGGACCGGTCGATATCGTCATCGAAGGCAACCGTATTGCCGCGATCCACGGCGGCGGCGCGCCGGACGCGGTGAAGGCGGGTGCATCGCGAGTGCTCGATGCGCGCGGCATGACCGTCATGCCCGGATTCGTCGACGTCCACGGCCACAATGGCGACCCCGGCAAGGCTGCCCAGCCCTCCTATGGCTATCGCCTGTGGCTCGCCCACGGTGTCACCAGCGTGCGCGGAGTCTCGTTCTATTTCGGCCCAGGCCAGCCCGACCTGACCGATGCCCAGCGCAGCGCGGCGAACACCATCGTCGCGCCGCGCCTCTACCCCTACGCCGTGTTCGGCGACAAATGGGGCCGCCCCGCCCCCACGACCCAAGCCGGCGCGCGCGAATGGGTGCGCTGGGCCAAGGCGCAGGGCTTCTGGGGGATCAAGTTCTTCAACTCGCTGATGCCCGATGTCTTCGCCGCCGCGCTCGACGAGGCGGAAAAGCAGGGCATGGGCACGGTCGCCCACCTCGCCCAGCCGGGCGTGCAGCGCGTCAATGCGAAGAAGGCGGTTGAACTGGGCCTCGACGGTGTGACCCATTTCTACGGCCACTTCGAAAGCCTGCTCAGCGGCAATGCGCTGGTCCGCTATCCGGAAGGATACAATTATTTCGACGAGCAATCGCGCTTCGGCTGGGTCGCGCGGCTTGCCGACCAGGTGGTTGAGCCGGGCAGCGAGGAATGGGACGAATATATCGACTTCCTGGTCGAAAGCGGCGTGACGCTCAGCCCCACCTTCAACATCTATTCCGCCAGCCGCGACGTAATGGCGGCCAAGAACCGCGACTGGCACGCGCGTTATTCGCTGCCTTCGCTGATGGATTTCTACGCCCCCAGCGCAACCAATCACGGCAGCTATTACAAGGACTGGAGCACCGAGGACGAGGTCGCCTGGCGCAAGTTCTACCGTTACTGGTTCGACCTGACGGCGGAGTTCCACCGCCGCGGAGGGCGCGTCACGGCAGGCAGCGACCCGGGCTACATCTACCAGACCTGGGGCTTCGCCTATATCGGTGAGCTCGAAATGCTGCGCGAGGCGGGCCTTTCCCCGCTGGAGGTGATCCGCGCCGCGACCGTCTCGGGCGCGGAGGAAATCTACGAGCCGCGCGGGGAAGAACCGCCCATGGGCACGATCCAGGTCGGCAAGCTGGCCGATCTCGTCATCGTGCCGGGCAATCCGCTCGACAATCTGAAGCTGCTCTACGGCACCGGCCATACGAAGCTCAATTACGAGAGCGGAGAGATCGAGCAGGTCGGCGGCGTGCGCTGGACCATCAAGGACGGCGTGGTCTACGACGCGCCGAAACTGCTCGAAAGCGTGGCCGCCATGGTAGAAGCGCAGAAGGGGGCGCAACCTTCGGGCGAGTAGCGCTTGCAGCTTGCGGGCCGCGCGACTACCTCGCGGCCCGACATGGCACAGCCCCCCATCCTCAGCCTCGAAGGCATGGCCCTGCAGCAGGGCGGCAAATGGCTGTTCGGCGGTCCCGATCACGACCCGCTGGACCTCCACATCGGCCCGCGCGACCGGCTGGCGCTGATCGGCCGCAACGGCGTCGGCAAGACCACGCTCTTCCGCATGATCGACGGGCGCATCGAAACCGATGCGGGCACGCGCAAGGTGAAGCCGCACGCCAAGATCGTGCTGCTTGAACAGGACCCGGACCTCTCGGGTTACAAGACCCTGCTCGACTGGGCGCTCGCCGGCGAGCACGCGCCGCAGGAACACGAGGTGGAGGCCATCGCCGGCCAGCTCGGCATCGACATGAGCCGCGAGACCAAGGGAGCCAGCGGGGGCGAAAAACGCCGCGCCGCCATCGCCCGCGCGCTGGCGCAGGACCCCGACCTGCTGCTCATGGACGAGCCGACCAACCACCTCGACCTCGGCGCGATCGACTGGCTGGAAGGCTGGCTCGAACGCTATCGCGGCGCCTTCGTGGTCATTAGCCACGACCGCACCTTCTTGAAGCGCCTGACCCGCGCGACCATCTGGCTCGACCGCGGCATCCTGCGGCGCAAGGAAGTGGGCTTCGGCGGCTACGAAGCGTGGGAAGAACAGGTCTATGCCGAGGAAGCGCGCGCGGCGGAAAAGCTTGATGCCAAGCTGAAGATCGAGGCCCACTGGCTCGAACGGGGCGTGACCGCGCGGCGCAAGCGCAACCAGGGACGCCTCGAAAAGCTGTGGCAGATGCGCGCCCAGCGCGCCTCGATGATCGCCAGCGCAGGCACGGCCAAGCTCAAGCTCGCCACGGAAGAAGACTTCAAGTCGAAGTCGGTCATCGTCGCCGAGAACATCACGAAATCCTATGGTGATCGCCCGATCATCAAGCCTTTCTCGCTGCGCATCCAGCGCGGCGACCGGATCGGCATCGTCGGTGCGAACGGGGCCGGCAAGACCACGCTGCTCAAGATGCTGACCGGCGAAATGCAGCCCGACAGCGGCACCGTGGACATCGCCAAGACGCTGACCGGCGTGATGATCGACCAGCAGCGCCAACTGCTCGGCGAGGACAAGACCGTGCGGCAGGTTCTGGCCGAAGGTGGCGACTGGATCGACGTGCGGGGGTCGCGCAAACACGTGCAGGGCTATCTCAAGGAGTTCCTGTTCGACCCCAAGATCGTCGACATGAAGGTCGCGGTGCTGTCGGGCGGTGAACGCAGCCGCCTGCTGCTGGCCCGCGAATTCGCCAAGGCATCGAACCTCTTGGTGCTGGACGAGCCGACCAACGATCTCGACCTCGAAACGCTCGACCTGCTGCAGGAAGTGATTGCCGATTACGAAGGCACGGTCCTCATCGTCAGCCACGATCGCGACTTCCTCGACCGCACGGTCACGATCACGCTCGGCCTCGACGGGACCGGCAAGGTGGACGTGGTCGCGGGCGGTTACGAAGATTGGGAGGCCAAGCGCCGCCAGCCGGTGGCAGGCAAGGCGAAGAAGGAAGACAAGGCCCCTGCACCCACCCCTGCTCCGCCGCCGACAAAACCGACCAAGCTGTCGTACAAGGACCAGCGCGATTTCGAGCTGCTGCCTGCGCGGATAGAGGAACTGGAAGCGGCCATCGCCAAGGGCGAGACGATCCTGTCCGACCCCGATCTTTACACCTCCGACCCGCAGAAGTTCGCGACCATCAGCAAGGGCATCGAGAATGCCCGCGCCGAAAAGGACGCAGCGGAAGAACGCTGGCTGATGCTGGCGGAAATGGTCGAGGCGCTTTGAGCGCAGAGCGGCTGGCCGAAGAGATCGCCGCCTGCCGGCTGTGCGAGCGGCACCTGCCGCACGGTGTCCGGCCGGTGGCGAGTTTCTCCCCGACGGCAAGGCTGCTGATCATCGGGCAGGCGCCGGGTTCGAAGGTCCATGCAAGCGGCATCCCGTGGGACGATGCGAGCGGCGACCGCCTTCGCGAATGGACCGGCCTGACCCGCAAGCAGATGTACGATCCTGCGCAGGTCGCGCTCGTGCCGATGGGTTTCTGCTACCCAGGCAAGGCCAGCGGCGGGGACAATCCCCCGCGCCCCGAATGCGCGCCGCAATGGCACGACCGCGTGCTGGAGGTCTTGCCCGACGCCCGGCTGACCTTGCTCGTCGGCACTTATGCGCAGGCGCGTTACCTTCCCGAAACGCGCAAGCTCTCGCTGGCAGAGCGCGTTCGGAATTACCGCGACTATCTTCCGGAATATCTCCCCCTGCCCCACCCCTCGTGGCGCAGCACGATGTTCATGCGCGCCAATCCTTGGTTCGAGGCAGAGCTCGTGCCCGCCCTGCGCGAGGCTGTGGCTCAGCGGATCCGGTAGAAGCCCGCCACGCGGTCGAGCGCCAGCTTCAGCACCAGCTTCCCGCTGCGCACCGGCCAGCCGAGGCCCTTCTCCGCTTCGGGCAGGCTCTCGCAGCCGCAGACCACGCGCCACAGGACATCGGACAGGCCGCTGCCCGCTTCGGCCATCGCCCCGTCGAACCGCGCCTTGGCCGCGATCTGGCGCTCGGTTGGCGTCATGCCGTCACCGCCGCCGCCGTCCACGCGCACCGGATCCCAGCGCATGGTAACGCCAGGCGAAAGCTGGGCCCGCTCGTAATCTAGCCTCAGTCGCTCCCCGGCATCGAAGAGCCGGTCGTCCAGATGTCCCCGAGTATGGAGCCAGGAAAGAGGGCTCTCCGCGAGATTTACCGTTACGGTTCGTTTTACGGGCTTTTCCGAGCCTCGATCACAGACGCCGGTTTCCGTCAATTCTCGTTCGACCAGTTCGCGGGGCATCGGCAATCTCCTTTGTTCGGGGGAAGCCCTTGCAAAGTTCCGGTTAGTGTAGGAAAGAAGAAAAACCATTCCGGTTAAAGGAGAACCCGAGTGATCAACCGCATCCGCGATATCCGCAAGCAGAAGGGCTGGACGCTGGCCGACCTCGCCGAAGCCTGCGTGCCCCCGACCACCCCGCAGACGGTCGGACGCCTGGAAACCGGAATGCGCAACCTGTCGCTCAAGTGGATGGACCGGATCGCCGCCGCGCTGGAGGTGGAGCCCGAAGTGCTGGTGCGTTCGGAAAATGCCGAACACCCGCAAGTGGTCGCCAGCCTCGGTCGTGACGGGCCAGAAGCGCTGGAGACGACGCGCGATGCGATCCTTGCCACCGACCTCGGCGGCAGCGGTTCGCTGATGGTGCTGACGATCGATTATCCCCACGGCGAATACCGGCCTGGCGACCAGCTATGGCTACGACAGATCGCGCCCGAAGACGCCGCCCGCGCCGTCAACCGCGACGTGCTGGTACCGAAGAAGGCGGGCCGCTTCGCCTTCGGTCGGCTTATCGACCGGCAGGGCAGCCTCGTCGGCATCCTTCCGCCGGGACATGGCGAAAAGCAGCAGGTCGTCGATGGACCTGCCTGGATCGGGGTCGCCGAAATGCTGGTCCGCCGGCTGTGAGCGATACGCCGAAACGCCGGGTTCTCGTCCTTTCGACGCTCTGGCCGAACGAGGCGCACCCGCGCTTCGGTACTTTCGTCGCCCGCTCGATCGAGGCGCTCGCACGCGAAACCAGCTGGCAACCCGTGGTCATCAATCCCATCGGCCTGCCGCCCGTGGTCTTCGGCCGCTACAAGACCGTGCGCGATGCGGCGGTGAGCGGACCGGAAAAGGGCGTCGAGGTCCACCGGCCCGTTTTCCGCCTGCTGCCGAAAGTGGGCGGCAGGCTCAATCCCGCACTTATCGCCTCGTCCGTGATGCCGCTCGCCCGAACGCTCCATGAGGCGGCGCCCTTCGACCTGGTCGATGCACAGTTCTTCTACCCGGACGGACCGGCCGCCATGCGTATCGCGGGCGAGCTGGGCCTGCCCTTTTCGGTTAAGGCGCGCGGGGCGGACATCCATTACTGGGGCGCACGCAGCTATGGCCTCGCAGCGCTGCGCGAAACGGCGGACAAGGCGGCGGGCGTGCTCGCCGTGTCCGACGCGCTGGCAGACGACATGGCCGCGCTCGGAATGCAGCGCGAGAAGATCACGATCCACCGGACCGGCCTCGATCGCGACAGGTTCCGCCCCCTCGGCCATACACAGCTGCGCACGCGGCTGGCGGAGGAACTGGGCATACCCCTATCCAAGGACGACCAGTTGCTCGCCACGGTGGGCGCGCTGATCGAGCGCAAGGGACAGGCGCTGGTCATCAAGGCGCTGGGCGACTTGCCGGAGGCCCGCCTTCTGCTGGTCGGCAAAGGCGAGGACGAGGCGAGCCTGCGCGCCCTCGCCCGTTCGGAAGGCGTGACGGACCGCGTGCACTTCCTCGGCTCGCTCGACCACGATCTCTTGCCGCTGGTCCTGTCGGCGGCGGACGCGATGGTGCTGCCCTCTGCCAGCGAGGGCCTTGCCAACGCCTGGATCGAGGCGCTCGCCTGCGGCACGCCCATCGTCATCACCGATGCCGGCGGCGCACGCGAAGTGATCGATACGCCGGTTGCCGGCGTGATCGTCGCCCGCCGGACCGAGGCTGTGCGCGAAGGTATCCGGTTGGTATTGCAAAACAGGCGGCCACCCGAAGAGGTAGCCGCCTGCGTAAAGGAATACAGCTGGGAGGCGAACGGACGGGCGCTGGGCGCCCATTACGATCGCCTGTTCGAAGGTTAGACTTCGCCGCGAGCGACCTTTTCCTGCCGGTCGGCCACCGTTTCTTCGGGAACGAAGCTGTCCGAGGTCACGCCCATCCACACCAGCAGCGGCGCTGCCATGTAGACCGAGCTGTAGGTACCCACGAACAGGCCGAGCGTGATCGCGGCGGTGAGGCCGAACAGGCTCGCCGGGCCGACGAACAGCAGCGGCAGCAGCGCCAGCAGCAGCGTCAGCGAGGTCATCACGGTACGCGCCAGCGTCTCGTTGACCGACAGGTCTAGCAGTTCGGGGAGCGGCATCTTGCGATATTTCTTCAAATTCTCGCGGATGCGGTCGTAGACGACGATCGTATCGTTCAGCGAATAGCCGATGATGGCCAGGATTGCCGCGATGATCTGGAGGCTGAATTCCATCTGGAACAGCGCGAACATGCCCAGAGCCAGCGACACGTCGTGGAACAGCGCGAAGAGCGCACCCACGCCGAATTGCCATTCGAAGCGTATCCAGATGTAGAGCGCAACCGCCAGCATTGCGGCGACCAGCGCGAAGATCGCGTCCTCGCGGAATTCGCCCGAGACCTTGCCCGACACGTTGTCGTTCCCGTCCAGGCGGAAGTCGGGGTAATTGCCCTGCAGTTCGGCCACGACCTCGTTCGCGGCTGCCTGTGCGGCCTCGTTATCGGCCGCCACCTCGTCGGGCAGGCGGACACGGATCGAAACCTGGTTGTCCTCGCCGAAACGCTGGACCACCGGGCTCTGGTAGCCGAGGTTCTCGACATCCTCGCGCAGCTCCGCGACCGGCGCTTCCGCACGTTCGGTGAAAGTCGCGCGCACTTCGAGGCCGCCGGCGAAATCGACGCCGTAGTTTAGCCCCTTGGTGAAGACCATCGCCCAGCTTCCGGCGATCAGCAGGATGCTGACGATGAAGAAGGGAAAGCGCCACTTGAGGAACTTGATGTTGGTGTCGTCGGGGACGAGCTTGAGAAGTTTCATCGTCCGTTACCTCAAAGATTGATGTCGGTGGGGCGCGTCTTGCGCAGCCAGCCGGCAACCCACATGCGGGTGAGCGGCACAGCGGTGAACACGCTGGTGAAGAGACCCACCACGAGCACGACCGCGAAGCCCTTGATCGGGCCCGAACCGAAATTGAACAGCAGAACGCCGGCGATGAAGTTCGTGACGTTGGCGTCGTAAATCGCGCGGCTGGCTTCCTTGTAGCCGTTCTCCACCGCGGCCACGACCCGCCGCCCGCGCTTGCGTTCCTCGCGGATGCGTTCGTTGATCAGCACATTGGCGTCGACCGCCGCGCCGATGGTCAGCACGAAGCCGGCAAGGCCGGGCAAGGTCAGCGTCATGTTGAGCGCGGCCATGATGCCCAGCAGCATGAACACGTTGATGACCAGCGCCACGGTCGCATAGATGCCGAAGCGGCCGTAAGTCACGATCATCAGCCCCATCACCAGCAGCGTGCCGATGAGGATTGCGAACATGCCCTGCTTGATCGAATCGGCGCCGAGGTCGGGGCCGACGGTACGTTCCTCGACCACGCTGAGATCGACCGGCAGTGCGCCCGAACGCAGCTGGATGGCGAGGTTGTTCGCGCTTTCGACAGTGAAGCTGCCCGAAATCTGCGACTGGCCGTTCTGGATCGGTTCCTGCATCCGCGGGGCCGAGATAACCTCGCCGTCGAGGATGATCGCAAACTGGCGGCCGGTGTACTGCGTCGTCATGCGCGCAAAGCGGCGGCCGCCATCGGGGTTGAAGGTGATCGAGACGACCGGTTCGTTAGTGCGGGGGTCGAAGCTCTGCTGCGCGCTCGTCAACGTTTCGCCGTCGATGCCGCCGATACGCTGGACCACGACGCCGTTGGGGAAGCCTTCGCCTTCGGCATAGGGCACCACTTCGCCGCCCGCGACGAAGCCGCGCTGCACTTCTTCCGCGCTCGCCTGGCGTTCGACTAGCTTGAATTCGAGCTTGGCGGTCTTGCCGAGCAGTTCCTTGAGCTGTTCGGGATCCTGCAGGCCCGGCACCTGCACCACGATACGGGTGTCGCCCTGACGCAGGATGGTCGGTTCGCGCGTGCCAAGGCCGTCGATACGGATGCCGACGGTGCGCAGCGCGCCTTCCATCGCGGCATCGACCGCATTGTCGAGGCCCGCTTGGGTCGGCGTGAGGACGAACCGCTGACCGTCGACGACCTGGAGGTCCCATTCGCGCACCGGCCCGGTGCCATTCATGATGGTTTCGAGTTCAGCGCGCGCACGGTCCACTTCGGTCACGTCGTCGAGCAGGAAGCTCAGCTGGCCGTCGGCGGTCGAGACATCACCGATGCGGATGCGCGGTTCTGCGCGGCGCATGGCATTGCGGACGCTTTCTTCCAGGTCCTCGAGCCGCGTCGCGGCCACATCGGCGCGATCGGCTTCGAGCAGGATGTGGCTACCGCCGGCAAGGTCGAGGCCCAGATTGATCGTCGGCTCGGGAAGCTGCTCGGGCCAGTCGAGATTGGCGAGCGAGAAGAGGGAGGGCAGCGACAGGAGCATGCCGACGATGGCAACGCCCCACAGGAACGCTTTCCTCCAGGTTGGAAATTCGAGCATGGCTTGGATTATGCCTTTTGCCGGGTCAGTCGTTGGCGGGCTTGGTCGCAGTGCCCGAGAGCACTTCGCCGATGGTGTTGCGGACCGCGCGGACCTTCATCCCCTTGGCGAGTTCGACTTCGACGAACTGGTCTTCGACCTTGGTGATGCGGCCCACGAGACCGCCTGCGGTCACCACTTCGTCACCGCGCTTGAGCCCGGCGATCTTTTCCTGGTGCGCTTTCTGCTGGCGCATCTGCGGGCGGATCATCAGGAACCAGAAGACGGCGAAGATCGCCACCCACGGAAGGATCTGGAGCCACACGGGCGGCTGGGCTGCGGCGGAGCCGGCGGTGGCGAGAAGGTCGATCATGCGGGAATTGCCTGTGTCCGTTCGTAAGTTGATCCGTGCGAGGTAGGTCCGCTTTCGCCGCAATCAAGCAGCGACAGGCGCACCTCTCCCTCGATGTGGCGCGCAGCTAGCAGGATCGCGATTGCAGGGCAATGAATTGCCCGCGCTAGACGCTTGCCATGCACAGGAGCGGGGCCTATAGGGCCGCCTCCACTGGTATCGGGACGTGGCGCAGTCTGGTAGCGCACTATACTGGGGGTGTAGGGGTCGCTGGTTCGAATCCAGTCGTCCCGACCAGTGGTTTCAAGCCTTTAAGGAAGCCTCGCTCAACTCACTCGAAGGTGAGTGACGACCGAGTAAGCGCGCGCTTGAATTCCCACATTAAGAGACCGCAAGCTCGTTCGCTCGCACTTGCAGATCTTACAGGCACCCCTGACCTCGAACGATGGCTGGACTTGGGCCGTGACCGTATGGTTTGGATTTATCATCCCGAACGTTAAAAGGCGTCACCAAGATCTGATCGTTAGAAAATCGGGGTCATGTTGAGTTCGAGACATCTTCGCGCCACGCTGAGGGTGGCCGCCAATGGCAGCCTCATAGTAATCGCATTGATGCTCGCGGTGTCCTTTATACTGAAAGCCTATTCTGCAAATGAAAGCACCGATGTCAGGAAAACCGCCGCGCTGGGGATTTCCGATCGACGGGATGTAGCGATCTGGCGGGATGCCGGCCTCTCATCAAACGATCGATGCAGTGATATGATGGACGCTCTTGCGGATAGTTTCATCTCGAAAAATACGAACGACCTCGAAGGCGAACCTTTGAAACGCCGAATGGAGATGACAGAACAGCTTTGCTGGAATGAATGGAGAGAATTCGGTGAACTTCACAAGCCAGTGTTCACCGACGTTGTGGCCCAGAGCCGAATTGATCGCGCTTTTCGCGACTGCAAACTCGCCCTTCACGTTCAGGCCAAATTGGCGGGAACCCTCGCGGCAAGCTCGGTGGCAGCTGAGGATGATGACAACTCCCTCAGGAGTGCCGCAAACAGGTTCCGACAGGCTTCAGAACAGGCTTCAGCATGCAGGAGTGCCATGCTGACGCTTTAAGCGCGCTCCGGCGAACAAACCCTTCCTGCCCGTGCAACTTTACCGCTGCTCCGGATTAAAGTATCGTCTTCCCTGGAGGTCCTATGCCGAAATTCAACGCTAAAATAATGGCTTTCGCTGCAGCGACCGTCGTCATTGGCGGCATAAGTTTCGCACAGGAAAGGCCCAGCGCTGGCAGCGTGTCTCCTGCATCGATACCCTCCGATGCCGAGGGCGCCATGGCGCCTCCAAGCCAATGGAATTGCGATTTATACGTGCAGGAATACCGAGATTGGCTTGATGCAGGCAATCGATTTGCGGATTGGCAATACGCCGGAAAGTCCTATCGCGACGTCGACACTGGCGAGAAATATACGGCTGCTCAGTGGCGGCTTTGGTTATCAAAGGCCGATTGTCCTGGCGTAGTGTTCGCAAAGGATGAACTCGTCGTGCCGGTTATGCAGCAACTCATTTACGGCGTAGCTGCAGCTGGTGCTCCGGTAGTTGCAAGCCAAGTTGGAACCGCAAGTCCCGGCTGACTCATGCCGCAGTCTTGGCGCGAGCTTCGATCGCCTTCCTTAGAGCACCTTCCAAAGCGATTGCCACTCCAGAAGATTTCGTGCGCTTAGCGTGGATCGCTATGAGCCCGTACCGATCACCCATCGGGACAAGAAGCGGGGCACCGCTCCATCCTGGTTTCGTAGTGCAATCGTGTAACAAGACAATCGATCCGTGTCGCTGGCGCTTCGGGCGGCAGCCCACGTCCATTTGGAAGGTGCTATTTCCTCTTACTACAGGTCGGTAAGAGGCGAGAGCGGCGTTATTCCAATTGTAGGCCTTATTCCCTGCAAGCTTTAGCGGCACGCCTGGCGCGGCTCGATCCAGCCGGAGGACAGCCCAATCGATTGCGAAGCTTTCGTTCAGCTCGCGGCCCCGACCTCCCCTCTCGATCACCGAAAATGAACTCGTGAAGATTACCCTTCCTTCATTATCGCGCGTTTGGAATTCACAGTTTTCGGCTGGCAATTCCCGCCCTGTCGCACGACGGTAATTGAAGTGCGAAACGGCGAGAACCAAATCGCTTTTTTCCACGAGGCTGGCATTCGTCACGAAGGGCCCGCCCCTGCCTTTACAGACGATAGTTCCGATGGAGCCTTGTGCTGCCAAAGGCGCAAACACACTCTCGGCTGGTACCGCAGCTGCCAACGAAAAGAAGCAGCCAAGGCTGAGCGCGGCAGTGCGGGCAAGGTGCCAAGGTGATTTTGGTTTGAAGGAAGGATTGTGCATGCGCACACCTTGCCAACGCCCGGTAGACTAGTTCTGTAATTTGGGGTCCGCACAATCACTTAGTTGGCGTAAGCTGGGTGACCACTGTCAATTGCGCTCAGTCGTAAGCAACCGAGATCAAGATTTCGGCAGAATACACATCTTCCGGCAGACTTCCCTCTATGTCGATAGTCCCACCCACATAGACGACATCCCTGCCGTGCGCGTCGAGCCTTCCCCTCTCCCCGGTCGCATTCAGAAATTTGCTGTATGCCTGGATGTCCCGAACCGGGATCTTGGCACCTGACGCAAGCCCTTCCGCATCCACCTGCGAGGGGATCATTATACCGTAATGCCGTAGCGCCGCACCAGTTACCCGAAATCTGGCAGCGGATGATCCGCCGGACTGGGTGCTTTCGTTCGGGATTACAGTTCTAGTCGCAGCCGATGGGTGCTGGATTTTGCCGAAGTTGAGGTCCCTCTCAGCGCGAACTGACAGCGGCTCGATTACTTCAGCAGATGCTTTCCCTGAAGAAAACGCAGAGTTACCGGGCTCTGCGAGAGCCGCACTAGCGGAGCTCCACAGGAGGACAGCCAAGACCTCTCGGCAAAGCTTGCCGTATCGAGCGGGCATCGATCAATCTCCGCTAGCAAGCTTCGACATCTCCTGAATCGGCAGCGAGGACGATAAGGCGAAGCCGACACGATCGCCTTCGACCCAGCGAGCCGTCACGTTCTCGAAGTAGCGCCGCCCCACCTTGACCGTGGCCAGGCTTCCTCGTTCGATCCTGCCGTTAATTCGAACGCACAGACCCTTTTGCGCGAAATTGATGACTTCACCTTCATAGCGTTTTTCGCCCACGAACACGACTGCGGGCACGTTCAGATCGACCCGAACAGATCGGTAATTCTTGGGATTGAGCGCTACAGCGTCGGAGGGCTCCGTATTTTCCACGCCGAAACGATTGCCATCGATCCAGATGACCTTCGCTTCGCGAAATGCTTCGTCACCCCAGCGATATCGAACGCGCTGACCAACCGAGAAGGACTGGTCACTCTCGAAACCGGCTCCGTGCCCGGAAAAATCCTTCAAGAGGGCGATGATGGTACCGCTGTCGGTCTCCACGCAGGCAGGCATGAAAGTCCGGATCTTGCGGGTTGCATGACGGCGCTCCGTCAGCCCCCAGGAATGCTGCGGATCGGGGCGGAGCGAGAGGTTGGGCATCCCGTATGAGGATGACCGGTCGAGATGGCTTCGAACCAAAGACTGCTGCATTTTTGCTCTCCATCAGCGGCCAGGATCTTGCGATCCGAATGGAGACTGGATGTATGCGTAGCATCTCACTCGAAGCAGAACGCGGATATGCACCCAACTACGGAGTTCGCGTTAACTCCTTGTTTGTCATGCCGTGTTGACTGCTTGACGCCTCTTGCAGCCGATACACCTCGTATGGCGCCAATAGGAGGACGAGCGGACCCCTAGTTCCTGGCCAAGTAGGTGGGTTTGGAGGGAGTGGGGGCACCTCCAATCCATCTACGCATGTCGCCCGCGCCAATCCACTTCGCCGAGCGATGCGGGACCGAGTTTGTAAAAGCATAGAATGCGCGCGCTTGGGCATCCGCCATGCCCATCTCACGATAATAGGTCAGGTACCGCCGATTCTCCGGCGCATCCGCGGCGTAGTCATTCGGCTCTCGCCCGGTTTCATCGAGCCAACTATGCACCGCAAACTCAGCTCCGTCGGCAATCTCTTTGACCACTCCCGAGAGAAACAGGTCAACCGCTCCGGAGCGAACCGACCCTCGCCGAGGGACAAATGTCATCAGACCATGGGCACGGATCAAGCGCCCCAGTTTGAGATTTGCCGTATCATCTCGCGTCCCAGGGCATTCAACCATATCTATCTGGGTTAATTGCGGATGCCGACGCATCATGACCTGAAACAGTGCAGGGGTTGTCGTGTCGGTTTCGCCGACCAAGGCGACACGGAATCGATCAATAACGCGGAAAGGGCCGTAGGTTGCGATAGCCTTCGAATAGTCGCGCTCGCTCCGGTCGATCGGATGGGCCTGGCGGAGAGGAAAATTGGATGGGCTTGCCGCCTCAAGGACGGGCGAGTTTCGGATGGGGCGCCACGATTGCGGAGCAGCAGCCTTCGACGTTCGTGCGGGAATGCCAGGGTTCAGCACCACTGACCAACGCAAGGTGGTTGTCGTTCGCGACTCGATCCAAGTGGATACCTCGGCAACTGGGGAAGTTGCTTTTTCGGCCCCCTTGCCAAGAAACACATTGGCGTTTTCGAAAGACACAAAAGCCAAGTGGTCGGCCACACGCCAGCCCGAAGAGGCATCAGCAACAGGCTCTGACGACTGTGCAGAAACGGACCCGCCCATGAGGCATCCAACGAGGACACAAAGTGGCGCAACGAGTCGAAGCATGGGCCCCGTTTCGCCAGCCGCCCCTCTCTCACGCGTAAATCTTCATGGTTAAGGACCGTTAGGGGATCGCAAATTTGACGCGAACATGGGTGGTAAATATCTGCAATACCAACCGAATTTTCCATCTCCTAGTAGTGACTACCGATTTAATCGTTAACCTTTGCGAAATTCATGTCGGCTCTTCGGACGGGTGCTTACGTTGCATTTTCCGGCAAAGTGTCACCCTCGGTTTTAGGGCAGCGACTTCCTGCAATTACTCTTTCTACAAGCGGTGATCGAGGGCTCCACTCGTGGCTGAAGGGGGGCTTCGACACGCACTCCCTTCATTAGAAATTAATCATATTTCTTAATTGCGCGGAAGATCGAAGAGCGGTAAGAAAGTTTCAGAAAGCTGATTGCGTAATGGGCTTTATTAAGGTTGTCCTTGATCCGTCAGGGTCAGCGTAGCGACCCCTAGCGCAGCTTTTGAGCCTCGAAAATTTTGGTCTTATATTAATTACATGCTATTAAACGTGCACTGCCGCCGGCCAAAGAATGCCGGGGCTGAAGGGGTCGGTCATGCGCGATGGAATCCTGAAGGATGTTCTCCGTTCGATTAGCCAGGGCGTGCTCATCGCAGACGTCGATCGGAAGATAACCGATGCGAATGATGCCTTCACAGCCATCACCGGATACAGCCTGCGGGAAATCATCGGCGGCAGATGCGATTTTCTTCAGGGCCCGGAAACCAGCGAAGAAACAATTGCGGCAATTAAGGCGGCCCTGGCTGAACGCAAAGAATTTTCAGGAGAAATCCTGAACTACAAGAAATGTGGTACCCCATTTTGGAATGACCTCTCGATTTCTCCGACGTTCGACGAAGCAGGAGAACTGACAGGGTACATTGGCATAACCCGCGACCTGACGGCCTACAAAGACTTGGAAGGTACTTTGCAGGACTATGCAAAGACCAACGAATGGATCTTTGACCGTGCAGGCGCGGGCATGGTCATTCATGCGCCCGACGGAAAAATTCTCGCAATGAACCCGGCGGCAAAAGCTATCCTGCACATTTCGGATGACCCGACCGGTGAAGATACCACGTCGGAGCGATGGTATTTCGTCCGCGAGGACGGATCCCGCATGCCCGAAGCGGAGTTCCCATTCGTTGTCGTGATGCGAATGAAAACAGCGGTTCGCGATATGATTCTCGGCAGCAGGGTTGCGGAAACAGGAGCAACGGTGTGGCTGCGATGTGATGGTTATCCCGAGTTCGACCCGCAAGGAAAAGTGGATCGGGTACTCATCACATTTAGCGACATTTCGAAAATCCGCAGCCTGCAACTCAAGGCTGAGCGAGACCGCGAGCGTTTCGCTCTCGCTTCCGTGGCATCGAACACCATCGTCTTCGATTGGCAGATAAAGTCAGGCGACTTCTGGGCGAGCGACACATACTCCGTGATGTTCGGTATTGCACCTCCGTCCAAACGAACTCTTGATATAATCCCTGATTATGTTCTGGAGGAAGACAGGCAGAAGTATCAGAACGAGCTTCTCGCTGCGATCGGCGAACACCAAGGTTTCCTGGTCAGGAACTTCCGGTATCGGCGACCGACAGGCGATGTGGGGTATGCCCGTTCCGAATATCTCCTGCACTACAACAAGTCAGGGGATCTTCACCGCATAGTAGGGTCGAAAAGCGACCTCACCGAAGATTATCAAAGAACAATGCAGCTGCGGCGGTCCGAAGAGCGATTCCAGCGGCTTGCAAAGCTTTCCAATGACGTTGTCTGGGAGGTTGATCTCGAAACCGAGGAGCTATGGCTGGCGCCGGAGTGGCGCGAACGTCTCGGGCTTTCATCGGATCTGAAGATATCGAGTCTAAACGACTGGCTCGACATCATCGTTCCTGAAGACCAGCCACGCATCCGCAAGCAGTGGTTCGAAGCGCTACATAGCACCGCACGTCGCAGGTACGCGGAGTATCGAGTCCGCGGCTCCTCCGGTTATGTGATCATTGAGGACCATTCCGCCATCATGCGGGACGACGATCAGAACGCTGTGAAGGTCGTCGGGTATCTTCGCGACGTGACGGCTCTTCGCAGCCAGGAGGAGCGGGACAGGCAAAGCGAGCGGCTTGAAGCTCTTGGCAAATTGACCGGCGGTGTAGCGCACGACTTCAACAACATGCTCATGGTCATATTGGGCAATGCAGAGATGCTGGGCGAGGATCTGCAAGACCCGGAGCTGCATTCGATGGTCGAACTCATTCTGACCGCGGCTAGCAATGGCGCCGAACTTACAAGCCGGCTTCTGTCATTTTCCCGTAAGCAGCCCATGCTGCCGCAGCCGATCGTTCTGCGCGATCATCTGGATAAAACGCGGAAACTCATCCGCCATGGCCTTACAGAAAATATCGAACTGGAGGTCGAACTACCGAAAAATCCGGTCTCGGTCGAAGTCGATCCCAGCCAATTGGACAATGCCCTCATCAACTTGGCGATCAATGCGCGGGATGCGATGCCGACGGGTGGCAAGGTCTCCTTGAGCGTCACTCGCAAGGTCGTATCGCGGAATGACACGGTCAATTCCATCGGGCTTGAGCCCGGTCGCTATGTCGTCATCAGTGTTAGCGATACGGGCCAAGGTATAGCCGACGACGATCTTTCGCACGTTCTCGAACCCTTTTTTACGACCAAGCCGGTCGGCGAAGGCAGCGGCCTTGGTCTGAGCATGGTTTACGGGTTCGCGAAGCAGTCGGGCGGCGACCTGTCCATTGAGAGCGAAGTCGGAAAAGGCACCAAGGTAAGCATAATTCTTCCCGAGCTATTGGCCAAATCGAGCCCTACGGTAGTCGGGCAAGACGATCGAGCACCCGCGGACTTGACCACGGTTCTGGTCGTGGAAGATGAAGAGCCGGTGCGCGAGAGCGTGATAAGACGACTAGAAAAATTCGGGCTTCATGCAATTGGAGCTGAAAACGCGGACCATGCGCTCGAGCTGGCGAGCGAAGGTATCGATTTCGATGTCCTGCTGACAGATGTCGTGATGCCGGGCACAATGGATGGCTTCGATCTGGCCGAAGCACTCAGGATGTCGCTCAAAGAGCTGAAGATCATCTTCACGTCCGGTTATCCGCCGGGGCCTGTTTGGGCGCAGAAATTCAGGGTTGGCACGGACTGCTTTCTACAAAAGCCCTACACCAAGGACCAGCTGCTCAAGGCATTGATGGAAGTACAGGCAGGCAATGCCAATGCAGCGAAACGAAGGGAAAACTGACGCCAATGACCACAGACTAGTCGCTGAACGAAGCCTGCTCATACAACCTGGTCAGTTCGGTAGCATTCCGGGTGTTCGTTTTTTTCAGTATGTTGGCTCTGTGAACCTCCACGGTTCTGTGGCTAAGTCCTAGAACCAGTGCTACTTCCTTGCTGCTCTTTCCTTCGGCCGTGAGTGCCGCAACTTCCCGTTCGCGCGGCGTCAAATTCTCTAGCGATTTCTTGCTTTCCGTCGCCAGCCGCAGTTTGAACCGCAGGCCGCGCGACGCAATAACTCTTTCATTTATCCGCTCGGCAATGGCTTTCATCGTGCTGGGTTTCTCGATCAGGTCGACGGCGCCCTCTGACATAACATCGACTGCAAGCTTAAGATCGGCATGCGACGTGAAGATGAGAACCGGCATCCCTCGATGGTTGCTTGGAATGGCTTTCAATGTATCCAGCCCATCGATCTGAGGCATCCTGAAATCCAAGAGGCAACAATCGAAATGTTCGCTTTCGAGGCTCTCTAGAAAATCCTTCCCACTGCAGAAGGGCCTGCAGGAAAAGCCAAGCCTCGATAGACCCCGAACCAGGGTCTGCCTCACAGCCGCTTCGTCATCGACTATTGCGACGTGATAGCCTCCGGCTGCCTTGTCGGGACCGCCGTCCCCTTGTTCAGCTTCGCAAACGTTAGCCGGAGGCTGATAGGACATCGCGAACGCAGATGCCTCTTCAGACATCAGCGGCTTGGAAACCCAGAAGCCTTGCAGGGCACTGCAACCCATGGCTTCCAGTGCAAGCGCAGTTTCCTCGTCCTCAACCCCCTCGGCCGTGCAACTCATGCCAGCGCTCGAGCCCATCTGGATTGCTGCGCGCACAACGCTGAGCGCGATTGGATCCTCGAGCATTCTCGATACAAACTCGCGATCAATCTTGATTTCCGAGAACGGGAAACTCGAAAGCTGCTGGAGGGAGGAAAAGCCCACTCCGAAATCATCGATCGCTACACCGAAGCCTTTGGTTCGAAGCTTCGTGATTTTCCGCAAGATATCCAATCGTCGCGGCAGGTTCTGATGCTCGGTAATTTCGAAGACGAACTGTTCGGGTTCGAGCCCGCTGTCCAAGGCGTAAGCACATACCTGGTCGACCAGGTCGATATTCGAAATCGTATCCGGCTCAAAATTGATCGCCAAGCTCTGGTCCGAGGCCAAGTTTTCGATCGACCAATCAATTGCCTTTCGGCTGAGTTGCCAAGTGGCATCGTCCGACCTTCCGGCCATCTTGAGGCGCCCCAAGAGTTCCTCCGCTCCGAGCGCGCTTCCATCAGCCTTGTCCAATCTAGCTAGTACCTCGTAGCCGACAATACGCCGGCTGCCTGCAGCGATCTTGGGCTGGAACGCAGGACAAAGATTTTCGAACAAGGAATCAACGTCGAATTGGGGCTCAGGATCAGCCTTTGAAAAAACGGGCGTTTCCCATAGTGTGGGTCTGACCTTTCCTTCCCCTTCAAGAAGGCGCTTAAGGTCGTTTTGACCGAACGGCTTAGGCAATACGCCGGAAATCAGCCCTTCGCTGCCGCCCAGCACCCGCCGACCGGCCTCGAGCATGGAGCGACCGCCTCCACTCATCAGGAAAATTCGGCCGTCAAAATTCTTCTCAAACAATTGCTCGATAACATCGATGCCGTCCAATCTGGGCATTTGCATATCGACAATCACATCGACGTCCCGGCCTCCTGCAATGGCAGCAGCAACGAAAGCTGTTGGGTCGGAGAAATAGGCGGCGGATTTGCCGAGGCGAGCGGCAAACTTCGCGATCAAGGCGCCGCAGTCCGGATCGTCATCAAGAATTAATAGAGAAGTCATTCGACCACCCGAAACCGCCCTCGGTGGAAAGGTATGCTTTCGCGTTGGTCTGTTTGCAAGAGCCTAGAAGCACGTCTCGATCCGTTCGAGAAAATCTCAAAAGGGCCCAAGTGAGCAGCGGACTGCCGAGCCCAATCGATCACGAATTGCTTACTCGTGCTCGCCTCGTCCGTCTCACTCGCATGTGGGCCAAATGTTTGCACCTGACAGCGGCCTCGCACCAGTTTTACCGAGATCGGGATGTACGACGCGCTGGCTTGCCGCTCACGACCTGATTGCGGATGCAAGCGAGGTTACTCATCGGCATAAGAAATTGAATGCAATTCAGCCCGTCCTACAGATAGAAATTTCCGCGAAACCCGGACCTTAGAGATGGCGCGGTAGACGGCACCTTGAGCCATCAGAGCTGGGTTTTTTGACGGTGAAATGCGGATATTCGGTGATGATAGGTGAAGCGGCGTAGAACCACGTTAACCAAAATTTCTCGGGCCTGGTTCAACAGGTGGAGGCTTATCGAGTACCAATAAGTGACAACAGACGTCGGCGAAATGATTGTGGAAAGAGCTAGTGCGAACTGGCTCCATGCTGATGTCCCCCCGCGCATCGCAGAAGTTGCCGACCGTCAGCGAGAGAATTTACTCACCCTGGCGACTTCCTTGCTCGCCTTGGGCAAGTCAGAGTCCGAGGTCGTAGAGCTGATCGAGCGCGCGGCGGAGAGCTTCAATAGCGAACTTCAAAATCTAATGTGAGATGGACATCAAAATGAGCAATTGTGGAGTTCTTTCAATTGCAAAGCCTTCCGACGAATATGGTCGGCAAAAGGCGCTCGAACGCCTCCAGATCCTAGACTCTCCATCCGAGAAACCGTTCGAAGAGATAACAAAATTGGTCTCGATGACGTTGGGCGTACCAATCTGCGCCGTTTCTCTCCTGGATGAGGATCGCCAGTGGTTCAAGTCATCGCAAGGGCTGGGCATTCAGCAAACCTGCCGCTCTGCGGCAATTTGCGATCATGCCATTAAAGCAGACGCGCCTTTTATTGTTGAGGATGCAACGCTCGATGCTCGCTTTGCAAAAAACCCTTTCGTCACCGGCGAGCCCTACATAAGGGCTTATGCCGGTATCCCGCTACGCATGCCTGACGGTTACTTAATCGGGACCCTTTGCGCGATCGATAAAAAACCGCGCGCGTTTTCAAATGCTGAGATCGCTGTCCTGGCTAATTTTGCGCGATTGGTTGTCGGCGAAATTGAACTGCGCGAGGCCGCTTCTGTCGACGCGTTGACCAGAATTGCATCGCGCCAAGCTTGGCGCACAGCGACCGAGAAGGCTCTCGCACAGGGCAAGCGCGACGGAACCCCTACTGCACTATTGCTGTTCGATCTGGACCACTTCAAGACCATCAATGATACGCATGGTCATCTGGTAGGCGACCTAGTGCTCAGAGCCGCAGCGGCCACCGTCCAAAAAACGATCCGACGGAGTGATATTTTCGGAAGAGTGGGCGGCGAGGAATTTGCAATCACCTTGCCGGATACGGACTTGTCGAAGGCTGGTCTGATCGCAGAGAAAGTACGTCATGCTGTTCAGCGGTTGCGATTTGAGGAGGTCTCGGGCCTCGAATGTACGATAAGTGTGGGAGGGGCAATCTACGATCCAGGCTCGGATATCTCGGAGTGGATAGCGGCAGCTGACAAACGTCTGTATCTTGCGAAGAACGGTGGCCGCAACCGCGTGGAGATGGCCGATCGCGCAGTAAAGCGCGTCCCGCAGGCAAACTTAGCATAGGTCTACGAGTGGCTACTGTCCCCGCATCAGAAATTCATAACCACCTGGTCGACTCGAAATCGGCCCTTCCGCTTTAGAATCGGCCCTTCCGCTTTAGGAAGCGGCCGCCTCGATCTCAGATCTCTGTTCCCCCAGCGAGCACTAGGGTATCTTCGATATCGACACCGAGTTACCTGACACTGTTCTCGATCTTGGAATAACCAATCAACATCTTGACTGCGCTCAGGTTGCCTGTTCCCTGATAGATAATCGAAGCCTTCGTTCGTCGCATCGAGTGCGTCCCGTATTCCTCTCGACGAAGTCCTATGGCTGTCTCCCACTCGCCGACGCGGACGCTTTCGGGCGCGTTATTCGCCTCAAGCTATGAGGAATTGTCCGGGCGGATACGGTCACAAACACACTATAGGTGCGCTTCGATCGCGCATTGCGCTTGGAATGCGATCGGCCTGCTGGCACCGCGCCAGCGAGCTGCCACCGACCAGCACAGTAGATGCGGTAGGGACGGCAAGGGTTGGAAATGCGCGTTTCGTCCGGTGCTCCAGGCACCTTCACCTTGTCTCGCGAAACCGCCGAAATGCCTGTAATTCATCGAATGGGCTAGCAGCGATCACCGACGAGCTTCGCTCCGATTTCCTATATGTGCCGATATGGTTATTTTTCTCACGAAGGAGAAACCAAATGGCACTTATCGAATCGCTTATCGGCCCCATCGCCTCGATCATCGACAAGATCATCCCCGACAAGGAAGCCCGTGCGAAGGCGAAGCTCGAACTGCTCGCGCTGGAAGGCACGCATGAACTCAAGTCCATCGAAGCCCGCCTTTCCGCCATCGTCGCCGAAGCCAATTCGGCCGATCCGTGGACCAGCCGCGCGCGGCCCAGCTTCCTCTACGTGATGTATGCGATCATCCTGTTCGTCATCCCCATGGGGATGCTGGCCGCCTTCTCGCCGCAGGCGGCAGGCGACATCGGCGACGGCATCACGCGTTACCTGCGCGGCTTGCCGGACGAGCTCTACGCGCTCTTCGGCACGGGCTATCTCGGTTATACCGCCGCGCGCCAGTGGGGGAAGGCCAAGGGGGTGGAACGGTAATTCCGCCAGGAGTGTGTTCCATCCGTTCCATCCTGTAGGGACCGGCGGGACGCAATCCGGCTTTTGCCTTGCGTCCCGACTGGGCTAGGACGGGCCTCATGACCGACACCGTCTTCGTCCTCAACGGCCCCAATCTCAACCTGCTCGGCACGCGCGAGCCGGAGATCTACGGCTCCGACACGCTGGCCGATATCGAGGCGAGCCTCGTCGAACAGGCGCGCGGCCTAGGGCTTGCAGTCGACTTCCGCCAGACCAACCACGAGGGCGTGCTGGTCGACTGGCTCCACGAAGCGCGGGCCAGCGGCGCGAAGGCGGTGCTTCTCAATGCCGGCGCCTACACCCACACCTCGATTGCGCTGCTCGATGCGATCCGCGCAATCGGAGTGCCGGTGATCGAGGTTCACCTGTCCGATCCTGCCCGGCGCGAGGCTTTCCGGCACGTTTCCTACGTGGGGATGGCCGCCGTCGACGAGGTGAAAGGGCTGGGTGCGCGCAGCTATGCCGTAGCGTTGGACAAGGCCGCCGCGCTGTAAACAGCTTGCCCCCTCCCCCTTGTCAGTTTGATGACAGACGCGCATAGGCCCGTTCAAACAATCTCAGGGATACCCATGTCCGACCACAAGTCCTCCGCCGGCAAATCCGGCATGAACGTCGATACCGCGCTGGTCCGCGAACTCGCGGAAATGCTCGGTGAAACGGGCCTCGTCGAAATCGAGGTCGAAGACGGCGACCGCAAGATTCGCGTTTCGCGCGGCGGCGGCATTGCTATGGCGGCAGCCCCCGCCCCGATGATGGCCGCAGCGCCTTCCGCAGCACCCGCAGCAGCCGCACCTGCCCCCGAAGCGGCTCCCGCAGCCGCGGCCGAAGGCGCGATCAAGTCGCCCATGGTCGGCACGGTCTATCTCGCTCCCGAACCGGGTGCGAAGGACTTCGTATCGGTCGGCGACAGCGTGAAGGAAGGCCAGACCCTCGTCATCGTGGAGGCGATGAAGGTCATGAACCCGATCACCGCCGACAAGGCCGGGACGGTCAAGGCGATTCTCGTCGAGAACGCCCAGCCGGTCGAATTCGACCAGCCGCTGATCGTCATCGGCTGAGGCAGGCCATGACGATTTCGCGTATCCTCATCGCCAATCGCGGCGAAATCGC
Source organism: Qipengyuania gaetbuli (assembly GCF_009827315.1). Classification (NCBI taxonomy): domain Bacteria; kingdom Pseudomonadati; phylum Pseudomonadota; class Alphaproteobacteria; order Sphingomonadales; family Erythrobacteraceae; genus Qipengyuania; species Qipengyuania gaetbuli. Next base: position 882,327 of record NZ_WTYF01000004.1, read on the forward strand.
GCTGCGCATCCACCGCGCAGCGCATGAAATGGGCATCGAGACGGTTGCGGTGCACTCCACCGCCGACGCCGATGCCATGCATGTGCGCCTTGCTGACCATGCCGTGTGCATCGGCCCGCCTGCAGCCACCGACAGCTATCTCAACATCGCCAACATCATCTCTGCCGCAGAGGTGAGCCACGCCGATGCGATCCACCCGGGCTATGGCTTCCTTTCGGAGAACGCCAAGTTCGCCGAGATCGTCGAAGCGCACGACATCAAGTGGATCGGCCCCAAGCCCGAACACATCCGCACGATGGGCGACAAGGTCGAGGCCAAGCGCACCGCCGGCAAGCTCGGCCTGCCGCTGGTGCCCGGTTCCGACGGTGCCGTTTCCGAAATCGAGGAAGCGCGCGCGATCGCGGCCGAGATCGGCTATCCGGTCATCATCAAGGCGGCGAGCGGCGGCGGCGGCCGCGGCATGAAGGTCTGTGAAAGCGAAGACCAGCTCGAGACGCTGATGCAGCAGGCCGGCAGTGAGGCGAAGGCCGCCTTCGGCGACGCCACGGTCTATATCGAGAAATATCTCGGCAATCCGCGCCACATCGAATTCCAGGTCTTCGGCGACGGTGAAGGCAATGCCATCCACCTCGGCGAACGCGACTGCTCGCTCCAGCGCCGCCACCAGAAGGTGCTCGAAGAAGCGCCCTCGCCCGTGATCAGCCACGAAGAGCGCATGCGGATGGGCGAAATCTGCGCCTCGGCCATGCGCGACATGGGTTATCGCGGTGCTGGTACGATCGAGTTCCTGTGGGAAAACGGCGAGTTCTACTTCATCGAGATGAACACCCGCCTGCAGGTCGAGCACCCCGTCACCGAAGCGATCACCGGCGTCGATCTCGTGCGCGAACAGATACGCATCGCGGCGGGTCATCCGCTGTCGGTCTCGCAGGACGAGATCGAGTTCCACGGCCACGCCATCGAGTGCCGCATCAATGCCGAGGATCCCTGGACCTTCGCGCCCAGCCCCGGCCAGGTGAGCTATTATCACGCGGCAGGCGGCATGCACGTTCGCGTCGATAGCGGCCTTTACGCCGGCTACCGAATCCCGCCCTATTACGACAGCATGATCGCCAAGCTGATCGTCTACGGCCGCACGCGCCAAGGCTGCATGATGCGCCTCAAGCGCGCGCTGGAAGAGATGGTCGTCGAAGGCGTGAAGACCAACATCCCGCTCCACCAGGAATTGCTGCTGCAGGACGACGTGAAGAGCGGCGACTACTCGATCAAGTGGCTCGAGGAATGGCTGAAGGAGCGCGAGGGCTGAGCGATCCGCGCCGGTCCGGGCAAATCGAGCCGCGTCGCCTGACGGCCTGGACCGCGCTGGCCAATTTGTTTCTCGACACTGAGCACACCGAGGAAATCCGCCACTGCCTTGCGCGTGACTTGCGCGAGACGGGCTATTCGCTTGCCGAGCTGGAAGCGATCCTGCGCAATGAAATCGCGCCGGTATTCGGCGGCAATCTCCTGTCGATGGCCGGCGAGTGGGCCTTGTGGGGCGAGGACGAGATCGAGCCGATCATGCGCCGCGATTTCCTAGGGCGCTCGCGGCTGACGTTCGGACAATGGCTCAAGGGGCGGCTGGCCTATCCGCTAGCAGCGACCGAATGGAACCGGATCGCGGGCATCATTGCTCATGATGAGCCTAGTCGAAATTGAATCCGGCCGCCTTGGCTTCGGCGATGATCTCTTCGCCGGTCATGCGCGGATGCTCGCCTGACACGCAGGCCCAGCTTGCCGCCTCGTCGACGAATATCTCCTTTTCGATCTCCGCGCCGCTGGCATCGTCGAACAGTCCGGCAGAAAAACTGCGGTTCCCGGTCGGCAGGAACTTGAACCACAGGTTAGACCCGCAGGTCTTGCAGAACGCGCGTTCGGCCCAGGCGCTGGACTGGTAGACGGCGATCTGATCCTCGCCGTGGATCGTGAAACCGCTCCCCGACAGGGCGCTGTAGAACGCCCCGCCCCAGCGGCGGCACATGGAACACTGGCAGATTTCGACCTGCCCCGCAGGCTCGTCCAGTTCGATCCGGACGGCCGAGCAGAGGCAGCGTCCCTCGATCATCCCAGCGGGACACCCGGCTCGTTCTTGCTGGTGCGGATCGTCAGAGAAGTCTTCACGCTTGCCACATTGGGTGCAGGCGTCAGCTTGCTGGTCAGGAATTCCTGGAAGCTCTGCAGGTCGCGGCTGACGATCTTGATGATGAAATCGATCTCGCCATTGAGCATGTGGACCTCGCGCACTTCGGGTAGGTCCTTCATCGCGCTTTCGAATTCGCGCAGCGCGTCTTCCGCCTGGCTCTTCAGGCTGACCATGGCGAAGACCGTGATCGAGAAGCCCAGCTTCGAAGGATCAAGCTCCGCGTGGTAGCCGCGAATCACGCCTTCTTCCTCCAGCGCACGCACGCGGCGCAGGCACGGCGGGGCGGTCAGACCGACGCGGTGCGCCAGTTCCACATTGGTGATTCTGCCCTCGTCCTGCAGTTCGGAAAGCAGACGACGATCGATTTCGTCGAGATTCGCCATGAAATATCCTCGATACAACGCCACGCCAGAAAGACGATGCGCACTTAAGAAATGTTGAAAAGGCGCAACCATCGGATTGGCTAACATTATTATCTTTGCCAGCAATCGTCCCGCTTTGCAACGTGGCGGAAACATCTCGTTCATCACGTTTGTTGGAGCGGTAGAAGGGGTAGGCGCGCCATGGTTACCGGCCCGCAAACCTTCCCTGTACCGGAGCTGCAATGCATTTTGACGACCGCCTTGCCACAGTCCTGCGCAATCGCGCGGCGGGCGAGCGTGCGGCGCGTACACAGTTCCGCCAGCTGCTGGACCTGTTGGGAGAGCGTCCGCAGGCCGGCGACAAGGCGCTGAAGGCTGCCGCCTACCTGCGCCTGATCGCACTGGGCGAGATCATTCCGGTCAAGGACCGAGCCGCGATCGTGGGCGAAAGCGGCTGGCGTTTCCGCAATCCGGAACTGGTCAAGTGGTTCGGCGAGGCGCATCCCCATATCGCGGCTGCCGCGCTCTATCGCGCCCGCCTGACGGGCGATGAGTGGGAGCAGCTCATCCCGCAGCTGCCCATCCGGGCCCGCGGTTTCCTGCGCCATCGCCGGGACCTGCCGGACGAGGCTGTCCGGGCACTCGACGCACTCGGCGTGTCCGACCGCGCGCTGCCGCTGCCCGAACCGTTCGACCTGGTCGAAGAATTCGCAACGCCGGATATCGAGGGGGTGCCGGAGCTAAGCGAACCCGAAATCCTGCCCGAAGAGCCGGAACCGCTTTCGCTTTCGCCCGAACGACTGGTGCCGGAACCAGAGCCGGAACCTGAACCCGTCTCGCAACCAAAACCCCAACCGGCCATGGGCGGTTCGGAAGGTATTCGCGCACTCGTCGACCGGATCGAGGCATTCCAGCGCACCCGTTCGGAACGCTCCGGCGACAGCGATGACCCGCGCCTACCGCTGGGCGAAGATGACGAACAAGTCGCGGCGAAGCCCGTCGACCAGTTCCTGTTCGGCTGCGACACGGAAGGCCGCATCGACTGGGCCGAACCCGCTATCGCTCCGATGGTGACCGGCATGGACATGGCTTCCATGGCGAAGGATAGCGAAGAGGCAGCGCGTACGATCCGCATGCGCCAGCCCATGGCGGCGCTGGCCGTCAACATTCGCGGCGCGGTCCGGCTGGAAGGCGATTGGGTGGTCGATGCGACGCCGCGCTTCACCCGCTCCGAAGGCCGCTTTTATGGCTACGTCGGACGTTTCCGTCGGGCGGTTTCCGGTATCGAGGACCGCCGCGAGGCCGAGGCGGACCGCCTGCGTCAGTTGCTCCACGAACTGCGCACGCCGGTGAACGCCATGCAGGGCTATGCCGAGATCATCCAGCAGCAGATGATCGGCCCAGTGCCCCACGAATATCGCGCCATTGCCGCGACCATCGCCGGAGATGCCGCGCATATCCTTGCCGGCTTCGACGAGCTCGACCGGCTGGCCAAGCTGGAAACCGGCGATCTCGACCTCGAAAAGGGCGATGCCGATTTCGCCGCCATCGCCCGCAAGCAGGTGACACAGTTGCAGCCGGTGCTCAGCCCGCGCGTTGCGCGCTTCGATGCCGATCTTGGCGAAGGGCGCGCGCCCATCGGCCTGTCGCAGGGCGAGGCGGAACGGTTGGCGTGGCGCCTACTCGCCACGCTCGCTGGCACTTTGGCCGCTGGTGAGACGGTATCGCTCAAGATGCGGACAGGGCTCGAACAGGTGGAGTTCGCTCTCACCCTACCCGCTGCCCTGCGCAAGGCGGCGGACATCTTCTCGGTCGATACGCGCGCGCAGACCGGCGCGCTGAGTGCGGGCATTTTCGGTGCCGGCTTCTCATTGAGGCTCGCGCGGGCAGAGGCGCGCGCGGCGGGCGGGGAACTGGCAAGGGTGGACGATGCGCTGGTGCTGAGCCTGCCGCTCTTGACCGCCGCCAGCGGCCTGCCTAGCCCTGAAAACCAGCCGGACAGTGCAGCCGGCTGAAAAGGGGGGCAAAACTCCCGGGGGCTCGCGATACAACGCTTGAGGGGAAGTTTCGCTTGGCCGACCGCAGCCTGCTCGATCCGCCGCCAGCCTCGCTCAAGGTGCGATTTGCGCCGGGTTTCGGCCAGCGCGTCCTGCTGACGGTCGATACCGAAGAGGAATTCGACTGGTCCAAGCCTTTCTCGTCCGAAGGCCACGGCATCGGCCACGTGCTGCGCATCGCCAAATTCCAGCAATTCTGTGAGGGCATGGGCGTGGTGCCGGTCTACCTCGTGGACTGGCCGGTCGCCACTTCGCAGCGGGCCCGCGATATCCTCGTCCCGCTGGTACAGCAGGGCAAGGCCGAGATCGGCGTGCAGCTGCACCCGTGGGTCAATCCGCCGCTCATCGAGGAAACCAGCGTGCACAACAGCTTCGCCGGCAACCTCCCGCCGGACCTGGAACGCGACAAGTTCAACCGGCTGGTCGACGCGATCGAGGACAGCTTCGGCATCTTGCCGCAAATCTACCGTGCGGGACGATACGGGGTCGGTCCTGCCACCGCGCGCATGCTGAAGGAGCGCGGCATCGCCATCGACAGTTCCGTCCGGCCGCATCACGATTATTCCGCACAAGGCGGGCCGGACTTCCGCCGTCATCCCGATCATCCTTACTGGTCCGACGAGGAGCGGCGGCTAGTCGAACTGCCGCTTACGACCAGCTTCTGGGGCATGCTTCGCCGGCAAGGCGCGCTCGTCCAGCCGCTGCTCCGCAGTTTCCCGAAGCTGGGCGGCGTGCTCAACCGGCTGGGCCTGTTCGAGCGCATACCGCTGACGCCGGAGGGCACCAGCAAGGAAGAGGCGCTGCGCTGCATCGACATGGCGCTGGACGACGGGACGGAATTGCTCGTCATCAGCTTCCACAGCCCCTCGCTCGTGCCCGGCCATACGCCCTATGTCCGCACCGAAGACGACCTCGACGATCTCTACGACTGGTTGCGCGGGGTCTATGCCTATTTCGCCATGCGCGGCGTGCGGCCCACTACGGTGCGGGAAATCGTCCAATCGGTGGAGGTCTGACGCTTGCGCATATGCGAAGGCGCGGCTAGTCGCGGCATTCGCCAGATCGGCGGATGGCGTGGGCCTGTAGCTCAGTTGGTTAGAGCTGGCCGCTCATAACGGCTAGGTCGCGGGTTCGAGTCCTGCCGGGCCCACCAGCCAGTCCGTCCATCCGGTCGTGTTTGCCCGTGTCGGGGAGTAGCGCAGCCTGGTAGCGCATCTGTTTTGGGAACAGAGGGTCGCAGGTTCGAATCCTGTCTCCCCGACCACACGGCAAGCAGAGGGAAGGAGGACAGACTGACCGCCTCCGCCTCTCCCGCAATCCCCGACCGGCGCGCTATATGGGCGATCGCCCTGCCTGCCATGGTGACCAATGTCGCGACCGCCCTGATCGGCATCGGCGACATGTGGATCGTGGGCCAGCTGGGCGATGCTCCGACGCAGGGCGCGGTTGACGTGGGGGCACGTCTCTTCGCCGTGCTGTTCACGGTAATGAACTTCCTCAAGACCGGCACCACCGGACTCGTCGCACAGGCAGGCACGCGGTCCGGCATGGATGCACAGGTCTCGGTGCTTGTGCGCGGACTGGTCGTGGGCCTTGCCATTGCGGCCATGTTGCTGGTTGCACAGCCGCTGCTGCTGCCGCTCTCGCTGGAGGCGCTGGGCGCCGAGGGCGCGGTGCTCGACGCCGCACGGGTCTATGCAGAAATCCGCTACTGGTCCGCGCCGGCGGTGATGGCCAATCTCGCGCTTATCGGATTCATGGTCGGTCGGCGACAGATGAAGGCCGTGCTGCTGTTCGAAGTGGCCTACAACCTTGCAAACATCCTGCTTGGCCTGTGGTTCGTCTTCGCGCTGGACTGGGGCATTGCGGGTATCGGCTGGTCAAGCCTTATAGCCGAATACGGCAAGCTGGCCGCGCTTGCGCTGTTCCTCGCCCGCGGCGAATTGCTGCGTCAGGTGGCTGGCGCGCTCAGGGAACATTCGACGCTGGAGTGGCACTCGCTGCGTCCCTTCCTGTCGGTCAATCGCGACCTGTTCCTGCGCACGCTGGTGCTGACCGTATCGCTTGCCGCGCTGACGCGCCTTTCGGCAGAGCGCGGCGCAGTGCTGCTCGCGGCGAACGGCATCCTCTACCAGATGTTTATCTTCACCGCCCTGCTGCTCGACGGGTTCGAGAACGCGGCGCAGGTCCTCAATGGCGAGCGGGCGGGCGCAAGCGACCGGAGGGGCTTTGTCGCCTATGCACGCGCGATCCTGCTGCGCGGAACGGGCGCCGCGGCGGTTGTCGCGCTGGCCTTCGCCCTGTTCTCGGGTCCTGTGCTGGCGAGCTTTGCGGCGACGGCGGACGTGGAAGCCACAGCGCTGGCGCTTGCCCCGTGGCTGATCGTCATCCCTTTTGCTGGCGTCGCCAGCTTCGTCCTCGACGGTATATTTGTGGGTGCCAGCTGGACGCGGGCACTGCTCGTTTCGATGGCCTTGGCGTCTGCCGTCTACGCCGCAACGCTATGGCTCAGCTGGCCGCTCGGCGCGCATGGGTTGTGGCTGTCGTTCACCGTGTTCCTGGTGGCGCGAGCCGGTTTCCAGCTCTTGCTGATGCCGCGACTGCTGGACCGGGAGTTTGGCGCGAGGCCGTCCGCCTAGGCGCGCGCTGCGCGCAGTTCGTCCTCGCCGCGCCATTCTGTGACGACGTTGTTCTTGTCCATCTTGCCGTCGTGGACGATGCGGTTCCGCCCGCCCTGCTTGGCGGCATAGAGCGCCGCGTCGCAGCGTGCGAAGAGCCTGCCGTAGCCTTCGCCCTCGTCACGCCCGGCAACGCCGAAGCTTGCCGTGAGACGGTGGTCTTCGGGCATGCCTTCGATGGCGCGGTCACCGAAGCGGCGGCGCACACGTTCGGCCATGGCCATGGCTGCCGCGCCGTCACAATTCCATGCGAGCACGCAGAATTCCTCGCCGCCGATGCGGCCGGCAATGTCGGTGTCGCGAATGGTGGAGCGGATGACTTCGCCGAATTCGGCAATCGCATTGTCACCAGTCTGGTGGCCGTAGACGTCGTTGACCGCCTTGAAGTGGTCGATGTCGGCGACGACGAGCGATACGGGCACGGCTTCCTGCTTCGCCTTTTCGAGCCAGGCAATCACGTCCTGTTCGAAGGCGCGGCGCGTCCTGAGACCGGTCAGCATGTCGAGTTCGGCTTTCTCGCGCACGGCAACCATCTGGTCGTAGATGCAGGCCCCCAGCAGGACCAGCGCGCTGGAAAGCGAGATGATCGAGAGCGAGAGGTTCACGACCGAATAATAGATCGATTCGCGGTATTCGCTGGCGATGATGCTGCCCTCGAACATCAGCGTGACGACGGGGCGGATCAGGAATTGCGCGGCCAGCAGCACGTGCATGAAAATCACGAAGCGGTCGATCGCTTCGCGCCGGTGCGCATTGAGCAGCGACATCAGGCCGATCACATACATCACGCCGTATCCGGTGTTCACGATGATCAGGCGCGACGAAATGTCCGCCGAGACCGCCACGGCCACGGCAAGCGTGGCTGCCGACAGTCCGTAAACCAGCAGCAGCGCGCCGAGATAGGGCGGCTGGCCGACGCGGCGCGTCAGGCCCCAGATCGCCGATGCGACGCTGAGCGAATAGAAGAATTGCGTGAGGTGGAACACGTAGCTCGATGCGGTGTCGAGCAGGTGCGTCACCGTGAAGCCTACGGTGAAGAAGAAATAGGTCGCGGCAAAAGCGAGGACGTAATTGTCCATCTTCCCGCGCCTCCAGATCACGAGGAACAGGACGCAGAAGATCACCGCCGAAAGCGGAGTAATCAGTCCGATTATCTGTTCGCGCATGCGTGGTTTCCCCCCGAAAGCCCCCAGCTAACCCGCGAAGGTTAATTTGTTGTTGAGGAAAAGCGCGATTATCGAGTGATTTTCGCCCTTTATCGGCTAGCGCCCTTAGTTACCGGGGGCGGCACTGCGCAATATCGGCCCCTCCCGATTGGCGAGGATTCCCACAACCTCGGTCCAGACGGCGACATTCTGGCGCAGCTGCACGGGGTCGATCTTGTCGAGCGTATCGTCGGCCGTGTGGTGCAGGTCGAAATAGCGGGTGCCGTCCTGCCGCAGGTCGATCAGCGCCCCGCCCTGCTCGCGAACCAGGTTGAGGTCCGCCCCGCCGCTGGCCACGCCGCGCGACGGCGCAACGCCGAAGCGCGCGACGGCGCGCGCGATCTGGCCGAACAGCGCCGGATCGCTGGCGGTGAAGTTCGTATCGAATTTCCAGATGCGGTCGGCGCCGAAATCGCTTTCGAGACCGACATAGACCGGCTCGTCCGCATGGGCCTTGGCATAGGCAGCGCTGCCCCACAGGCCCGTTTCCTCGGCCCCTGCGAACAGCAGGCGGATGGTGCGCAGGGGCCTGCCCTGTGCCGCGACATGCTTTGCCGCCGCCGCGATGATGCCGCAGCCCGCCCCGTCGTCGATTGCGCCCGTGCCGAGGTCCCAGCTGTCGAGATGGCAGGCAAGCAGCACCGGCGGGAGCGAGGGGTCACGCCCGGTGATCTCGCCCACGACGTTGCCGCTGGTGGTCGTGCCGAGATCGCGCGGCGTCAGCAGCAGCTTCATGCGCACCGTCTGGCCGCGCGCGAACATGCGCTCCAGATTGTCGGCATCGGGATTGGACAGCGCGCCTGCCGGGATGGGCTCCACCCCTTCGGCAAAAGTGGTCGTCCCCGTATGCGGCACACGGTGATTGTCGGTTCCGACCGATCGGATGACGGTTGCAACCGCCCCCTTGCTCGCCGCCAGCGAAGGCGCGGTCCATCGCGCCGGTCCGGCAAAGCCGTAGCCCGAGCCGTCCTGTGCGGGACGCATGTCGTGGCTCACGAAGGCGATCTTGCCTGCAAGGCTGCCTGCTTCCGCGTCACGCAGATCGGCGAAGCTGGGGAAATAGACCACCTCCGCTTCGATCCCCTCTGGGCCGGTCGAGCTGGTAGTCGAGAGGGCCGTGATCGCCATCGGCTGGGCGAAGGGCGCGGTGACCCAGGCAAGTTCCTGTCCGCGCACCCAGGTTTCCATTTCGAACGGTTCGTCCGCCACATTGGCAAAGCCGTTGCGCTTCAGCCAGGCCATCGCCCAGGTGCGGCCACGCGCCTCTTGCTCGGTGCCCGGCATGCGCGGGCCGACTTCGGTGGTAATGCTCTCCACGAAATCCCACGCGATGATATCGCCGGTCAGGGCCTCGTCGGCGGTGTTTGCAAGGGCCGGAACGGCGAAGGCGAGCGCGGCGAGCGCAACGATCTGTTTTTTCATGGCGCGCTTGCTAGCAGCCGCAGCCGCCGTGCCAAGCGTCAATCGGGCGCGCGCGTAGCGAAACCGCTCTGGTCGAAATAGCGCACGGTCTTTTCGAGCCCTTCGCGCAACCGCGTGGTTGCCTCCCAGCCGAGCATTTCCCGGGCCAGCGTCGTGTCCGGACGGCGGCGGCGCGGATCGTCCTGCGGCAGCTGCTTGTGGACCAGCTTCGAGCTGCCGCCGACGATGTCGAGCACGGTCTGCGCCAGTTCCAGCATCGAGAACTCGGCCTCGTTGCCAAGGTTCACCGGGCCGGTCGTATCGGCATCCGTCGCCATCATCCGCACGCAGCCGTTGACCAGGTCGTCGACATAGCAGAAGCTGCGCGTCTGTTCTCCGTCGCCGAAGATGGTGATGTCCTCGCCCCGCAGCGCCTGCAGGATGAAGTTCGACACCACGCGCCCATCATTGGGATGCATGCGCGGGCCATAGGTATTGAAGATGCGCACAACCTTGATCGGCAGGTCGTGCTGGCGGCGATAGTCGAAGAACAGCGTTTCCGCGCAGCGCTTGCCCTCGTCATAGCAGGACCGCGGGCCGATCGGGTTGACGTTGCCCCAATAGGTCTCCGGCTGGGGGTGCACGTCGGGATCGCCGTACACCTCGCTGGTCGATGCCTGCAGGATTGGCACGCGCAGCCGCTTGGCAAGGCCGAGCATGTTGATCGCGCCGATGACGCTGGTCTTGGTCGTCTGGACGGGGTCGAACTGGTAGTGGATCGGCGATGCGGGGCAGGCAAAATTGTAGATCTCGTCCACCTCCACCGACAGCGACATGGTGATGTCGTGGCGCAGCAGCTCGAAACGCGGATGGTCGAACAGGTGCGCGACATTGGCGCGCGCGCCGGTGAAGAAATTGTCGACGCACAGCACCTCGTGGCCGTCGGCGAGCAGCCGGTCGACGAGGTGCGAACCGAGGAAGCCCGCCCCGCCCGTCACCATGACGCGCTTGGTCAGCGAATAGCGCGACAGGGCGCTCGGTTTGTCGGAGCCGCTCATGTGCCGGCCATGTCCTCCCAGAATTGAACTGCCCGCTCAGCGCCCTTGCTGTCGGGGTCGAACAGCGCCTCAACCGCATCGGCGAAGCGCTCGGTATCACCCATGTGGGCCCGTGCGGTAGTCGCCTGCGAGTATCTCTGCCAGTCCGCTTTGTCCTTCGACAGCGCCAGCATGGCATGGGCGATGCCTTCTGCCGATTGCGGTTCGACCACGTGACCCGTGACGCCGCTGCGCACGAGCGCATCGCGCGAACCCACGGCAGTGGAAACGATCGCGGGCACGCCGAAGGCCGCGGCCTCGTTGACCACCAGCCCCCATTGTTCCTCGGTGCTGACGAGGCACAGGGCCAGCGCGCGGGCGAGCCGCCGCGACACCTCTTCGGCCCGCAGGAAACCGGTGAATACGACGCCCTCGCCCGCCTGTTCCTTCAGCGCGCCGGCCAACTCGCCGTCGCCGGCAAGGACGAGGCGGCGCGCAGCGGAACCGGCAAGTTCGCGATAGCGTGCGTATCCCGCGAGCAGGACCGACAGGTTCTTCTTCTCCACGAAGCGCCCGACGAACAGGAAGTCCCTATCTTCCCAGCGCACCGCTTCGCCCGCGCCTTGCGCGCTGATGCGATCAAGGCCCACGCTGTCGTATCCCGGCAGGACCGGCTTGTCGCCGAAGCCGAGGAAGCGCAGGTATTCGCGCTGCCTGAGGCCGCCCACGATGGCTGCGCGATAGGATGACAGCAGCCGTGCCTTGGCCTGTTCGCGCGGCAGGCTGCGGGGAAAGTCGTCGAACTTGCTTTCGGTCATCATGACCACGCGCTTGCCCGCAGCTGCCAGCCGCCACGAAAGGGCGATGATGTCGCGTTCCGAATAGGGCACGCCGATGCAGACCATCTCGGCATCGCGCACTGCCTTCATCGCCGCGCGGTAGCGCGCAAGGTGGCCGACCTCGTCATAGGACTTGCCGGGAAACAGCGTGACGTGGCGGGCATGTTCGATGCCCTCGGCCGGCTCCCACGCATAGGTCGCGCTGGTGGTGGCATATTCGACCGCCAGCACCTCGGCCCGCCCGGCCAGCCGGCGCGCGGCCGCCTCGACCCGGTCGACGTGATAGGCGGCGAACTGCGAAAACAGGATCGCGACCTGCGGCAGCTTGCCCGTGTTGGCTGACCCTTCGTCCATTGCCGCCAAGCGCTAGGCCAAGGCAGGCCGTAATGCCACCCTCCGGCTTGCCCCCAGCCACAGCTACGACTATCTGGCGCGCAACCTTTCCATTCCCGAACAGAATCGCTCGAAGGACACGCCCGATGGCCGCCCAATACGCCTTTGTCATGAAGGACATGACCAAGACCTTCCCCGGTGCAAACAAGCCGGTGCTGAACAACATCAACCTGCAGTTCTACCAGGGCGCCAAGATCGGCATCGTGGGTCCCAACGGCGCGGGCAAGTCGACGCTGATCAAGATCATGGCCGGCATCGACAAGGATTTCACCGGCGAGGCGTGGCCGGGCGAGAACATCACCGTCGGCTATCTCGAGCAGGAGCCCGAGCTCGACCCGACCAAGACCGTGCTCGAAAACGTGCGTGAAGGCGCGAAGGAAACGGCCGATCTTGTCGCGCGCTTCAACGAAGTCAGCGCGCTGATGTGCGAACCAGACGCCGATTTCGACGCGCTGGGCGCGGAAATGGGCGAACTGCAGGACAAGATCGACGCGGTCGACGGCTGGACGCTCGACAACCAGCTCGAAGTCGCGATGGAAGCACTGCGGTGCCCTCCGGGCGACTGGCCGGTGAAGGACCTGTCTGGCGGTGAAAAGCGCCGCGTCGCACTCACCCGCCTGCTCATCCAGAAGCCGTCGATCCTGCTGCTGGACGAACCGACCAACCACCTCGACGCGGAATCCGTCCAATGGCTCGAAAACCACCTCAAGGAATACGCCGGTGCGGTGCTGATGATCACCCACGACCGCTACTTCCTCGACAATGTGGTGGAGTGGATCCTCGAACTCGACCGCGGCAGCTACTACCCGTACGAAGGCAACTACTCGACCTACCTCGAGAAGAAGGCCAAGCGTCTCGAGCAGGAGAGCCGTGAGGAAAGCGGCAAGCAGAAGGCCCTGCAGCGCGAACTCGAATGGATCCGGCAGACGCCCGCCGCCCGCCAGACCAAGTCCAAGGCGCGTATCCGCAAGTTCGAGGAACTGCAGAACAGCCAGGACAACCGTGCCGTCGGCAAGGCCCAGATCGTCATCCAGGTTCCCGAACGCCTCGGCGGCAAGGTCATCGAGGCCAAGGGCATTTCCAAGGCCTATGGCGACAAGCTGCTGTTCGAAGATCTCAGCTTCACCCTGCCCCCGGGCGGCATCGTCGGCGTGATCGGCCCCAACGGCGCGGGCAAGTCCACGCTGTTCAAGATCCTGACCGGCAAGGAAGAGCCGGACAGCGGCACGATCGAGATCGGTTCGACCGTGCGCCTCGGCTATGTCGACCAGAGCCGCGACCACCTGAACCCGCAGAACAATGTCTGGGAAGAAATCTCCGACGGCCTCGATTACATGAAGGTCAACGGCCAGGACATGTCGACGCGCGCCTATGTCGGCGCCTTCAACTTCAAGGGCCCGGACCAGCAGAAGAACGTCGGCAAGCTGTCGGGCGGTGAACGCAACCGCGTCCACATGGCCAAGATGCTCAAGGCGGGCGGCAACGTCCTCCTCCTGGACGAACCGACCAACGACCTGGACGTCGAAACGCTCGCCGCGCTGGAAGACGCGATCGAGAATTTCGCCGGCTGCGCCGTGGTCATCTCGCACGACCGCTTCTTCCTCGACCGATTGGCCACGCATATCCTCGCTTTCGAGGGCAACAGCCACGTCGAATGGTTCGAAGGCAACTTCGAGGCTTACGAAGAAGACAAGCGCCGCCGCCTCGGCGATGCAGCCGACCGTCCGACGCGTCTCGCCTACAAGAAACTGACGCGTTAAGGCTGGCGTCACAGTCGACCGGCCAGGAGGACTTTCAAGGGGGATAATCTTGAGCCGGGGGACTGCAATCCATAGCGAGAGATATGTCTGGCCGCTGGTCTACAGCCTGGCTTGGCTTGTCTGCGCCTATATCGCGCTGGAACTGACGCAAGGCGAGGACGGGATCGCGGCCGTCTGGCCGTCGAGCGGCATTTTCGTCGCCTCGCTTCTCCACCTAGGACGGTCCGGACGCCTCGCGACGACCGTGGGCGTCGGTATCGCGAGCCTGCTGGCGAACTATGTCGGCGGCCTCTCGCTCCTTGCCTGCTTCGGCTACACGGTCGCAAACCTCGCCGAAGGCTGGCTGGTCTTCTACCTGATGGGCGGCGAAAAGAGCCGCGGCAAGCTGCTGGCGCGGCCGATGAACCTCATCCGCTTTGCCGCCTCAGCCATCTTCGTCGCCATGCTCAGCGCAGGCGTCGCCGGCGTGCTGTCGGCCAAGTTCGATCTCGACTTCCTGACCTCGTGGGCGACGACTGTCGGCCTCGGCATGCTGATCGTGGCGCCGTTCATCCTCTTCCTCGTCCAGAGCGACGAGGGGCGCAAGCGGCTGGTCAGCGTGCGGACGGTCTGGGCGCTGATGCTGGTGGCGGTCGCATCGCTCGCCGCCTTCGGGCAGGCCCAGGTCCCGCTCCTTTTCCTGCCGGTGCTGGCAATCTCCATCGCCACGGCTGCGCTGGGCCTCAGCGGCGCGGCGCTTGCCCTGCTGGTGGTGGCGGTCATCGGATCGGTGCTGACGGTCTACGATACCGGACCGGTCAGCGGCTATTTCCCGCTGCAGGGCCAGCAGGTCCTGTTCCTGCAGGTCTATTTCCTCGGCCTGCTCGTCAGCGCCATGCCGGTCGCCCTGATGCTGGCGCAGCGCCAGCGCGACCTGGTCAAGCTGTCGACCAGCAACCGCTTCCTTACTTCCGCCGAAAAGGCTGCCAAGGTCGGGCACTGGCGTTACGCTCCGTCGGACGGCGCGGTCTATCTCTCGTCGGAAGCGCGCCGGATGCTGGGTGAGGATGCGCGCCCGCATACCGTCGCCGACATCGCCGATCTCTTCCATGACGACGATCGCAAGCGCGTGGCGCACGTTCTGCTGCAATCGCTTGCCACGGGCGTGCCCTTCGTGTTTGAGGCGCGCATACCGGGCCCGCAGGGCGAGATGTTCGATACCGAATGCCGCGGCGAAGTCGAATGGGCCGACGACCCCCAGAAGATCGCCATCTTCGGCACGATGATGGACATCACCGACCGCGCAAACACCATGCGCGAACTGGCCAACGCCCGCGCCCATGCCGAGCGCGAGGCCGAGGAAACCCGCCTGCTGGCCGAAACCGACCACCTCACGGGCATCGCAAACCGCCGCAAGATCCTGTCCGATCTCGAACGCACCGTGCTCGACGGGCGCGCGCGCTCTGAAAAGGTGGCCATCGCCATGGTCGACGTCGATCACTTCAAGTCGATCAACGATCGTTTCGGTCATGAAGCGGGCGACCGCACACTGCAGCAGCTTAGCTCGATCCTGTCGGACCGGTTCGCCGATGCAGGAATGGTCGGGCGTTTCGGGGGCGAGGAATTCCTTATCGTGACCCGCGGTCTCGGCGCCAGCGAACTGGATACGCGCTGCACCGCGCTGCGCGATTTCCTGTGCACCTATGCCTGGCCGGTCGAGGGGCTGAGCGAACTGACCCTCAGCATAGGGATCGCCGAACTGGGCGAAGGGGCGAGCGAGACCGACCTCCTCAACGCTGCCGACAAGGCGCTTTATTTCGCCAAGCGCGGCGGGCGGAACCGCTCGGTCGTGTTCGAAGGCAATCTCATCAGGGTGTAAGCCAGCGGTCGCCTGTGTCGCCGATCAGCGCGCGGCGATGGCCTTCGTGGGACAACCAGTACCAGTCCACTTCCGACAGCGTCACCAGCAAGACGGCGAAATTGGCCCGCGCGGGCACCAGCTGTTCATCGGTCGGCTGTTCGCCCTGCGCCCAGTCGGGAAGCCCGCTGGACGGGCCATCGCTTTCCTCGCCCGGCGCTGCGCCGAGGTAGCACCTGCGCGCGAATTTCGTGCTCGAGGCCCAGGCTGCATCGGCCAGCGGCGTATCGGTCTCGATCCGGCCCCGCCCCCGGCAGCGCAGTTGCACCTTCGCATCGGGATCGTAGAACAGCACCGCCATGTCGGCTCCCTCGCCGATCACCTGCACCTTGGGCGAGCGGATATCGGTGTGGAACCGCAAGGTGGAACTGTCGATGTCGAATTCGCGCAGCACCATGATCCGTGCGTCTGCATCGGGGGTTATCACGACCGGCGTGTGCATCGCCGACTTGCGGCCCGATGCGGCCATGGTGAGGCGATCGGCGATATCGGCGCGGACCTTGTCGAGCGTGTCGTACATGGCGTTGCAAACGCACCAGAGGCGGCTTGGTGTCAAGACGTCGATGTTCAGGTTGGACCGCTTGAACATGAACGGGAGGCAGGCAGGCCGGTTCAGTTACAAGACAGGACGTTCTGCTACATCGTGTTACATCGAAGTAGGAGCCGCGGGTGGTGGAGCGGTCTCACGAGCGAAAAAGGATAGCTCAATGACTGTGACCAAGCTGATGAAAGGCAGTGCCCTGGGTGCTCTCGCGATTGCGATGGCGACCACCGTCCTGCCCGCCCAGGCGTCGGCTGCCGAAGCCACCGCGCAGGAACGCCCCGACCGCGAACGCGGCGAACGCCGCCAGGAACGCCGCAGCGAACGCCGTGAAGTTCGCCAGGAGCGCCGCGAGGTGCGCCAGGAACGCCGCGCAGAACCCGGCCCGCGTATCGAGCGCACCGCCCCTGTCGAAAGCATGCGCGAGCGCCAGATCGACCGTCGCCAGACCGTCGCCACCGCGCAGTCGCGTGGCGAGGAGCGTCGCGGCCGTGACTGGAACCAGTCGCAGCGTCGCGCGGAGGTGGCCCAGGAACGCCAAGGTCGCAACTGGAACCGCTCGGAAAGCCGCGACGATCGTCGTGACGACCGCCGCGCCGAGCGCCGCGACGGCAATCGCGATGCCGCGCGCATCATCCGCCGTGAACGCGTCGAGGATGCGCGTCGCGAAGCCTATCGCGACGGCCGCCGTGACGAGCGCCGGGGCGATTACCGCGAGAACCGCGAGATCCGCCGCGATGCCTATCGTGACGGCTACCGCGACGCTCGCCGGAGCGACCGGAACGATCGCCGCGCCCGCTATTACGACGGACGCCGCTGGCACGATTACGACCGGTGGGACCACCGTCACTGGCGCTCGAACACGCGCTACGACTGGTACCGCTATCGCAATCACAACCACAGCATCTTCCGTCTCGGCCGCTATTATGCGCCCTATCGCGGATACAGCTATCGCCGCCTGAACATCGGTTTCTATCTCGGGGACCTGTTCTTCGGCAGCCGCTACTGGATCAACGATCCCTGGCGTTATCGCCTGCCGGAAGTCTACGGCCCCTATCGCTGGGTCCGGTATTACGACGACGTGCTGCTGGTCGATATCTACAGCGGCGAAGTGGTCGACGTGATTTACGACTTCTTCTGGTAAGCCCTTCGAAGCTCCTGCCCGAAGGGAGAAGAGTGGCCCTTCGGGCAAGATACCCCCGCCGAGCGATCGGCGGGGGTTTTTCTTTGCCTCAGCCCGGCACCTTGCCGAAGGGCAGCATACGGAAGACGCCGCCGTTCTTGTCGAAGAAGGTGTGCTTCAGGGCCCCAAGGATATGCAGCGCGATGAGGTAGATGAAGACCTCGCCGCCGGTCTTGTGGAAGCCGATGATGGCCTTGCCGGCATCGGGGTTTTCGCCCACCGGCAGCGCCGGCAGCGAGAAGATACCGAAGACATCGACGCCCATCCCGAAGAAGGAGCCGGCCAGCCAGCCGCCGATCGGCAGGCCGATGAGCAGGACGTAGAAGATCACGTGGACCGTGCGCGCCAGCACCCGCTCCCAGTTCGCGAGATTGCTCGGCAGCGGCGGGACCGGATGGGTCCAGCGCCACAGCAGGCGGCCGATCGTCAGCAGCAGGATGGTGATGCCCAGCGCCTTGTGATTGGCCATCAGCGGCGCCTTTTCTGCATCGCCCAGGTGCTCTGCCGCCTCGACGATGCGCCAGTTCACGATCACCGCGACCGCGATAACCCAGTGAAATATCATCGCGCCGACCGAATAGCGGCGGCCGCTGGTGGTGGTATCCATAGTTTGTCTCCCCGAAGTTTGCGGAGAAACTAGACGTTTGCGTGTGCGGCACAAGATGCCGCCTTGCGGGGCGCGCCCCGATTGGTAACAGTCGGGCCATGACCAAGACCGCAATCATTCCCGACCAGGACGCGCTGAAGCGCATCGGCAAGCAGGTGCGTGCGCGCCTCGAGGCCGATCCGGACATCTACAAGGTGCCGACCGAAAAGGCGGAAATCTTCGCCGTGCCGAACTTCCTCTCTCGCGAGGAATGCCGCCGCTTCATCACCATGATCGATGTCGTCGCGCGACCCAGCGAACTGCACGAGACCGCCTATATCGAGAAGTTCCGCACCTCCTATTCGGGCAATTTTGATCCGCGCGATCCCTTCGTGAAGGGCATCTCGCGCCGGATCGACGATTTGCTCGGCATGAACCCGATGTGCGGCGAATCCATCCAGGGCCAGCGCTACCTGCCGGGGCAGGAATTCAAGCCGCACAACGACTGGTTCTATACAGACCAGGAATACTGGCAGCTTGAACGCAAGCGCGGCGGCCAGCGGTGCTGGACGGCCATGGCCTTCCTCAACGTGGTGGAAGAAGGCGGGCACACGCATTTCACCGAGGTCGGCGCGTCGATCGAACCCAAGCCCGGCGTCCTCTTAGTGTGGAACAATGCCACGCCTGACGGGGTGCCCAACGAAGGCACGATGCACGCGGGCACACCGGTCATAAAGGGTGCGAAATACGTCCTGACCAAGTGGTACCGGACGCGCAAGCACGTCTGACGGGTCAGCCGCGCGCGAGCGCCTCGGCGATGAGCTTGCGGCTGTTTTCGATCCCGTAGAGGGCGATGAAGCTGCCCATGCGCGGCCCCTGGTCGCTGCCGAGCAGCGTCTGGTAGAGCGCCTTGAACCAGTCGCGCAGGTTCTCGAACCCGAATTCCTCGCGCTTGCCGATCTCGTAGACTTCGGTCTGCAGATCTTCCGCGCTGGTATCGGCATCGGCCGTGGCGAGATAGGCGTCGAGCGTCTTCAGCGCCGCAGCCTCGTTCGCTGCCGGAGCGCGCTTTTCCAGCGTCGGCGCGATGTAGTCTCGCGTGTAGTTCACCGCCGTCTCGATCAGCACTTCCAGTTCGGACGTCACCTTGCCCTCACCGATATAGCTTTCGAGATATTCGCGCAGGTTCGGGACAGTCGCTTCCGCGCCCAGCACGCTGGCGAGGTTCAGCAGCAGGCCATAGGTCACCGGCAGGCTGTCGCCGCCGCCGGGAGCCTCTTCCGCGTCGAACCCGCCATTGGCGCGCAGCAGGTGCCACACCGGATTGCCGAGCTGCTTGTCGAGGTCCTGTTCGCTCAATCGCTCGCGGAACTGCCAGTAATCGTCGACCGCGCGCGGGATCACGCCCACGTGCAGCTGCTTGGCGCTCTTGGGATTGGGGAAGATGTAGAAGCCGAGGCTCTCCTCGCTGCCGTATTGCAGCCATTCCTCGATCGACAGGCCGTTGCCCTTGGACTTGGAAATCTTCTCGCCGTTCTGGTCGAGGAACATCTCGTAGATCAGGCCTTCCGGCTTGCGACCGCCGAGCACCTGCACGATCTTGCCCGACTGCACGCCGCTGTCGGTCAGGTCCTTGCCGTACATCTCGTAATCGACGCCCAGGGCGTACCAGCGCATCGCCCAGTCGACCTTCCACTGCAGCTTGGACATGCCGCCAAGCGCAGACTGTTCGACCGTGCTGCCGTCTTCGTCGGTGAAGCGGATGGTGCCGGCTTCGGCATCGACCACCTCTACCGGGACTTGCAGCACGCGGCCCGTCAACGGGCTGATCGGCAGGACCGGCGAATAGGTCTGCCGCCGCTCTTCGCGCAGCGTAGGCAGCATGATGTCGAGGATCGCCTGGTTCTTGCGCAAGACCTGCCGCAACGCATCGTCGAAGCGCCCGGAATTGTACATGTCGTTCGCGGCGATGAATTCGTACTGGAAGCCGAAGCGGTCGAGGAACTCGCGCAGCTTGGCGTTGTTGTGCGCAGCGAAGCTTTCGTGGCCCTTTTCGAACGGGTCGGGCACGCGGGACAGCGGCAGGTGCAAATTCGCCTCGAGCAGCGCCTGGTTGGGGACGTTGTCGGGCACCTTGCGCAGGCCGTCCATGTCGTCGGAAAAGGCGACGAGGCGCGTCTTGCCGTCTTCCGGCTTCGCACCGATCATCGCCTCGAAAGCGCGGCGCACCAGCGTGGTGCGCAGCACTTCCTGGAACGTGCCGATATGCGGCAGGCCGCTGGGGCCGTAGCCGGTTTCGAACAGCACGGGGCTGCCGTCGGGCTTGGTGCCGTCGGGATAGCGTTTGAGCAGGCGCTGCGCCTCCTGGAACGGCCAGGCCTTGGACACGCGCGCGGCGGCGATCAGATCGTTCATGCTCATGGCGCACCCTCTTGCCGCTGGCGCGCGCTTTCGCAAGTGCGAAGTGTTGTGGGCTGCCCGGAGGCAGGAAGGATGGGCGTAGTGCCCCTAGTCCTTCCCTGCCCCGAAGCTGCCGTCGATGCGGATGACTTCACCGGTACCCGACGGGTTGCCGCGTTCGGCGCGGAACGTCCCGCCTGCCTCGGCAGCGCCGGGTCCGTAGAAGGCACCGTTCATCCGCCGCAGCCAGTCGCCCTGCTGTTCCTGCCCGGCGAAGGTCGAGCCGGTGATGAGGCCGCCAAGGGTGAAGCCTTCGAAGATCCGGTTCATCGGCGCACCGCTGCCGTTCTCCTGCAGGGAGAGGTTGCCGTTGAAATCGGCGAAATTGGCGGTGATCGATCCTCGTCCGAAGTCGGCGTTCAACCCGACGGTGCCGTAGTAAAGGTATATCAGGTTGCCGCCGGTCGTCGTATCGCGATCGACCTGGATGTAACCCATCGTCGCGCCGGTATAGGACGCCGTGCCGGTGGTCGGCATGTCCCTCGTCGGCAGGCCGGTAGAGAATACGTTGTAGTCCCACCCTGCGCTGCCGGAGACCGCACGCGAGGTGAAGAACACCCGGCCGAAATTCGAATAGGTCAGTGCCACCAGCGGGTTGGTGCCCTGTGCGTTGTTCACCTGGCTCACCCAATCGCGGAAGGTGCCGGTGGAATCCTGCAAGGTCTGCGAATAGTTGAAGAATCTGTCGGCTTCGTTGTTGCGCGAATCCGCGGTCGTATCGTCCAGCGTTACGTCCGGGAAGTTTGCGAAGCTGAGGATATAACCCTTGGTCGCGGGATCGTAGACGATGCCTGTGATCGCCCCGACATCCGATGTCTTGGAATCGTCCACCGCGGTAAGCGATGTGCGCGTCGTCAGGCTGGCGATGGAGCCTGCCGGCGGCGGGATCTTGGCCGGGTCGAGCACGCCCTTGAACGTGCCGATCGCCATGCCGTCGGCATCGCGGGTCGCAGTGAAGCTGCCGCCCAGCTCGCGTGCGCCGGGGCCGAAGAACTGGCCCTTGCCGCTGCCGGTATAGTCGCCGATCCCGGTCATCGTGACCGTCCCGTTGAACTCGTTGCGGCCGGCAGCGATCTGGCCGTCCCAGATCCAGTTGCCCGTCGCGGTTTCGGAGAAGATGCCCGAGGCGGTCGCCCATTCGGCGTAATTGATGGGAACGTTGGCCGTCAGCTTGCCGGTGCCGAATTCCACCAGCAGTTCGCCGGTGCCGGAAATCACCATCGGGTTGCGATAGGCATTGTCGGCCGCCTGCCCGTCCACGCGCACGAGGTAGCTCGCGGTGCCGGTGGTCGGGATGTCGTTGAAGACGGTCGGGAAACCGAAGATGAAGGCGTTCAGGCGGAAATTGTCACCTTCGCGTACCAGCAGGTAATTCGACGCGACATAGTTGAACGCATTGCCCAGGATCTGGTTTTCCGTGGCCGACCGGCTGAATTCGACCTGCTTGGTCGCTCCGAGGTTGATGAACTGCGCGATGTTCGCATCATAGGTCTCGGCCAGACCGTCGCCCCGGTAGATGTAGCGGTTCGTGTCGGCATCGTAGCGGATCGTGAACGGACCGTTCGTGACCGCGATGTCGCGGAAGTCACCCCTCTCGAAATTCGAGCCGAGCTGGTTGTCGAACTTGAACGTCATGACCGCTTCGGTGGTCGAGAACGTCTCGCTCTTGGTCAGCGGCGTGGCGAAGGTGCCGTTGCTGGTGTCGGCTGCGCCGCGGCGGCCCATGATGGTGCCCGTCGCTACACGTCCGGTCGAATCGCTGGCGGACCAGGACGCGCCGATTTCCTCGCCTGCCGGACCAAACAGCTTGCCCTGCAATGTTCCGTTGAAATGCTGGAACTGGGTGAAGACGAAATCGCCCGAGAAGCTGTTGGCGGAAGAGGACAGGGTGGCATTGCTGGAGAAGTCGATCGTCTCGATCGACCTGCCATCAGCGATCAGGTCCATCTTGCCGATGATGATGATGTTGCCGGACCCGAAATCGACCGAGGCCGTGCCCCCGCCGGCAAGGCCGCGGATGGCGCTGAAATCGGTCATCGCCCCGATCAGGTCGATGTCGTAATTGGCCGAGCCGGTGCGCGGCACGTCCGCGTCCTTGGTCGGGATGCCGTATACGAAGGCATCGATCGAGCCCGAAGCGGTGGTGGTGCCGATATCGGTGCGCTGCCAGAAGGCGCTGCCGACATAGCGGTAAGTGAGCGGGCCCGAAGTGCCCGGCCGCGTCAGCGTGAGCGAGTCGGTCCGGTCGCCTGACCGCTTGATGTAGACCACCGCTCCGGCGCTTGACTGCGCGGTGTCGATATCGCTCGGCGAGAAGGTGATCGTGCCGGTCGGCGTGACGAGCGAATAGCTGCTCGTCGTCTCGTTGAAGGCGATGGTGGCCGTGGTCCCGGTCGTCGCCGTGCCGGTGGTGCCGCTCGCGTTGAAATTGGCAGCGATACGCGACGAAACGCCCTGGAACGTCTCCGACTTCAGCGGCCCGAGAAGGTCCGCATTCGCAGTGGTGGGCGGCGGAGTGGGCGTCGGCGTGGGCGTGGGCGTGGGAGTAGGTGTCGGCGTAGGCGTCGGAGTGGGGGTCGGCGACGGTGTAGGCGTCGGCGACGGTGTAGGCGTAGGTGTCGGGGTGGGTGTCGGCGAAGGCGACGGCGTCCCGGTCGGCGGAGGCGTGCTACGCGGCGGGCTCGACCCTCCACCGCAAGCTGCAAGAGACATGGCAAGCGCAAGGGCGGAGGCCGAAGAGGCCTTCGCAACAACAGTCGACTTCATGATTTGGTTATGCCCCCAAGACGCCGAAGCGTGACCCTAAAACGCCGCAGCGACTCCGATCTCTCCGGCAAGACGATTGTATTTATATATACCGACGGTTGAAAGATTTTTTTCGTATTCGACCTTAACGACCGGCGCGAAGTTCCCGAGGCGCAAAGTCCTCAGCGTTCCGGACAAAGCAACCGAGAAGCGGTCGTCTACGCGCCGCTCGGGAAACAGCAGTAGTCGCCGGTCCGCCTCGAGGTGCGAATAGCCCAGATCGAGCACGGCGGTGACCGAGCCGAATTCGCGGTAGAGGTATCCGTCGATACCGCCCGTGACATTGGCATATCCCGGATCGCGCGCGCCGGTACGCACCGCCATCAGGTTCGCGCCCAGCCCGCTGCGCGCATCGAGCGCGAGGTCCACACCGCTCCGCAGCGCCAGCCGCGTGCCGTCCTGCAGATCGTTGCGGCGGTTGTCATTGTCCGTGACCGTGGCGGAAACGCGCAGCTGCGCGGTGTCTGAAACCGGCAGACGGTAATCGGCGGTCGCCCCGACAGTCAGCGAATAGCTTTCCTGCCCGAACCAGCGGTGCGACGCGGTGGCGGCCACATCCAGCGTTCCGCCCCACAGCCGGTATTGCGGTCCTGCCTGCAGGGCGACGATGTAATCGTCGAACTGGCTTTCCCTGTAGACATCGCCGCTCGCCGACAGGCGCAGCAGCAGGTCGGACCGCCTGTCGATCCCGACCTTGCCGAACAGCTGCCCCTGCAGCGACAGGCCGACGCCGGAGGTTTCCTGCGCATCCTCGTCGAGAGTGAAATCGCCCAGGATCGTATCGAGCGTGTCGGAACGCGTGGCGCGGTTGATATTGCTGTCGGGCGCCAGCGCGACACGGAAGCTGGCGCCGAACGGTCGCTGCGCGGTGAGCGCCTGCGCATAGAAGCGCACCATCTGCTCTACCTCGGGCGGCAGGCCGGCTGCCTGCGCCGCACGCAATTCGCGGCTCGCTTCGCCAAGGTTGCCCATCATGGCCTGCATCCGCGCCAGTTCGATGCGGACGCGTGCATTGCCGGGTTCTTCGTCGAGGATCTGGCGGAACAGGACGGCGGCATCCGCATAGCGCTGCTGCAGGTCCGCGCGCAGCATGGCGAGGCGGAACAGCGCTTCGCGTTTCAGCGGGCCTTCCTCATTCTCCGCCAGTGCCTCGTAGGCCTGCGCGGCAAGGTCCAGTTCGCCGCGATCGCGCGCGGCGTCGGCCACGGCGAAGAGTTCGGCATTGGTCAGCTCGACGCTTTGCGCACCGGCGACGGCGTCTTGTGCGTGCAAGGGCGCACCGACAAGGCAGGACAGGACCGGACCAAGAAGAAAGACGCGACGCACGCGCTGCAATTAGCGGGGCGCGTGGCTATCACCGAACATATTCGTTTATCCTGCACATAATCGGCGGGATTGATGCAGTTTTACATCAACCAGACCCGCCTTTGAGAAAGGCTTCGCGTGGTAATATTTGATGCAGGCATCTCACCGACCGAAGTACCGGGCTCTCGCAGGATGGGAAAAATCGCACAGGGTCTTGCTGCTAAAACGGCCAAAGGCGTGCAACGCACTGCCGCGCGGAGGAATTCGGTCAAAGTCCGTGCACTGGCCATCTGGTGAGAGAAAGCCCACGGCTCGGTGTAGGACAGGGTCTGCTATCGCATGAGCGGAGCGAATTGCGGACATTCCGCTAGCGACCCGATTGCAGACGTTCGTGGAACCGTTAGTCTAACGCGATGTCGCGCCAATTTTTTCTCACGATTGCATTGATATTTGTGAGTGCCTGTTCCGACGCTGGAGCAGAGCAAGGCGTTTCGCGAGATCACGAGAAAATAGTCCGCGCCGTTCTGATCGCACAGCCCGATGTAGCGACGCAGCACCGCGAGTTCGTTGCTGAATATCCCGACGAAGCCAGCTGGCTGGATAGGTTTCTCGATTATCGGCTTTGCGTTGCTCGTGAGACCGCAGGCACCGACGATGATTTTGAACGCACCGAATGGAAAGCGGGCGAGCCGCCACCTGATTTCGCGATCTACAGCGATCGTTGGGAGGAGTCGCACTCGCGCCAAAACATCCCTGGCGACGTGCTACCCGAACATCTTCGTTGGGACGCAACTCTATCCTTTTGCCCAAGTGGCGTGCTGCGCATTGGCAATCCCATCATTCAGGGCGACAGATCCGTCGTCTACGTTGAAAACTCATCCAGCGTCCATGGCTGGGCGGGGGAAATCGAGTTGATCAGAGATGGTGACGAATGGATCGTCCAAGAAGAACGGAATTGGTGGCAGACATAGTCACATCATATGTCCGCTAACCACCCAAAACCAGATATTCGTGCGCCGATGTGTTTCCACTGAATCCTGCCGTCCGGCGGCAGTCCCTCAGCTCAGCCGGTCGCGGAAGGTCTCGTAGCCGAACTCCTTCACCAGCTCGAGCTGGTCGGTGTCGCTGTCCCACAGCCAGATACTGGGCAGCTGCACGCCATTGAAGGTGTTGGTCTTGACCATCGAATAATGCGCCTGGTCGAGGAAGGCGAAGCGCTTGCCGATCTCCGCGCCGCCCGGGATGCGGTAGTCGCCGATCACGTCGCCTGCGAGGCACGAAGGGCCGCCGATGCGCACTTCGGGCGTCTCTTGGTCGGTCGCCTCGCCAAGCATGGCCGGGCGATAGGGCGCCTCGATCACGTCGGGCATGTGGCAGGTGGCGGAAATGTCCGCCACCGCGACCGGCAGGCCGTTGTATCCGGTGTCGAGGATCGTGCCGACGAGGATGCCGGCATCCAGCGCCACCGCCTCGCCCGGTTCTAAATAGATTTCCGCGCCCGTGTCTTCCTTGGCGTCACGCAGGAACTCGACGAGTTCCTCGCGCTGGTAGTCGGCGCGTGTGATGTGGTGGCCGCCGCCCATGTTGATCCACTTGAGCTGCCCGAACCACGGCTCGATCGCGTCGAACACCTTGTCCCAGGTCTCATGCAGCGGCTCGAAATCCTGTTCGCACAGATTGTGAAAGTGGATGCCGTCGACATGCTCCATGATCTCGGGCGTCAGCTGGTCGATCGGAAAGCCGAGCCGGCTGCCGGGGCTGGAGGGATCGTAGCGCGGCACTTCGCCGGTGGGATGCTGCGGATTGATGCGCAAGCCCACGTCGAAGCTCTGCCCCGCCGCGCGCGCCGCTTCGAGGATCAGCGAGGCGCGTTCGAGCTGGCCGGGGGAATTGAAGATGACGTGGTCGGACAGGCGGCAGACCTCTTCCAGTTCCTCCGGCTTGTAGGCGGCGGAATAGGTGGCGATCTCGCCGTCGTAGAATTCGCTAGCTAGCCGCGCTTCCCACAGGCCCGAGGTGCACACGCCGTCGAGATACTCGCCGATGATGGGCGCGGTGGCCCACATGGAGAATGCCTTCAGCGCGGCGAGCACCTTGATGTCGGCGGCATCGCGGATGTCGGCGAGCACCTGGCAATTGGCGCGCAGCTTGGCCGCATCCACCACGAATGCGGGGCTGTCCACGCGGGAGAGGTCGAAATGGGCAAGGGCCCCCGGATCGCCGGCTTTGGTTTCCATGGGGCGCGACTTAGGGTGCGCAGGGGCCGAGGGGAAGAGGCTAGTCGCTCGCTCCGCCCGCAGGCGCATCCACACCGAAACGGATCACGCGGTTGCCGTAAACGTCGATCATGTAGGCGCGCCCCGCACTGTCGAGCGCGATGTCGTGGCCGAGGCTCGCACCCTCGCCCTCCAGCGCGAGGTCGAAGCTGCGCTCCACCGTGCCGTCGGGCCGGTAGACGCGGACCATGGCGCCGGTGCGGTCGAGCATGTCGCGCCCTTCCACCGCCAGCACCCAGCCCCCGCCGAGCGGTTTGACGCTGTAGGTATGGCCGCGCTCCAGCCCGCGCCACTGGCCGAGCGGTTCGCCTTCGGTCGAGAAGACGGAAATCCGCGCATTCTCGCGATCCGCGACATAGACCAGCTCGCCATCGGTGGAGACCGCGTGGGGCAGGTCGAGTTCGCCCGCATCCTCTCCCGGACCGCCCCATTCGCCGAGGTACTTGCCCTCGCGGTCGAACAGCGCGAGGCGGGTGTTCACATAACCGTCTGCGACAAGCACCCTGTCACCGAGGAAAGCGATGTCGGCGGGCCGTCCGAAGTGATTGCCATCCTCCCCGCTTTCGCCGCGCACGCCCATGACCAGCTCTTCCTCGCCGTCGTGCGAGAAGCGCAGCACCTGCTCGCGCGCGACATCGGTGATCCAGATGTCATCCTCTGCATCCACCGACAGGCCGTGCGGCATGATGAACTGCCCCGCGCCCCAGCGCGCCAGCAACTGCCCGTCCTGCGAGAACATGAAGACCGCGTCCTCGGCGATCGGCTCGGTGGTGAAAGGTTCTTCCCATTCGCGGCCCGCGCGGTGGAGGACGAAGACATGGCCGTGGCTGTCGATATCGACCGCGCTCGGCTGGCCGAACACCACATCGGCCGGAACCACCGGCCAGTCGGCATCCACCTCGGCCCGCGGCGCTTCCTCGCGCGGGGCGCTGCTGCAGGACGCCAGCAACGCGGCGCCGATGATAACGTGAAATCCCCTCATGGGAGGGGAGGATTACGCGCCTGCCGCCCTGCCGCAAGCCCGAACACGAAGAAGGGCGGGAACGGCCTTCGCCGCCCCGCCCCCTTTTGCCCTGGCGAAAAGGATTACTTCTCTTCGTCCGCCCGGTAGACCAGCGCCCGCACGGCTCCCTCGTAGGAGAAACCGCGCGACATCATCGCCTCGTGCCCGCTGCGCCAGTTGGACGCACCGAAACCGGTGTAGATGGTGGTGACCGACGTACCGGCCACGATGGTGTCGTGGCTCTGCCCGATGGGTTCGGGATCGACCGTCACTAGCGCGTAACGCTCGTTCTCCTGCGGCACGAACTGTACCGACAGGAGGCCCGGACGGAACATGTACTGGTCGCGCGTGAAGGCACGGGTTTCCGCGCCTTCGGCATCGAGCAGCACCACCCGCGGCGAGAGCACGCGGGCCAGTTCCAGCCCCGCACCCAGTTCCACCATCTTGGTCCTGCCGTCATCCGGCAGGGCAAAGACCATATAGGGCGCGGAAACGCCGTTGCGTTCGAGGCACGGACCCGACGCGGAGAGCTGGCTGTCAAGCACCCAGATCTTCTTGTCCTTGTCCGGCGTCAGGCTGACTGCCGTCACCGTTTCCGGCGTAGTCACGCAGTCCGCCCGGTCGAACGACAGCGTTGCCGGATAGCTCGGCACCGTGGTCGCACAGCCGGCCAGCATGGCCGAAGCTGCTGCAAGAAGAAGCAGTTTGGTCCGCATCGCGGCCTCCCTTACTTCATTAGGCGGACAGCGGCGTCTGCAACCTGCTTGAGCGCATCGTCGATACCTTCGGCGAGACGTTCGGGCTGCGAGATCATGTCCTCGCGGTTCTGGAACACGAATTCCGGGTTCGGCGCGAGCGTGACGATGCCTGCCTGCGCGTCGACCGGATTGTAGACGATGCGGTTTTCCATCAGCGTCTTGCCGGTCGCTGCATCGATCATCTTCACGTCGGCCGCGACGGTCGGACGCCACAGCTGGTTACCGGCGTTGACATAGCCGTAGCCGGTCACGTTGAAGTCGATCAGAGCCTGCGTACCGGCGGGTGCCGCCGGATATTTTTCAAGGAAAGCGCGCTTTTCGCGGTCCGGACCCTGGAGCATCGCGCCCTTGATGCCGGCATCGGCAAGCGCGCCGATCAGGTGGGCTTCGAAAGTGGCTTCGGGCGTGTGGTTCACGCTGGCGAGCGCTTCGTTCACGCGGTCCTTGCGCGAATCCTGCACACCGGCGTCAATCAGCGCACCGAGCAGGCCGAAGTTGCCCATGGTGGAGGCCGCTTCGTAAGCGATCGCTTCATCGGGAAGCGTGTCGTCGACGATACCGACCGAAGTCACCGGAACGGCGGGCGCAGTGTAGGGCGTGCCGACATAGGGCGACGCGCAGGCGCCAAGGCTCAGCAGCCCGAGGGCTGCAATCGATTCTTTCATGGAAATACGTACCCCTCTAGACCGGGCGAATTATTCCGTCCCGGTGTCCCTGTTAGACGCGCGCAGGTATATATATTCGCCAAATCCGGTCAATCGTATTCACGCGAGTATTCGGGGCAGAAAAAAGCCGGCGTGACCGCAAGGATACGCCGGCTTTAACTTGGGTTAAGTTCCGGAAATACGGATAGGGCTAGAAATCGACCGGTCCGTCCAGTTCCTTTACCTGCCACGGCAGACCATGGGCGTTGAGCATGTCCATGAACGGATCGGGGTCCATTTCTTCCATGTTGAACACGCCGTCGCCGGCCCACTTGCCGGTGACCATCATGGCCGAACCGATCATGGCGGGTACACCGGTTGTATAGGACACCGCCTGGTTGCCGGTTTCCTCGTAAGCCGCTTCGTGGCTGCAGATATTGTTGATGTAGAAGGTCTTCTCGCCCGATCCGTCGAGCGCCTCGCCGGTGGCGATGACACCGATATTGGTGTTGCCCTTGGTCGTTTCGCCCAGCGTTTCGGGCTTGGGCAGGACGGCGGCAAGGAACTGCAGCGGGATGATTTCCTTGCCCTTGTACTTGATCGGATCGATCCGAGTCATGCCGACGTTCTGCAGCACGGTCAGGTGCTTGATGTATTCATCGCCGAAGGTCATCCAGAAGCGCGCGCGCTCCATCTCCGGATTGAACTTGGCGAGGCTTTCCAGCTCCTCGTGATACATCATGTACATGTTCTTCGGCCCGACGCCTTCGAAGTCGAATTCGACCTTCTTCGCCATCGCCGGGGTTTCGACGAAATCACCGTTTTCCCAGTGACGCGCGGGCGCGGTCACTTCGCGGATGTTGATTTCGGGATTGAAGTTGGTGGCAAAGGCCTGGCCGTGGTCGCCGCCGTTGCAGTCAAGGATGTCGAGCTGGCGGATGGTCTTCAGCTTGTGCTTCTTCAGCCACATGGTGAAAACGGATGTGACACCCGGATCGAAGCCCGAACCCAGCAACGCCATCAGTCCAGCTTCCTTGAAGCGGTCGTGATAGGCCCACTGCCAGTGGTATTCGAACTTGGCCTCGTCCTTGGGCTCGTAGTTCGCCGTGTCGAGATAGGACACACCCGCCTCGAGACAGGCGTCCATGATCGGCAGGTCCTGGTACGGCAGCGCGAGGTTCACGACGAGGCTGGGCTGCACCTTGCGGATCAGGTTCACCATTGCCGGCACTTCCTCGGCATCGATCTCGTAGGTCGCCACGTCGACGCCCGTGCGGTCCTTCACCGAGGCGGCGATCGCATCGCACTTGCTCTTGGTGCGGCTGGCCAGGTGGATATCGGTGAAGATATCCTTGTTCATCGCCATCTTGTGAACGCAGACCGAGCTTACGCCGCCTGCCCCGATGACCAGTACTGTCGACATGATGGAAACCTCTTGGATGAATTCGATTCTCGCGCGCCCTCTAACGCAATGCCCGTGATGCGCCAAACGATCCGCGAAACCTGTTTCCTACCGCGTGCGGCGCAGCGATAGTCGCGCCATGGTGAAACCGCGAAATCCTGCCCCGCCCGCGATGATGCACCGCTTTGCGCAGGCACCCGCTTTTCTTCTCCAGGACCGTGTTCCATGTGTTCCATCCTGTATGCCACGCCGAGGGAGTATCCGACTTTGACCGAGCAGCGCGAACC
This sequence comes from Qipengyuania gaetbuli, assembly GCF_009827315.1. Taxonomy (NCBI): domain Bacteria; kingdom Pseudomonadati; phylum Pseudomonadota; class Alphaproteobacteria; order Sphingomonadales; family Erythrobacteraceae; genus Qipengyuania; species Qipengyuania gaetbuli. The sequence goes on from NZ_WTYF01000004.1 coordinate 913,388, forward strand.
GACCCGTGAAGGCGTGCTGGCAGCCGCCCAATCCATCGCCGCGATCCTGCCGCCGGCGCCGCTGCTGCCGGTCGAGATCGGGGGCGTCATGGCCCATGTGAAAGCAGAGAGCCTGCAACCCGTCGGCGCCTTCAAGATCAGGGGCGGCTGGTGGCGCCTGTCCAACCTTACCGAGGAAGAGCGGGAGCGCGGCGTGGTCGCCGTGTCGTCCGGCAACCATGCGCAGGGCGTTGCCTGGGCGGCGCGTCGGCTGGGGATTTCCGCGACCATCGTGATGCCGCGCAATGCGCCCAAGGTGAAACTGGAAGCGACCCGCGCGCTGGGGGCCGAAGTTGTGCTCTACGAACGCCCCGGCGAAGACCGCGATGAAGTAGCCGCCAAGCTCGTGGCGGAACGCGGCAGCGTGCTGGTGCACGCTTTTGGCGATCCGTGGGTGATCGAGGGACAGGGCAGCGCAGGCGTGGAAATCGAGACGCAGCTCGGCCATGCGCCTTCGCGTTTGGTCGTGTGCTGCGGCGGCGGGGGGCTTGCAGCGGGGCTCGCCCTCGCCTGCCCGGACAGCGCGATCCACGTGGTCGAGCCGGAAGGCTGGGACATGGTCGGCCGCTCGCTGGCAGCAGGAGAGATCGTGCGGGCGGGGCCGAACCCGCCCTCCACCATCTGCGATGCGCTGCAGCCCGATGCGACGAAGACGATCAACCTAGCCGTGCTGCAAGGACGCGCAGAGCCCGGCGTTGCCGTCACCGACAAGGAAGTGCGCGCAGCCCAGCGCTTCGCCTTTGCAAAGCTCAACCTCGTGGTCGAACCGGGCGGCGCGGCAGCGCTGGCAGCAGCGCTGTCGGGCAAAGTGCCGGTGGATGAGGACACGGTCATCATGGTGACGGGCGGCAATACCGATGCCGCCAGCTTTGCCGCCACTATAGGTGGCGATTGACAACCGGCAGCAGGCAAAGCACCTCTGGCGGCCTTACAGGGAGGGAGTTTCACTGATGCAGGCTCAAATGCTCGCACCGGCTGCGGTGCTCGTCGTATGGTCGCTGGCAATGCTGTTCTGGACGGCGTTTACGCGCTTTCCCGCCATGAAGAAGAGCGGGATGGACCTCGCCAACGCCAAGCCGGGCGGTCGCGGACAGGACCTCGAAGGCGTCGTTCCGGACAAGGTCCAGTGGAAATCGCACAACTACGCCCACCTGATGGAACAGCCGACACTGTTCTACGCGGTGACCATGATCATCGCGCTGATGGGAGCCGCCGCCGGTGACGTGACTGCGGCATGGATCTACGTGGGCCTCAGGGTCATCCACTCGATCTGGCAGGCAACCGTCAACGTGGTGTCGGTGCGCTTCATGCTGTTCATCGCATCGACGCTGGCGCTGCTCTACCTCGCCTATCGCGCGCTCGTGCTCACCCTCTTCGCCTGATCGGGAGAAGCATGATGGATATCGCCCATTCGCCCATCCTCCAGCCCGTCGTGATCCTGCTTGCCTGGACCATGGTGATGTGGATCTGGATGTACGCCACCCGCATTCCGGCGATGAGCCGCAATCCCAAGCTCGACCCGGCGAACATGGTTGGCTCCACCGGTGCAGGATTGCGCGCCGAACTGCCGGACAAGGTCAATTGGAAGGCCGACAACTACAACCACCTGCACGAGGCGCCCACCGTGTTCTACGCGGTCGCGCTGGTGCTGGCGATTACCGGCTGGGGCGACGGGATGAACGCACTGCTGGCGTGGATTTACGTCGGGCTGCGCATCATCCACTCGCTCGTCCAGGCGACGAGCAACAGGGTGCTGGTGCGCTTCGTGCTGTTCGCCCTGTCGAGCGTGGTGCTGATGGCGCTGATCTTCCACGCCGCCATCGTCACCTTCGACATCCACTTCTGACGCCGGAAAGCGGGGCGGCGGGGCTTACTCCGCCGCTTCGCGCTCCGCGACTTCCAGCGTGGCGAGGAAGCGTTCCGCATCGAGCGCCGCCATGCAGCCCGTTCCGGCTGCAGTTACTGCCTGGCGATAGGTGTGATCCATTACGTCGCCAGCTGCGAAGACGCCGGGGATCGAGGTCTTGGGCGTGCCCGGCTCGACGACAAGGTAGCCACTATCGTCCATCGGCAGCTTGCCCTTGAACAGTTCGGTCGCCGGCGCATGGCCGATGGCGACAAAGGCCCCGTCACAGGAGAAGTTGCTGTCCTCGCCCGTCACCGTATCGCGGAGCCGCAGGTACGACAGAGCGCCGTTCTCGCCTGCTTCGAAGCTCTCGACCGTCTTGTTCCACAGGACCGAGATTTTGGGGTGGTTGAGCAAGCGGTCCTGCAGGATCTTCTCCGCCCGCAGCTCGTCGCGGCGGTGGATCAGCGTAACGTCGTCGGAATGGTTCGTAAGGTAGAGCGCTTCCTCGACCGCGGTGTTGCCGCCGCCAATCACCGCAACCTTCTTGCCGCGGTAGAAGAACCCGTCGCAAGTCGCACAGGCCGATACGCCCTTGCCGCCCAGTTCCATCTCGCCCGGCACGCCGAGCCACTTGGCCTGGGCCCCCGTGGCGATGACGAGCACGTCGCCGATGTATTCGTCGCCGCTGTCACCGATCGCGCGGAAGGGCGAACCGTTGGCAAGGTCCACTTCGACGATCGTATCCCACATCATGCGCGTGCCGACATGCTCGGCCTGCGCCTTCATCTCTTCCATGAGCCAGGGGCCCTGGATGACGTCGCGGAAGCCGGGGTAGTTCTCGACATCGGTGGTGATCGTCAGCTGGCCGCCGGGCTGGAGACCCTGCACCACGATCGGCTCCATCATCGCGCGCGCGCCGTAGATGGCGGCAGAATAGCCGGCAGGGCCGGAGCCGATGATGAGCATCTTGGTGCGGTGGGTAGCCATGGTTCAGTCTCTGGTTGGTCTGGGTAGAAATCGAAGGCGCTATATGGGGAGTGATGGCCCCGGAGTCACGCCAGGTACGCGATGCGGAGGCGTTCACGCACAGGCTCATCCACACCTAAGACGCCGGTGATGAAGGCATCGAGCGAGCCGTGATCCGCTTCGACCTCTCGCCAGAAGGTGTGAAGGTAGTCCTCATGCACCCCGAGCAGCGCCCTGACCGCGGCATCGTCGAGCTTACGGCCGAGCCTTTCCTCGATGCCTGGCACGGATTGGGCGGCAAGCACCTCCATGCTGGGTGCCTCGTTAGTGCGCAGGAATTCGGCCATCTGCCGGTCCCTGTCGACACCCAGGATATGCAGGAGAAGCATGGCGGCGACGCCCGTACGATCCTTGCCCGCGAAGCAATGCACAAGGCTTGCCCCTTCCCGTTCTGCAAGGACGCGCAAATAGCGGCCGAACATGTCGATCATGGCCGGGTTGCGCGGCATGCGCGTGTAGACTGCCATCATCCGCTGGCGGGCGAATTCGGCCGTGGTCGTGTGTTCGTCGACATCCATGTGCGGCGGGCTCGAGCTGGTTTCGCCCTCGTAAAACACGACCTCGCCGTCAAAGCCTTCCACCCGGCGGCAGGGATGGCGGTCACGCTCGCTCTCGCCGCGAAGGTCGATGACGGTGCGGATATGGAGTTCTGCGATCGCCCGCAGGTCGCCATCGCTCGCATCCACGTGCTGGCCCGAACGCCACAGCAGGCCGGTCTTCACCCGCGCACCCTCGCCGGTCACCCACCCGCCGTAGTCGCGGAAGTTGTGAATGCCGTCGGTGCTGATGAAAGGATCGCGAATCATGCCGGCGGGTGTGGCAGGCGCAGGCCCGCCTCGCAATGCGGGCTAGTGGCAAACGCGTAAGCGCGCGGAAGGGATGATTTGGGGCTTGCAGGGTTATCGCGGCGGCGGACCGGGAACAGGGAAGCTGGAGAATTTTGAATGGCGCGCATCCTGATAGTAGACGACGATGAAATCGTGGCCGACATGGCGAGCAAGCTCTTGTTCGATGCAGGCCATGTCTGCGGCTGGGTTGCCGATGGTGAACGCGCGCTCGAAATCCTCAGGTGGCGCAGGCCCGACCTGCTGCTGCACGACCATGACATGCCGGGCCTTACCGGGGCACAGGTTCTGCGCTCGCTGCGCAGTTCGGTGGAGACCTACGACCTGCCCGTGATCATGTTTACCGGCCTGACCGGGGCGGAGGACGAACAGCACGCCTATTACAACGGTGCACAGGCCTTCATCCGCAAGCCCTTCAACGCGAAGATGCTGCTGCACGAGGTCAATCTCGTCCTCAAGGCGCGGGCCGAGCGGCCGCAACATCGCTCGCTCAGCGAACATCTCGAACAGGCAGCAGGTCGCTGGCGGGACTCGCCCGAAAAGCGGATAATGCTCTAGCGCGCGCCTGCTGCGTCGAGATCGCGCAGGAAGTCCTCCGTCCAGGACTGAACGTTGTCGTCGCGCACCGTGCCGATCAATTTCTCGTACCGCTCCCGGCGCTCCGCCAAGGGCATGTCCAGCGCGATGCGGATCGCGTGTGACAAATCATCCGGACTGTGCGGATTGACGAGGACGGCATCACCCAACTGCGCGGCCGCCCCGGCAAAACGCGACAGGATCAGGACGCCCGGATCTTTGGGATCCTGAGCGGCGAGATATTCCTTGGCCACCAAGTTCATCCCGTCACGTAGCGGGGTGACGAGTCCGATCTTCGATGCCCGAAAGAATCCGAACAGTTGCGCATGGCTGTAGCCGCGGTTCACGTAGCGCACCGGGACGAGGTCGACTTCGCTGCGAGCGCCGTTGATCTGGCCGGCCTTGCGTTCGAGCAGGGCGCGTATTTCCTTGTAGCTCTCGACGTCCTCGCGGCTGGGTGGCGCCACCTGTACGAAAACAAGATCGCGCACCCGGTCGGGATGGCGGTCGAAGAAGCGCGAGATTCCGTCGAGCCTTTCCGGTAGCCCCTTGGAATAATCCAGCCGGTCGACGCCGATCATGGCAGTGCGGTGGCGTGTCGAACTCATCAGGCGCTGCTGCGCCTGGCGCGCCTCACCCGTTTCACCAAGAGCGCTGAAGTGATCCCAGTCGATACCGATGGGATAGGCCCGCGCCACAGTCGTGCGGCCCTCGAGGGTCACCGCGCCGCTGTCGTCGTCGACCTCTGCCCCGAGCTCGGTGCGACAATAATGCAGGAAGCTTTCGAGCCATTCCTTGGTCTGGAAACCGAGCAGGTCGTAGTGCAGCATCGTGCGCACCAGCCGCTCGTGAAAGGGCAGAGACACGAACAGCCGGGTCGGCGGCCACGGAATATGAAGGAAGAAGCCGATCCGGTTCTTTAGGCCCCGCGCGCGCAGGCGCTCTCCGAGCGGGATGAGGTGGTAGTCGTGGATCCAGACCACATCCTCCGGCTCCACCAGCGGTTCCAGCATCTGCGCGAAGCGTTCGTTGACACGCTCGTATCCCTTGCCCGTCTCGCGTTCGTATTCGGCAAGGTCGAGGCGATAATGGAACAGCGGCCAGAGCGTCGAATTCGCATAGCCATTGTAGTATTCGTCGACATCGCGTTTCGACAGGTCGATCGTGGCGGTGGTGACCCCGTCAGTGGTCTGGGTGGAAATTTCGCCCGTCTGCTGTTCGACTTCCTGTCCGCTCCAGCCGAACCATACGCCGCTGCGCTTTTTCAGGGCAGCATTCAGAGCCCCAGCCAGACCACCTTGCGCCCCTGCCGCCCCGCGAGCCTTGGGGACAGCCACGCGGTTCGATACCACCACCAGGCGCGAAGTCTCCCTCAAGTCATCTCACCTCGCTCCAGGATTTGGACAGCAGGCCTGCCGAATTGATAATACCGACCAGCGAGTAGGTCTGGGGAAAGTTGCCCCAGAGTTCGCCCGTCTCGTAGTCGAGATCCTCGCTCAGCAGGCCCGAGCGGGTCGTGTGGCTCAGCATGGCGCAGAACAATTGTCGTGCTTCCTGGCTGCGGCCGGTCAGGTAGAGAGCCTCGATCAGCCAGAAAGTGCACACATTGAACGCCGTTTCCGGCGCCCCGAAATCGTCTTCCGCAGCATAGCGCAGCATGTGGTCGCCACGCCGCAAGTCCCGTTCGACCGCGGCAAAGGTCTTCAGGAACCGCTCGTCGTCGGGCTTCAGAAATCGCAACTCGACCATCTGGAGCAGGCTTGCATCGAGATAGTCGCTTTCGAAGCTCGCGCCGTAGTGCTGGCCTTCCTCGCTCCATGCGTTGGCTTCGATCTTGGTGCGAATGGCCTCCGCGCGCTCTTTCCACAAGGCGGCGCGGTCGTTCTTGCCCAGCTGCAAGGCCACGTTGGCAAGCCGGTCGCAGGCAGCCCAGCACATGACCGCAGAATAGGTGTGCACCTCTTGCCGGGTCCGGAATTCCCACAGGCCGGCATCCGGTTTGTCATGCTTGGCCCAGGCTGCCTCGCCCACCTCTTCGAGGTGCTCGAAGTCGGTCTCGTCCGCCATTCGCAGCAATCGCGTATCGAAGAATGCCTGCGCGGTTGGCATGACGATCTGGCCATAGCAGTCGTACTGGACCTGCTTGTAGGCCGCATTGCCCACTCGCACGGGCCCCATGCCGCGGTACCCCTGGAGATGCGGCGCGAAGCTTTCGTGCAGTTCCGCCTCGCCCATGACCGAGTAGAGCGGCTGGATCTGTCCGCCGCGGGCCTGGTCGATGATGTTGCGCAGGTAGGAGAGATACTTCTCCAGCACATCGAGCGCGCCCAGGCGGTTCAATGCCTGCACGGTGTAATAGCTGTCGCGGATCCAGCAGTACCGGTAGTCCCAGTTGCGCTCGCTGCCGGGCGCTTCGGGCACCGAGGTGGTCAGCGCGGCCACGATCGCGCCGGTTTCCTCGTGCTGGCACAGCTTGAGCGTGATGGCAGAGCGGATGACCTCTTCCTGCCATTCGAGCGGTATGTGCAGGCCGCGGACCCAATGTTGCCAGTACTTGCGGGTATTGGCCTCCATTCGCCGCAATTCGCTTCGGAGGTTGCCCACGAACGGCTCGTCCGGGCCAAGGAAGAAATGCTGGTCACTTTCCACGCGATAGCTTCGCCCCTCAAGCACGTAGCCGACCGGTGCATCGGTCGAGAGGCGCAGCGTTTCGTCGCCGATGCGATAGCGCACGTGATTGGTGCCGTTGGTCGTCGTCGCCTCGCCAGCCCCGTAGCCGTGCATGGGGGCCAGCCTGACACGGACCCGCGGTGCGCCGGCGACGGGCCGGATGATGCGAATGAACGCCACGGGGCGGTACATCCGGCCCGAACCTTCGAAACGCGGGGCAAAATCGGTGATTTCCAGGGCGCTGCCGTCCTCGGCCTCCAGCCGGGTCACGAGGACCGGCGTGTTGCGCACGTAATGCTGGGCGGCGGAAACCTGCCCTTCCAGTTCGAACCGCCAGACGCCCTGATCCTGCCGGTCGCCGTTGAGGAGTGCGCAAAAGGCCGGATCGCCATCGACCCGCGGGATGCATCCCCAGACGAAACCACCCGTCTCGTCGACGAGGGCGCTGACCTGGCAATTGCCGATGGGTGACAGTTCGAGCGAGCTTCCTATTTCCACAACTCCAGCCACTGGTGGACAGCAGTCACGCTGCCCAGGTGATAGCGTGCATTCTTGCTGGCCCGTTCGCCTACCGCAATGCCGAAACCTCCGCATTCGATTGCGGCGGCCATCCCGTCCTCGTCGGTCACATCATCTCCAATGAAGATGGGGCGTGCTCCTGCAAAAGTCGCTTCGGAAAGGAAGGCGCGCACAGCCCCTGCCTTGTTTGCCCCGGGCCTGACCAGTTCGGCTATGGCCTTGCCGGTCGTGACTTCGAGATCGAACTGCGCGGCGACTTGCCGTGCGAAATCCAGAACCGCCTCACCCATCTCGGGGTTCCGCCGGAAATGGAGTGCGCCGCCATGGGTCTTCTCTTCGTAGAGAAGGTCGTGCGTCGAAGCGAAGGCGCGGAGCTGCGCCACCGCGCCCGGCGGAAGCCCTTCCGGCTCGGGTCCGACAAGCGAACCGTCCGCCCGCCGCCGTGCCACTCCGTGTGACCCCGCGCGATACAGGCGCACATCGCCCAGATGGCGCTCGAGATCGTCCAGCGCACGCCCGGAAACCAGCGCCAGCCTCCCCTCCAGCCGGTCGCGCAGGTCGTGGAGCGAGCCAACCAGCGTTTCCGGAATGTGGATCAGGCCCGGCTCGGGGGCCAGTTCTACCAGCGTACCATCGAAATCTAGAAAGAGTGCCGCAGGGGCCTGCACCAGCAGGTCCGCAAGGGGCGGCGGGGATGGAAGCGAGGATTGGCTGGCCATCGCCACCCGACTTAGCGGTTGGCGCGCCCGGGTCAAATGCTCACTGCTGCGTATCTGCCGTATCGGGAGAAAGGATGAGGTTGCCATCCTCCACCCGCCAGCCCTTCAAGCGCGAGAGGAAGTTCATACCGAGCACGTTGGTGCGCCCGAGATTGGGTGCGATGACCGCGTCGAGCCCTTCGGCGCGGATATTCCCGAATGAGAGGCTGGGGACAGTGGTCAGTTCTGCGGTCACTGTGCCGTTGGCGGTGCCGAGCATGACGGGCAGTCCGCCCGGCCGAGGCTGGAGGCCCGCCGCTTCGGCAGACTCGGTCGAGAACGCCGTCAGCGTTGCTCCGGTGTCGACCATCAGCCGGGTCGGCACCCCGTTCACTTCGGCGCTGAGCCAGAAATGGCCGTCCGGCGCCATGGGTATGACCGTTTCCGCCCCGACGATGCTCTGCTCGGGCAAGCCGATTTCGGTCATCGTGTCGAGACGGGGATCGAAGCGGGCGATTTGCAGAAATACGGTTACAAGTATGCCGACAAGCGCCAGCGTGCTGAGCGTGCGCACGGCGCGACCGCCGGCGACTTCCCGCCTGAGCATGGCCGAACCGATCCAGCCCAGCAGCAGCGCGGCGATGGTCGCAACGAGCAGGCCGGAGCGCGGAATGGCTCTGATGAGTTCCGCACCTGCGTCGATTATTGCCTGTGGCTCCATGGCTCTACCCTAGCGCAGAATTGCTTGCGCCGCGATCACTGTTACGGTGCTTCGCGCTGCTCGCTCGCCTCGGCCAGGGTCACCGAAAAACGGCCTTCTTCGTCGGTCCATTGCTGGAGCGGGGTCCATCCGCCTGCGAGCAGCATGAGGTTGGCACTGCGCCGCGTGAACTTGTGGCTGTTCTCCGTATGGATCGTTTCGCCCTTATCCATCATGAACTTTTCGCCGGACACGGAAAACACAATGTCTTTCATAGCCTCGAGATGCATCTCGATGCGGGCAAAATCATTGTTCCAGATGGCGCGGTGGGCTAGGTCTCCAGTTGGAATAGTCCCGTCGAGTTCGCGATTGATACGCTCGGCAAGATTGAGGTTGAAGCGGGCTGTCACGCCCTTCGCGTCGTCATAGGCCGCCTCGAGCACCGCCTGGTCCTTTACCAGGTCCATCCCGATCAGCAGCATCGGTCTTTCGCCCCGGCTGCCGCGAAGGGTCGCACGCATCGAACGCAGGAGGTCGACCGCCGTTCGCGGCACCATGTTTCCGATCGTGGAACCCGGAAAGAAACCGAGCTTCTTCAGCGGCACGATGGCATCGGGCAATTCCACCTCGCGCATGAAATCCGCTTCGACGGGGTGTACCGGCAAGCCCGTAAACTTGCGCGCGAGGGCAGCGGAAGAAGCGCGCAGGAAATCGCCGGATATGTCGAGCGGGACGTAGGCGCCCGGCTCGATAGCCGACAGCAGCAGCGGCGTTTTCACCGAACTTCCCGACCCGAATTCGACCACCGCCCTTCCCGGCCCGATCAGGCGATGGAAGTCCGCGCTATGGTTGCGCAGGATCTCCGTTTCGGCGCGGGTGGGGTAATATTCCTCCAGCCGTGTGATTTCCTCGAACAGGGCAGAGCCCGCATCGTCATAGAACCAGCGTGCGGGAACCGCTTTCTGGCGCTGGCGAAGGCCGTTCAGAACGTCGGCGCGAAACGCGCGGTCGACGCCATCCTCGTCCAGGTCGACGAGCGCAATTCCCTGTGTCGGCGTCATATGTCCCTCGCGAGCCTGAGGCCGGTGAACTGCCAGCGCTGGTGCGGATAGAAGAAGTTACGATAACTCGCCCGCGAATGGCCGCGCACGGTCGCACAACTCGCGCCCTTGAGGACGAACTGCCCGCTCATGAACTTGCCATTGTATTCACCCACCGCCCCCGACGCCGGCCGGAAGCGCGGATAGGGAAGATAGGCCGAGCGGGTGAATTGCCAGCAATCACCGAAGAGACCGCGCTCTCCGCGAGGTAGCGGGGGGACAGCGGCATCGAGCTGGTTTCCACCTTCCGGATCATGTGCGGGCTCCTCCCCTTCCTGGCCTCGGGCGATGGCTTCCCATTCGAATTCGGTCGGCAAACGGTTACCGGACCAGGTCGCAAAGGCGTCGGCCTCGAAATAGGAGATATGGGTGACAGGCGCGGCAGGATTGCGATCCTGCCAGCCGCAATGCGTGAAATGCCGGTCGTCAGACCAGTACAGCGGCGCAGCGATGCCGTTCTCGCGCACCCAGGCCCAACCGTCCGACAGCCACAGGCTTGCCGTGCGGTAGCCGCCGTCTTCCATGAACTCGGCCCATTCGCGGTTCGTCACCAGGTGCGCCGACAATTCGAACGGTTGGAGCAGTACGCGGTGCGCGGGCCCCTCGTTGTCGAATGCGAAGCTATCTGCCTGGAAGCCGATCCGCGCGACACCGCCCGGATAGGAATGCCATCCATCCTCGACTTTTGTCGCCCCCTGAACTGGTTCGGACCACATCGCCGGGCCCAGCGGGTTCTGGAAGAAAGCGTGCTTGATGTCGGTCAGCAGCAATTCCTGGTGCTGCTGCTCATGCGCGATGCCCAGTTCGATGAGCGGGACCAGCTCTTCGCGGCCGAAAAGCGGCTCCATCGCCTCGTCTACAATGGCCCGCCACTCGATAACCTGTGCCAGCGTTGGCCGAGACAGCATGCCTCGCGAGAAGCGGTTTATCCGCTCTCCCTCGGCCTCGTAATAGGAGTTGAAGATGAAGGGCCAACTCTCGTCGAACAGGCGGTAGCTGTCCAGGTGATCGCGCAGGAGAAAGGTTTCCCAGAACCATGTTGTATGCGCCAAATGCCACTTTGCCGGCGAGGCATCCTCCATCGACTGCAGCGTGACGTCGGCTTCGGACAGGGGCGCAACCAGCGCTTCGCTCAGCCTGCGGGTTTCTGCAAAGTGGGCGGCGAGCGCGAACGGGTCGCGCGCAATACTGGCAGCATGGGACGGAATCTGGCCCCTCCCTCCATCAGATTGGATGCCGGAAATCGGCAGATATAGGTACCATGACGCATTTCGATGACAGTTTAAAGGGTTAGTCCCGATAAACGCTCTCGCAGCTAACCTATGATAACTTATGAGCTTTCAAGCTGCACGGGCGACCAGGTTGCGGCCTGCGCGTTTCGCCCCGTAGAGGGCTGCGTCGGCCCGGGCGAAAAGAGAAAGAGCGCCCTCGCCCACTTCGTGGGTGGCGTGGCCTGCACTGATGGTTACGTCGGGAATGGGCTGCGAATGGGTGCCCGCCTCGACGGCCCAGCGCAGGCGTTCGGCAGCATCGAGCGCTTCCCTGTCATCGCAATCGGAAAGCAGCCACAGGAACTCCTCGCCACCGATCCGGCCGACAAGATCCCCGTCCCGCGCATGGCGCAGCGCGATCTGGGCTACCCTGACAAGCACCTTGTCGCCACTTGCATGGCCATTCTGGTCATTCACCTCCTTGAAGTGGTCGATATCGAACATGACCATTGAGAGCGGCTTGCCAGATCTCGCGGCATCGAGAAGGGCGCGGTCGAGCGCTGCCATGATCGCCCTCCTGCTCGCAAGCCCGGTGAGGGCATCGGTATTTGCTTCGCGCCGGGCCTCTTCCGCAAGCCGCAATGCGCGCGCCTTTTCCTCCTCGACCTGTTGGACCATCGCGTAATCCTCGGTGACATCGCGAACGACCATCAGGACGCGTTCAAGCTCTCCTTCCGGAGAAAACACATTGCGTGCGCGGGCCCTCAAAATGCGGGCCTCACCGTCCGGGAGCAGCAGTTCGAACTCGGCAGCATAGGGCTCCCGATCGGGAGCGTGCGCGGCCAGCGTCACCTCCAGCTGGACCATTCCGTCAGGCATCAGGTGCGCGAGTAACTCATCGTTCGGTGCTACATCCGTGGGCACCCCCGCGATCTGGCACATTTCCTGCGACCAGAGATGCCTTCGGTCAGGCCATTCGATACACCAGCGCCCGATTCCGGCGAGGCCCTCGACAGCCTCCAGATGCCGGACGTCGCGTTCGAGTGCACGGTTGCGGCGGTCGAGGCGGCAAGTGCGGCGCAAGTGCCTCGTAACCAGCAATCACATGCCGCAGCATGCCAGGATGAGCCCTGCAGGCGCGGATCGCAGATACAATGCCAGAGCCAGAATTCCTGTGGTCCAGCCGACCACGAGCAGCGCCATGGCGGAGCGAGAGGCAATTGGTGTTTTGTATGATCCGTTGGTCCGTGCCATGGCATGATGCATGGCACGGGCCCCGATAATGGTGGGCGAAGAGTCGCTAGGTAGGACTACCTAGTCCCAAACCCTCAAGCAGCGTCGGCCTTCAGTTGGTCCTGTTCCGCGTTGAGAGTTTCGGCGATCAGGAACGCCAGCTCCAGCGACTGGGCAGCGTTGAGCCGCGGATCGCAATGCGTGTGATAACGGTCCTTCAGCGCCTCGTCCGTGATGGCGATGGCCCCGCCCACGCACTCGGTCACGTCCTGGCCGGTCATCTCGACATGGATGCCGCCGGGATGCGTCCCTTCGGCGCGGTGCACTGCGAAGAAGCCTTTCACTTCGGTGAGGATGCGATCGAAGGGCCGCGTCTTGTAGCCGCTGTCCGACTTCACGACGTTGCCGTGCATCGGGTCGCAGCTCCACACGACCGGATGGCCTTCCGCCTTCACCGCGCGGACGAGGCGCGGCAGGCCGTCTTCCACCTTGTCGTGGCCGAAGCGGCTGATCAGCGTGATCCGCCCAGGCTCGCGCGCCGGGTTGAGCGTGTCGAGCAGGCGCAGCATCGCATCGGTTTCGAGGCTGGGTCCACACTTCATGCCGAGCGGATTGCCGATGCCGCGCGCGAATTCGACGTGGGCGCTGCCTTCGAAACGTGTGCGATCGCCGATCCAGACCATGTGCGCGCTGGTGTCGTACCAATCGCCCGTCAGGCTGTCGCGGCGGGTCAGTGCCTGCTCGTAGGGGAGCAGCAGCGCCTCGTGACTGGTGTAGAAGCTGGTGCCCTGCAACTGCGGGACGGTTGCGGGATCGATCCCGCAGGCCTCCATGAAGTCGAGCGCTTCGCCGATCCGGTCGGCAAGGTCGGCGAATTTGTCGGCCCAGGGGCTACGGCCCATGAAATCGAGCGTCCACTGGTGGACCTGCCGCAGGTTCGCATAGCCACCGCCGGCGAAAGCGCGCAGCAGGTTGAGCGTGGACGAGGCCTGGAAATAAGCGCGGACCATGCGCTGCGGGTCGTTCGTCCGGCTGGCAGGATCGAAATCGATACCGTTGATATTGTCGCCGAAGTAGCTCGGCAGGGTCATATCGCCCTGCGTCTCCGTGTCGGAGCTACGCGGCTTGGCGAACTGGCCTGCCATGCGACCGACCTTCACGACCGGCTTCTTGCTGGCGAAAGTCATGACGACCGCCATCTGCAGCAGCACGCGGAAGGTGTCGCGGATGTTGTTCGGGTGGAATTCCGCAAAGCTTTCGGCACAGTCGCCGCCTTGCAGCAGGAAGGCCTTGCCTTCGGCCACTTCGGCGAGATCTGCCTTCAGTGCACGCGCCTCGCCGGCGAAGACCAGCGGCGGGTGGCTCGACAGAGCAGTCGTCGCTTCCTCCAGCGCGGCGGGGTCTTCGTAGCGCGGCAGGTGCCGTGCTTCGAACGCCTGCCAGCTATCGGGTGCCCATTCGCGTGCCATTACTCATCCATTCTTCGTTACTTGCGGCCGGTGACAGAGCCGCATCGGCCCTTTTCGCGCAAGCAGCATAAACTTGGCCAGCGCAAAAGCGCGATTGCCGTGATCGGTCCCTAGCGGCCGGTGACAGTCGTCATGGCGGTGGCGGTCGCCAGTTCCTGGCCCTGCGGAATGACGGCCATGCGCCAGCCGGAAGTGCCACCAAAATATTCCTGCGCCAGCGCCAGCATGATGTCCGGGCTGGTCTGCGAATAGTCGTTCAGGAACCCGCGCAGTGCCTGCATTCGCCGGGGATCGACCGTGGAATTCTCCAGCTCCAGCAGGAAGAAGTAGTTCCCGCTCGAAATCCGCTCGTAATAGTTGCGCAGCGGTTCGGCCGCTTCGGCCAGTTCGGCCGCCGTCGGCGGGGTCTGGGTGAGCTCGCGCGCGATGCGGTCGGTTTCCGCGAAGAAGGCCGGCACGTCGCCCGGACGCAGTTGGGCCAGCGCGGTAATCGTCCCGCCGCTCTCTACATCGGTCGGCCAGTCGAGCCGCACGACCGGTGCATAGCTGGCACCAGCCCGCTCGCGCATGGCATCGCGCAAACGGTTGTTGAACACCTCGGTCAGGATCGCAAGCTGCCGGGACTTGCGGATTTCACCCGGCCCGGCACCTGCCGGCCACGCCATCACAGCCGCAGCCTGGTCGGCTTCGCCCTGGTGGTAGCGCACCTGCGTCGCACCCGGCTGGGCAAAACCGATTTCGCGGGCCAGTGCGGTCGCGGGGATCGCTTCGCGAGGCGGCAGCGCGCCGAAAGTCCGGCGCAGCGTCTCGACCGCATCTTCCTTGTCGTAATCGCCGAAGATCAGCACCTCGACGGGCCCTTGCCCCAAGGCCTTCGTCCAGCCCTCGCGGAACTGGTCGAGCGTCACGCCTTCCAGCATGTCCGGCGTCGGCGTCAGGAAGCGACGGTCCTGCCCGTAGAGGTAATATTCGAGGTCGCGGTTGATGACGCCTGCAGGGTTCGATTCGTAGCTCTGGTAAGCGAGCCTTCCGGCGGCCTTGGCCCGTGCCAGCGGTGCCGCATCCCAGCGCGGCATGCCGAGCTTGGCAGCAAACAGGTAAAGCTGGTCGGCAAGGTCCTGCTTGCGGGTCTGGGCCGCGAAAGTGAACGCACCTTCACCGATGCCGAATTCGAACCCTAGCTTGCGGCCCGTCGCGAGCCGGTCGAGATCTTCCTGGTCCAGTTCACCGAGGCCGGACTGGATGAGAGCGCCTTCGCCCAGCTGGATCAGGGCTGCATCCTCCGGACCGAAAGCGCGTAGCCCCGCGCCGAAGCGGACCTTCACCGCGATGCGTCCGGGCTCGTTCTCATTGGCCAGCAGGAGCGCATTCACGCCATTGGCAAATTCGATCCGCTCGACATCGCCCAGCGTGTGCGGTGCCCGTGCGACGATAGTCCCCGGTTCGCCCACGGGCGGCAGGTCGTCGAAGGAAATGGACTGCGCAGCAAGCCGCGCATCGCCTGCGCTTTCGACGGGCTTGGACAGTGCCGCCACGACGCCCGCCTTGCTGGCTTCGTTCGCATCCGGCGTGATGTAGGTGGCGCGGATGACATCGCCATCGAAGAGCTTGCGGGTCGCCTCCAGCACGTTTGCAGGATCCGACTTCCGGCGCATCGACTTGAAGACCATCAGGAAGGTTTCGGGCGCCGCGATCGCTTCGCGAATATCGACCGCGTTCACGAGGTCGTCGGCATAGCCCGATCCCGCGAGAACCGAGCGCTGTTCGACGAGGTTGGCATAGCCGACCTCCATCTCGTCGAGTTCGCGCTCCATCTCCTCGCGCGTGGGCGGGTTGGCGAGCGCGTCCGCGATGACCGAGCGCACATCCGCAAGGGCAGCCTCCCAGTCCTCCGTCAGCGGCGCGAACTGGACCAGCGTGGCATGGGTCGACCGGCTGATCTTCGCCTCGCTGGCCTGCGCGTAGAGGAAGCTGCCACCCGCACGCGCGCGCGCCTCAAGACGGCGATTGATGAGCTGGAGAGCAAGCTGCTCGCGCAGGCGCCCCTCGTTGTAAACGATGGTGTCCTGCACCTGCCGCCACGGACGGAAATAGCCGTAGGTGAAGGCGCGCGGCAGGGTCGGCTCTACGATGACCGCCACTTCGCCGACCGGATTTTCCGCGTCCGCGCCAGCAGGCGCGACCGGATCGCCGAAATCGGGGGCAGGTGCCGCCTTGCCGGTCGCTTTCCATTCCCCGAAGTACTTCTCGATCAGCGAAGCGAACAGGACAGGGTCGAGATCGCCGACGACCGAGATCACGGTGTTTTCCGGTCGATACCAGCGGTCGTAGAATGCCTTGACCGATTTGCCGTTTGCGTTGCGCAGGCTTTCCTCGGTCCCGATCGTCAGGCGTTCCGCCAGTCGCTGGCCGGCGAACAACGTCTTCATCGAGGCCTCGGAGACACGCTCGCCCACGCCGCCGCGCTCGCGCTTCTCGGCAAGGACGATCGGCACTTCTGTACGGACATTCCCGTCTGACAGGACCGGTGCTCGCACCATGCCTGACAGCAGTTTCATGCTCTCGTCGAGCTTGGCCGGATCGATGTTGGGGAGGTCCAGCTTGTAGACCGTGTGCGTCGAGCTGGTCTCGGCATTGGTGTCGCTGCCGAAGGTCGCGCCGAGCCGCTGCCACGTGGGAATAGCCTCGGAAATGCCGAGATACTTGCTCTCGCGGAACAGGAGGTGTTCGAGCAGGTGGGCATAGCCGAGCTCGCTGTCCTCCTCGTGGAGGGAACCCGCATCGATGCGGACGCGGATGGACACCTGGCCCGGCGGAACACCGTTCTCGCGCACGCCATACCGAAGTCCGTTATCAAGCTCGCCGAACAGCCATTCCTTGTCGCGAGGGACGTCGCTGCCCTCGTAAATCCACGGGACCTCCCCTTCGGCCTGCAGCGAGGCGGGCCTTGGCGCATCCTGCGCCACCAACGGTTGGGCGGCGAGAAACGCGAGGGGAAGGACGAGCGCGAAACGCCCGGCGGCGCGCGGGAAATCGGTCATGCCGGGCATATAGGGGGCGGGGAAGTGAAGGACCAGTGAACACCGGCATTTTCGCAGCTTCGCTTGCCGTTGGCCCCTCGGCCTCCTACATCGCGGCCATGTTCATAGAGACCGAAACGACTCCCAATCCGTCTAGCCTGAAGTTCCTTCCGGGCGAGGCTGTCATGGGACAAGGCACCCGCGAATTCGCCACCCCCGAAGCAGCCGAGGCAAGCCCGCTCGCCCAGGCCATTTTCGACACCGGCGAGGTCACCAACGTCTTCTTCGGAAGCGATTTCGTGACTGTGACCGCTGCACCGGGTTCGAGCTGGACCGATCTCAAGCCGCAGGTGCTTTCCATCCTGCTCGACCATTTCGTCTCGCAGGCCCCGCTTTTTGCGCCGGGCAGCGCGGGCGGGATCAGCGTTCCTGCCGAGGACGCGGACCTGATGGTCGAGGAACGGGCCGAAGATGCCGACATCGTCGCGCAGATCAACGAACTGCTCGAAACCCGCGTGCGCCCGGCGGTTGCCGGTGACGGCGGCGACATCCAGTATCGCGGCTATCGCGACGGCGTCGTCTATCTTCAGATGCAGGGAGCCTGTTCGGGATGCCCGTCTTCTTCGGCGACGCTCAAGCACGGCATCGAAGGCCTGCTGAAACATTACGTGCCCGAAGTGGTTGAAGTCCGCGCCGCCTGACCTGTTCCTGTTTCCTGACGCGAGTTCACTTCATGACCAAACAGTTCCACGACACCGTCCTTGGCGCCGAAGCGCTCGACCAGCTTTTCCGCAAAGCCCGCAGCTACAATGGCTGGCTGCCCAAAGACGTGTCGGACGACCAGATCCGCTCTATCTACGAACTGCTGAAGATGGCGCCGACCTCTGCAAACATGCAGCCGGGCCGTTTCGTCTGGGTGAAGTCGGACGAGGCCAAGCAGAAGCTCGCGGCCTGCGTTTCGGAAGGCAATGAAGCCAAGGTGCTGGCCGCCCCCGTCACCGTGATCATCGGCTACGACATCGACTTCCACGAAGAACTGCCTTGGCTGTTCCCGCATACAGACGCGAAGAGCTGGTTCGAAGGCGACGAAAAGGGCCGCGAACAGGGTGCATTCCGCAATTCCTCGCTGCAGGGCGCGTACCTCATGCTGGCCGCACGCGCCGTCGGCCTTGACTGCGGTCCCATGTCGGGTTTCGACAATGCGGCGGTGGACAAGGCGTTCTTCGGCGACAACCCGCGCCACAAGAGCAACTTCATCTGCAGCATCGGCTATGGCGACCGCACGACGATCTTCGATCGCAGCCCGCGCCCCGATTTCGGCAAGTTCAATACCATCGCCTGACTTGAAGCGAACCGCAGGCTGAGGCAGGGCGCACGGCATGCGAATGCTGGCAATCGAGACTGCGACCGAAGCCTGTTCGGTAGCCCTGTTCGAGGACGGGGACGTCATCGGCTCGTTCCACGAGACGATCGGGCGGGGCCATGCCGAACGTCTGGTCCCGATGATTGCAGAGCTTCCCGGCAAGGGCCGCGCAGACGAAATCCGCGTCTCGCTGGGTCCTGGCAGCTTCACGGGCGTTCGCATCGGGCTTGCCACAGCGCGCGCACTTGGCGTTGCATGGGGGACGCCCGTTCGCGGGTATCCGACGCTGGCTCTGGTCGCCGCGATCGCACAGGCCGAGACTGCCGGACCAGTTACAGTCAGCATGAACGGCGGGCATGGCGAGTGGTTCTTGCAGGAATTCGCGGCAGACGGCTTGCCGGAAACGGAGGTCCGCTCGCTTGACCCCGAGGAGGCAAGGCTGGCGGCCCGCCATCCGGTTGTTGCAGGCAATCGCGCGGCGCAGCTGGCCGAAGGACTGGATGGCCCCCGTCGCGCTCTCGATATCCTGCCCGATGCACGCGGGGTCGGCTCAATGGGCGAACGCCTGCTGATGGACCAGCTATCCCCGATCTACGGCCGGCCGCCGGACGCGAAGCTTCCCGGCGCATGAGCG
Source organism: Qipengyuania gaetbuli (assembly GCF_009827315.1). Classification (NCBI taxonomy): domain Bacteria; kingdom Pseudomonadati; phylum Pseudomonadota; class Alphaproteobacteria; order Sphingomonadales; family Erythrobacteraceae; genus Qipengyuania; species Qipengyuania gaetbuli. The sequence goes on from NZ_WTYF01000004.1 coordinate 932,340, forward strand.
ACATCGACAAGCTGATGGCCGTGATGGAGAGCGCCTTCGATCCCTATTGGCGCGAGGCGTGGACGCGCCGGCAAGTCGAGGATTCGCTTTCACTTTCTTCGGGCTTCATGTTGCTGGCCGATCAAAACGGCGAGGTACCAAGTGAAGCGGCAGATGCAGCGGGATTTGTTCTTGCCCGCAAGGTATTGGACGAAGTCGAACTCCTGTTGATCGGAGTATCACCTGACATGCGCGGACGGGGCATCGGCCGCCTGTTGCTCGACCGGTTCTTCGAAGCATCCCGAGAGGCGGGAGCAGCCCGGGTCTTCCTTGAAATGCGCGCGAACAATGATGCCGAAAGGGTCTATCTGGCCGCCGGATTCGAGCCGATCGGTCGTCGGCGGGACTATTACCGCACGCTCGATGGCACCCCAATCGACGCGGTCACATTTGCCAAGTCATTGTAATTTCATGACCCAAGTAACGTCCAGTTGTATGGACGCGACAAAATTGTCGGTTTTATACAATCTCATGTAGACAGTCCCTAATGGTCGGCGTATCCCATAGAAAAGGGAGAAATATGACTATGGACCACTTCGAAACCGATATAGCCGAAACGTTGATTACGCTTACCTCGGATATCGTTGCCGCGCATGTGAGTAATAACAGCGTGGCCGTCGACGATGTCCCGGCCCTGATTTCGAATGTCTATGCAGCGCTCGCCGGTCTCGATGGCACTTCGGTCACCGAAGAAGCGCGTCCGGATCCTGCCGTTTCTGTCCGCGCGTCAGTCAAAAGAGACCACGTTGTCTGCCTCGACTGCGGCAAGAAGATGAAAATGCTTAAACGGCACCTTTCCACCGAACACGGCATGACCCCTGACGAATATCGTCAGCGCTGGGACTTGCCCGGTGACTATCCGATGGTCGCCCCCGACTATGCGGACACCCGCCGTGACTTGGCGAAGAAGATCGGCCTCGGTCGCAAGCCCGGCCAGAAGCGCGGACGCAAGAAAGCGGCGTAATCCGCATCCCTCGCTTGAGAACAGCGCCCCGGCCCGATAAGGGTGCGGGGCGTTTTTCATTGGGGAGCCCCTTTGCACCAGAAGATCGATCTCGAACAGCTTTGCGCTGACAAGGGCCTGCGCATTACCGAACAGCGGCGCGTCATCGCCAAGGTGCTGTCGGAAAGCGACGACCATCCCGACGTGGAAATGCTCCACGAACGGGCGAACAAGATCGATCCCGGCATCTCGATCGCCACCGTCTACCGCACGGTCCGGCTGTTCGAGGAAGCGGGCATCCTGGACCGCCACGATTTCGGCGATGGCCGCGCCCGCTACGAGGCCGCACCCGAAGCACATCACGATCACCTGATCGATGTCGAAAGCGGCAAAGTCGTGGAATTCGTCGACCCCGAACTCGAAGCTCTCCAAAAGCAGATCGCCGAAAAGCTGGGCTACCGCCTCGTCGACCATCGCATGGAACTCTATGGCGTCCGCCTCGACCGCGAAAGCTGAGCGTCGCCTCGCGCGCTACACGGAGAAAAGGCTGGCAGCAGCGCGGGGCGAGAAAGTACCGCTGACCATTGCCGGTTGGGTGCGCTTCATTGCACGCACCATTGCCATTGTCCTGCTGCTGCTGCTCTTCGTGCCGCTGCACTATGCCTTCCGCATCCTGGCATACGGCTCGCCCTTTCCCATGCTGTTCCTGCGCTACACAGCCAGGGTCGTGGGCGCGCGGGTCGAGATCGTGGGCACTCCGCTGCGGCGGGACGTCTTCTTTATCGCCAACCACGTGTCGTGGATCGACATCCTCGCCATGGCAGGCGCGAGCGGGACGGCCTTCGTGGCCAAGTGGGAACTGAGCCAGGTCCCTGTGATCGGCTGGCTGTGCAGCCTCAACCGGACCGTCTTCGTGAAGCGCGAGAACCGGATGGGCGTGGCCGAACAGATCAATGCCCTCAAGGAAGCGCTGGCCGACAACTGGTCGGTCACGGTCTTCCCGGAAGGCACTGTAACCGATGGGCACTCCCTGCTCCCGTTCAAATCCAGCATGATCTCCGTGCTCGAGCCGCCACCGCCGGGTGTCCTCGTACAGCCTGCGGTGGTCGACTACGGCGAGAATTCGGAAGAGATCGCCTGGATCGGTGACGAGACTGGCCTCCACAACGCCATGCGCATCATGGCACGTCGCGGAACTTTCAAGCTGCGCATCCACTATCTCGAGCCGTTCAGCCCCGAGGAGTTCCACGGGCGCAAGGCGATTGCCGCCAAGTCGAGAGCCGAGATTGTCGAGCGGCTGGAGGCGAACCTCGGGAAGCCGCTGCGCGACTATCAGCATGTAGTCGACGCCGTGCGCTACAAGCCGCCGGCCAGCGAAACCGAGAGTTAAAGAGCGGCGTTCACCAGCCAGTCGTGGAACAATCGCACGGGCCGTTCCTCGAGCGCGGTCGGCTTGCACACGAACCAGTAGCTGTAGGGGCTTTCGACCTCGACCCCGTAGAGGTCGGTCAGCCTTGTGTCGGCAGCACGGCGCAGGTGGTCGTCATGCATGATGGCGATACCGAGGCCCTGTGCGGCAGCTTCCAGCATCAACTGGCCGGAATCGAAGTGGTCAATCGCTGCAGGTTCAAGCTCGCGCAGGCCCAGCTCGTCCTTCCAGGCGACGAAGCTTTCGGGAAGGCCGTTGTGGATGAGGAATGTCTGGCGCGAGAGCGCCTCGATATCCGGCTTGTCGCCCAGCTTCTCCGCCAGTTCCTTGCTCGCGATGGCGTGGACCATGTTGTAGTCCAGCCGCACCGCGTGCAGGCCGCTGGCGGGCCCTCGCGACAGGATGATGGCTGCATCCAGCGTGTCGCCCACCCGGTCTTCAAGGTGCGGACCTGTATCGATATCGATATGCAGCAGCGGATGTCGCGCCCGCAGTTCCGCCAAACGCGGGAACAGGCGCTGCGAACCGAACAGCGGCAACACACCAAGGTGAAGCCGCAGGACCGACAGGTTCTCCGACTGGCTTTCGACCGCACGGGCCAGCGCTTCGAGCTGGGGATGCACCGCTTCGAAGAAGGCGTGGCCGTCATCGGTCAGTTGCATCGACTGCCGCGCACGGGTGAACAGCTTCTTCCCTACGAAGTCTTCCAGATTGCCGATGCGCCGCGAAAGCGCGGACGGGCTGAGGCCGAGTTCGTCCGCTGCCGCACGCGCAGAGCCTAGTCGGACGGTACGGACAAAGGCCTCGAGGGCGCGCAGCGGGGGAAGTCGGCGGACAGCCATGATGCAACCGACCTATTGCGCACGCGCACCCGTGTCGAGCGCGAATGTGCGATTTCACGCAACAGTCGTATCAGTCGGAAGCTTTTTCCTCGCTGGCCGGTTCGTGCAGGCGCATGCGGGTCACGTGGGTTTCATCCCCGTCGAGGATTTCGATCCGCCAGCCGCTCGGATGCTCGAGAACCTTGCCGACCGGCGGCACCTGTTCCGCCAGGACGAAAGCCAGCCCGCCTAGCGTATCGACCGCTTCCTCGACCTCGGCAAGACGCGGATCGACCTTCTCGGCCACGTCGTCGAGTTCCGCGCGCGCGTCGCAGTCCCACATGCCTTCGCCGATCGACACGATCCATTCCTCGGGCGCATCGTCGTGCTCGTCTTCGATATCGCCGACGATTTCCTCGACCAGATCCTCGATCGTGATGAGACCGTCCGTGCCGGAAAACTCGTCGATGACCACCGCGAGGTGCATCCGCTGCGAGCGCATGTCGGCGAGGACGTCCAGCGCGTTGCGCGTCTGCGGCACATAAAGCGGCTGGCGCATCAGCACCGTCCAGTCGGCCGGCGGCGCCTTCTTTTCCGCGAGGAAAGGAAAGACATCTTTGATGTGGATCATGCCGATCACGTCATCTAGCTGTCCGCGGTAGACCGGCATGCGCGAATGGCCGTGTTCGGAGAACTGGGCGACCAGTTCGTCCCAGCTGGCATCGGCCGACACGGCGATGATCTCGCCGCGCGGGATTGCCACATCGTCGGCATCGTGTTCGGAGAAATGCAGCAGGTTGCGCAGCATCTGGCGTTCGACCGGCGACAAGTCGCCCTTGGCCGGTTCGCCTTCGGCACCGTCGCCGTTCTCGCCCTCGTGCTCGTCGATAGCCTCTTCGAGCTGCGCGCGGAGGGACCGCTCGCCGCTTTCGGGGTCGAACAATTTGCGAATTGCGGGCCACAGCCCGCTGCTACTCTCCGCGTCTCCGGCGGGGGTGGAAGAATTGGCCATGGGCCGGGTGCGTGCTCCTATTTGTCGCGGTCCCCATATGGGTCCGCAATACCCAGTTTTGCAAGCGCTTCGATCTCGAGTTTTTCCATTGCCTCGGCCTGCTCGTCGGAATCGACGTGATCATGACCGGCAAGGTGCAGCAAGCCGTGCACGATAAGATGGGCCGCGTGATCCGCCAGAGCGATGCCCTTCTCCGCCGCTTCCCGCTCGCAGGTACCGTATGCGAGCGCCAAGTCGCCGAGCAATTCAGGAGGACCATCGTGCGCAAGTCCCAGCAGTTCCTCGCGCTCCAGCATGGGAAAGGACAGCACGTTTGTCGGCTTGTCCTTGCCGCGCCATTCGCGATTGAGTTCGTGGACCTCTTCATCGCTGGTGAACAGCAGCGAGGCAGTCAGGCGCGGATTTGCTAGGCCCGGCTCTATCTGCGCGGCGGCGTCCAGCACATTGCCGGCAAGCGCCTCCCAATCGCCCTCGGGCCAACCGTCGATGTCGATGTCCAGATTCACCCAATTCAATCCCTGCCCGAAACGCGGGTCCACGTAAGCAGCAATAGGTCCCTGCGATTTGCGTCGGCTAGACTGTTGGCCCCTCGTAGGCCTCCACAATCCGCCCCACGATCGGGTGGCGCACGACGTCGGCGGCAGTGAAGCGGATGGTGCCGAAGCCTTCGACGCCCTCCAGCTTCTCGACCGCATCGGCAAGCCCGCTCATGCGGTCGCCGCCCGGAATATCGACCTGGCGCGGGTCCCCGCAGACCACCATCCGGCTGTTCTGACCGAAGCGGGTAAGGAACATCTTCATCTGCTCGCGCGTGGTGTTCTGCGCCTCGTCGAGGATAACGAAGGCATCGGCTAGCGTGCGCCCGCGCATGAAGGCGATGGGCGCAATCTCGATCTCGCCACTGGCCAAGCGCCGCTCGACCTGTTCGGGCGGCATGCAATCGTAGAGCGCATCGTACAGCGGGCGCAGGTACGGATCGACCTTGTCCTTCATGTCGCCAGGAAGGAAGCCGAGCTTCTCGCCCGCTTCCACCGCAGGACGGCTGAGGATCAGGCGCTGGACGCTGCCGGTAATCAGCTGCGCCACCGCCTGCGCCACGGCGAGATAGGTCTTGCCTGTCCCCGCCGGACCCAGCGCGAAGATGATGTCGTCGCGCACGAGGCTGCGCATATAGGTCGCCTGCATTGCGCTGCGCGGCACGATGGTCTTGCGCCGGGTACGGATCATGATCGGCGGACCTTCCGGCTTGCCGTCCATGATGCCGTCCAGAGTGGGTTCGTTCGACATGGCGATCAGCGATTCGATCGCTCCCTGGTCGAGATCCTGTCCCATGGCGAGCCGGTCGTACATTTCGTTGAGGACGTCGCGGGCCCGGGCCACGCTGTCTTCGGGCCCTTCGATATGGAGGGCATTGCCCCTCGCCGCGATAAAGACGCCAAGCCGGTTTTCGACCTGCACAATATTCGCATCGAACTGTCCGAACAGCGCGCCGAGCAGGCTCTGGTTGTCGAAGGTCAGGTCGAGCTGGGCGCGGCGTATTTCACGCTGCGGACTGGGCGGCGGAGTGAAAGCCTGAGGGGCCTTCGATGCGGGTTTGCGAGCCATGCGCTCCTTTCGTTTCCGATTCGGAATCTAGGCCTTGTCCCCCGCCACGCAAGAGCACCGCGATCATGGCGGTGGAAAGTCATGCAGTTGCAAGACTTGGAGTTGCGAGGCATCCTGCCCGGACCAGACCAAAGGAGCCTGACCCATGCGCTTTGAGTTCCTGCCGATCGTCGCCCTTTCGATTGCCGCCTGTGCCGAAGCGCCGGAAGCGGAGGCTCCGGAAACAACAGTCGTTGAAGAGGTCTCGCCTGCCCCTGCCAATGCGGAAGAGGACATCCGTCACTTCCTGCTTCAGGAATACCCCGATGCGGCACCCATGCAGTACGCCCTCGCCTGGTCCGACCTTAATGGCGACGGCGCGGACGAAGCCATCGTCCACATCATCACGCCCTATTTCTGCGGAACTGGTGGCTGCAACACGCTGGTCCTGACGCCGGCCGGCCCGATGTGGAGCAAGGTCACCGAAATCTCGGTCTCCCGCACGCCGATCTCGGTGCTCGATAGTGAGACCAACGGGTGGAAGGATCTTGCCATCAGCGTGTCGGGCGGCGGCGGCCCGTCGGGCATGATGCGCCTTGCCTTCGATGGCGAGAGCTATCCGTCGAACCCGACGGTTGCCCCGGCCGAACCGACCGAGGAAGCCGGCACGGTGCTGCTCCCCGAAGAACCCGAAATGAAGACGCTGGAGGCCGAAGCCAAATCAGGCGAGTGACAGGGCACCTTCGCGAACCGATGCCCTGAGCGAGTTGGGGCCTGCCTCGATCAGGTCCACTTCGACCAGGTCGCCGATGGCATAATCGCCGTCGAACCAGGCGCTTTGCAGCCAGGGCGTCTTGCCCAGCCACTGGCCGGGATGCTTGCCCTTGCGTTCGACCAGCACTTCGCAGGTCCTGCCAACGGTGCCCTCGTTGAAGGCAAGCTGGTCACGGTTGAGGGCCGCCTGCAGGCGCTGCAGGCGCTCGTCCATGACTTCCTTCGCGATCTGGCCGTCCATGCTCGCGGCAGGAGTACCGGGGCGCGGACTGTATTTGAAGCTGAACGCCTGCGCGTAGCGGACCTCGTCCACCAACCTCAGCGTTTCCTCGAACTCTGCATCGGTTTCGCCCGGGAAACCGACGATGAAGTCGCCGCTCAGCGCAAGGTCCGGCCGTGCTGCACGGAAGCGTTCGAGCAGCTTCAGATAGCTTTCCGCCGTGTGGCTGCGATTCATCGCCTTAAGCACGCGGTCGCTACCGGCCTGAACCGGCAGGTGCAGGAAGGGCATGAGCTTGTCGACCTCGCCATGGGCGGCGATCAGCTCGTCATCCATGTCGGCAGGATGGCTCGTGGTATAGCGGATGCGGGCGAGGCCATCGATATCCGCAAGATCGCGGATCAGGCCGGCAAGGCCGACACGGTGGCCCCTCTCGTTCTCCCCGCTCCATGCACTGACGTTCTGGCCGAGCAGGGTGATTTCGCGGGCGCCGGCTTCGACCAGCTTGCGAGCTTCAGTCAAGACATCGCTGTAAGGTCGGCTGATTTCCGCGCCGCGGGTATAGGGTACCACGCAATAGGTGCAGAACTTGTCGCAGCCTTCCTGTACGGTGAGGAAGGCGGCAGGACCGATCTTGCGCCGCTCGGGCAGCGCCGCGAACTTGGCGATCGCGGGCATGTCGGTATCGGTCGCCCGTTCGCCCTGGACTGCCTTGTCGAGCATTTCGGGCAGGCGGTGATAGGCCTGCGGGCCGACGACCATGCTGACCGCCGGGGCGCGGGCCATGATCTCTTCACCCTCGGCCTGAGCAACGCAGCCTGCGACCGCGATCAGCGGCTTGGTGCCGTCCGCTTTCTGCAGGCGGCCGATGTCGGAGTAGACCTTCTCCGCTGCCTTTTCGCGGATGTGGCAGGTGTTGAGGACCACGAGGTCCGCTTCCTCGCCTTCGGGCGCAGGTTTGATGCCGCGCGTCGCCAGCATCTCGGCCATGCGCTCGCCGTCATAGACGTTCATCTGGCAGCCGAAGCTCTTGACCCTGTAGGTCCTGGGGGCGGTAGTCGGTTTCATGCGGACCGCGGCCCTAGCCCGAAGCTGCCCAAGGTTCAATCACCCCTGCGGCAGCCGAGGGGCCTTGGCATTACGAGAACTGCGTCGAGGCACCGATCACGGCCACGTATGGCTGCGCGACCGTTCTGAAGCCCAGCTTTTCGTAGACGGGATAGCCCATTTCGGTCGCGCCCAGCGTGGCGAACTCCAGGCCGCTTTCTTGGTGATGCTCGATGGCCGATTGGAGCACGGCTGTGCCGACGCCCCGTCCGCGATGCTCTTCCGGAGTCGCCATGACATAGACCCCGAGGTGGTCATCGGTCCGCATGAAGACACCGGTCCCCAGGATCTTTCCGTCCTCTTCCACGAGCCAGATCTCGTTCCCCTCATCCTGAAGGAATTCCGCAGGCATGGACCGGCTGGTTTTCTCGATATCGAGCGAAAAGGCCTGTGCCGAGACGTCCATTACCTGCGCCATTTCGGCAGTCGTCGCCATGCGAGCATTGAACGGAGCGGGCCTGTCGAACGGGCCCGCGGGACGCTCCATGCAGGGCACCTGCCCCACCGTTTCGATCCCGCGCTGTTCCAGCCGGGCCTTGAGGTCCGAATTTTCGCTGGGCGCGACGATGATCGTGTCGATCTGCGTATCGCGAATGATCTGCACGACACGGTCGAGGTCGTCGTCGGAGACAGAGGCACCCAACCCCGCCATGTTGAGGTCGGCACAGCCGGGCTCTCCGCTCAGGCCGATCCAGAAATCCTTGCCGGTTTCGAGCAGGCGGTTCGGCGCATGGCCGAACAGGCGCATGACCTCGGCACCCATGTGCTCGATGTGCCATGCCTCGTCGTGAAATGAATGTCCGGCCACAGTACTTCCCCCAAAGTTGCGCACCTGATGATGGGCGCAGGCTAGGGCCGGTTTCGCATTTGCGCCAGTGCGGATTTTGGGGCCTTTGTGCAGTGTGCGCCATGCCCGTTCGGGGCTGCGCACCGATAGGAACGGGAGGAGGCGCAAAGCGGCGAAAACCCGCCTGCTCGCGCCTCCTTACCCGCAGTGTGGGTTAGCTGACGGTCGCCTTGACGATCTTGCCCGGCTCGCGCGGCGGTTCGCCCTTGGGCAGTGCGTCGATGTGCTCCATGCCGCTCTCGACCTGGCCCCAGACGGTGTACTGGCCGTCGAGGAAGTGGGCATCGTCGAAGCAGATGAAGAACTGGCTGTTGGCGCTGTCCGGCACTTGGGTGCGGGCCATCGAGCAGGTGCCGCGCACGTGCGGTTCGGCGTTGAATTCGGCCTTCAGGTCGGGCTTGTCGCTGCCGCCCATGCCGGTGCCGGTCGGATCGCCGCCCTGCGCCATGAAGCCGGGGATCACGCGGTGAAAGACCACGCCGTCGTAGAAGCCTTCGCCAGCCAGCGTCGTGATGCGCTCGACATGGCCCGGTGCAAGGTCGGGGCGCAGCTTGATGACGACGTCGCCGCCTTCTCCATTGCCGGTGTCGAGGGTGAAGGTCAGTTTGTCTGCCATCTGGCTGGTCTCCTGTGAGTTGGTTGCCGCCTACATAGGCGCTCGCCCGCCGATGTCACCCTCTGCTTGCAATCGACGCCCGGGTGCCTAGACGGGGCAGCATGGCGGAGGACGAACGGCCCCTCGAAGACGACGACGTGATGCTGGCCGAAACGCCGGATGAAGGCGCGCGCCCGGACGACCGTATCGACGACGAACGCATGGACGAGGAGAACACGCTCAAGCGCGAGTTCGTTCAGGCGGTGGAGGATGCCCTCGAAGCGGGCGACGAAGGCGAGGTCTACGACCTCGTCGAACCGCTCCACCCGGCCGACGTGGCCGACCTTCTCGAACTGCTCGAGAAGGACGAGCGTACCCAGCTCGCCTCGGCCATCACCGACCTCATGACCTCCGACGTCGTTGCCGAGCTCAACGACTACGTCCGCGAGGAGATGATGGAGGCCCTGCCCGCCGACGCGGTGGCGCAGATTGCCGAACAGCTGGAAACCGACGACGCAGTCCAGCTGATCGAGGATCTCGACGAAGAGGACCAGCGCGCGGTCCTCGCCGAACTCGATCCCGAAGACCGGATCGCGATCCAGACCGCCCTCTCCTATCCCGAGGAGACCGCCGGGCGCCTGATGAGCCGCGAGTTCGTGGCCGTGCCCGAACACATCACGGTGGGCGGCCTGATCGACTTCCTGCGCGACCAGCACGACCTACCGGAGGACTTCTTCGAGGTCTTCGTGGTCGACCAGCGCCATCACCCGGTCGGGACCTGCCAGCTTTCGTGGATCCTGCGCACGCCGCGCAACATCGCGCTGTCCGACGTGATGAAGCGCGACCAGACGCTGGTCCCGGCCATGCTCGACCAGGAAGAGGTCGCGCTGATGTTCCAGAAGTACGGCCTCATCAGCGCCGCCGTGGTGGACGAGGACGGGCGCCTCGTCGGCCAGATGACCGTCGACGACGTGGTCCACATTATCTCCGAAGAAGCGGGCGAGGACGCCCTGCTGATGTCGGGTGCCGGTGAAGGCGACATCAACGAGCCGATCCGCGAGGCCTATTCGGCCCGCGTACGCTGGCTGGTCGCCAACCTCGGCACGGCGCTCATCGCCAGCCTCATCATCGCGCTGTTCGGCGCCGCTATCGAGCAGCTTGTCGCGCTCGCCGTGCTCATGCCGATCGTCGCCAGCATCGGGGGCAATGCCGGAACGCAGACCATGGCCGTGACCGTGCGCGCCATTGCCATGAACCAGCTCACGAGGTCCAACACGGGCCGCATCCTCGCGCGCGAGATGCGCGTCGCCCTGCTCAACGGGGCGACCATCGCGGTGCTGGTGGGCGCGGCGACGGCGGCCATCTTCAGCCCCCTGCTGGGCGGGGTGATCGCGCTGGCCATGATCATCAACGTGGTCACCGCAGGTCTTGCCGGCGTGCTCGTTCCCGTGGCCTTCGAACGGCTCGACCAGGACCCGGCCGTCGCATCGAGCGTGTTCGTGACGATGATCACCGATTCGATGGGCTTCTTCGCCTTCCTCGGCCTCGCCGTGGCACTCGGAGTGGTCTGAAACCCTACAGGGTGGAACACTTGGAACACGGTCTTGGGAGAAAAAATCCTGGGGCGTTGCGATGTGCGCAAAGCGGCGGAAATGCTCGGCTCGAGGGGCGATGGCTGGATGCATCCGGCAAGCCTGCAACGCCCGGCATCGAGTAGGAAAGCGGTTTCGGGAGCCAAGCCGGTTGAGGAACCGGCGCAGCGCTCTATCTAGGAAGCCATGCCGCTCAACCTGACCAAGATCGCCTTCGGCGCGCAAAGCTATGCCGATATCGAAAGCTGGTATGCCCAGCGGCGCAGTCCGAACCTGACGACGCGCTATCGCCCAACCAAGTGGGAAGAGTGCATCGGCGGCTCGCTCTACTGGATCCACCAACACAGCATCGTCGCCCGCAGCGAGATTACCGGCTTTTCCGAGACGCGCGACGGGCGCTGGTCGATCGACCTCAAGCCCGAACTGATCCGCGTCCACCCCCGCCCCAAGCGCGCCCACCAGGGCTGGCGCTATCTCAAGGGCGAACCGCCGCGCGACCTCGCGGAAGGCGAGGACATAGGCGATGCGCTACCCGGTAAGCTGGCAGGCAAGCTGGAGCGGCTGGGACTGATCTGATCCGGAACGGAACTCGCAGGCAGACCTGATCGCTGAACAATTTTCGTCGATGTGAAGATGCAGGCATTGAAATTTTTTAATAATGCCTTATATCGAAATTGCCTAACGTCGCCTGCGACGGATTATGATTGCCACACAGCACGCGAACCCGCGAGCGGCACCACTTCCTTTTCACGCACCCCTGGCTCCGCGACGGAATTCGTCCGTGCGGATGATTTTTCGTACGCGAAGGATGCAATTTGGCGAAAGAAGAACTCATTACGATGGAAGGCGCGATCGACGAGGTCCTGCCTGATGGTCGCTTTGGCGTCACCCTAGATAATGAGCACCGGATCATCTGCTACACAGCAGGTAAGATGCGTCGCTACCGCATCCGATCGGTCGTTGGAGACCGCGTACATGTCGAGATGACGCCCTACGATCTGACCAAGGGCCGGATCGTATTCCGCGAAAGGACCCCCGGGCAGTCGCCCGCAGGAGCCCGAAAGCGCGGATATCGGCGCTGACATTATCTTGAAGGCGGCAGCAAACGTCTGCCGGACAAATATGAACAATAATACCTCGCGCAGTCCGCTGCGCCCCATGCTTTCGCCCCGACACGGTACTACGAATTTCCCCGTAGAAAAGGATCGTGGGCCTATCGCCAACATCATCCCTGCTTTCGAGCTTCGACGCCTCGTCGCTGCCATGGTGGATTGAAAACCGTCGCCAAAACTGCGGCCATGCCAAGGCATTTCCGCGAATGCAGGAGAATCCCCATGGACCTGAATTTCGAATATGCGGCTCATCAGCGAGCCCTGATGAATGCCACAGCGGCCACCAATGTTGACGCTCGTCTGGCCAAGCTGGAACAAGCTGCACGGATTGCCGGAAGGATCAGCGCGTTCCAGCACGGGCTTGGCGCAGCTGCTGCATGTGCTTGGAGCAAGGCCCAGCTCACACCCAAGAAACATCGGAAGCCGGACGAAGCGCCTCAAATCGTCAGATGATGCGCTCCATCTCAAAGTGAGAAATCTGGCGATGGCATTCACGCTCGGCAGCGATATTTATTTTTGGATACAAACTTGGCGAAGCCTGCTATCTCTAATTCCATCGCAGCCAGAGCCTTTAGCGTCCTGCGACTGAGAGACAAGTTGTGCTCCCGCTTGATGTGAGGAGGACAACATGGGATCGACACTTCGAATATTTTATCTGGCAACAGAGCTCGTACCGTGAGGGCACCGCATAAGGCTGCGCCTCGCCTTACTAACGAGGCTGCACAGCGGCAATCCGACACTACAAGACTGGCCATGATCGTCTTGGGGCGCGAAGCTGCCATCACATTCATGAATTCGCCGCACAAGGCTCTTGGCGGAAGACCGATCGATTTGGTCATCGCCAGCGATGAAGGACGCTCTCTCGTCGAAGATGCACTGGCAGAGATCCAGTATCGAAACGCGGCTACGGAATACTAGGGACAATCGAACGCAGAAGGACCTGCAACCAGGCGACCCGAAGGGAGGCATCGGATTTTCGATGCCGACCTCGACTATAGGGCCCTCGCTCTACGTTAGAGCGGGGGCCTTTTTTGATGAACGAGAAGTGCCTCTGTCCATGGTCTTACCCCTACGCAACTGCTTGCCAAGAATGGGTCCAGATCAATCGCACTGCCTGATGGTCAGGTCGCGGGTGACGATCGAGCTTTGCGGGTCGATCACGATGGCCTCGCCGTCCAGTTCGCACAGGCCGAGGCGCGATATCTGGTCGGGATCGATCGCCAGCGTGTAGCGGCCGGGCTGCACACGTTCGAAGAAGAAGTAACCGTCGACCTCGGTCTTGGCGAAGGAGATGACCTCGCCCTTGGGGTTCAGCAGGCGCAGGCGCACGCCCGACACGCCTCGACCCTGCGCATCGGCGAAGCGCGCTGTGCCTTCCACTTCGGACAGAGCGACGATCGGGAAATCGATCGCCTGGATCGTGCCCGGGCGCGGCACGATCTCGATGCCCTTGCGCTGCGGGGCGAGGTCGATGTCGGGCAGCGTGGTCGGGTCCATCTGCACGGTCACCGCCCTCCCGACGCCGAGGCCCGATAGCTGTGCGACGCCCTGGTCATCCGTGGTGCCGGTGCGGTTGAAGGAGATGAAGTCGACTCCTTCCACCGGCTCGTCCGGCGGGCCGTATACTCCGTCGCCATCGAGATCACGGAAGGCGCGCAGGCTTGCCCCACCCGACGCCGCGAGGCCAGGACGCGCCATGAACACGCGCCCGCGCAAGGGATCGCGCCCGAGGCTGTAGCCGAGCCGCAGGCCGACGAAATGGCTCTTGTCTACGAAGGAATAACGGGCGTCGAACGCCAGGGTGAAGGTATCGAACTCGCGCGCGGCGGACAGGCCGAAAGCGGGCTGCTTCGCTTCGAAGAAATAGCCCGCCGAGCCGCGGATCGAGGTGCGGTCGTCCAGCCGGTGGTCGACTTCGAGCGAGGCGTTGAGCAGGTCCGCCTCGGGCAGGACGGAATAGCCCAGCGACAGCCGTCCGCGGGTATCGGATCGGCTGAGCGTGGCGAGATCGAAGCTGCCGAAGAGCTGGTCGAACGCCTCGATCCCGCCCCCGCTGGTGCGCGAATAGTCGAGCGTGTTGGAAATGAGGAAGCCCGAAGTGCGGGCCGATGCCCTCGTTCCGGCAGAGAAGGTGTTGCGCCCGTCGATGCCCTCGTAATTGCGGATGCGTGCGCTGACGGGGACGGTGAGGCCCGACCCGTCTCCGCCGAGGCTGATCGCGGTATTGAAATCGAGTTCGGTCGCGCGGCGCAGGAACTGGTTGCCCAGCCCCACCGTCTCGTCCGGGAATTCCCCGCCATACTCCATGTGGCTGAGCGTCACGCTCGACCTGCCGAACCGGCCGCCGACGCCACCTCCGAAGGCGTACGACCCGCCGTCGGCAACGCCCGCATCGACCTTCACGGCAAGGCCTGCGATGCCGGTGCGCAGCCCCGTGGTGGCCAGCCAGCGGTCCTCCCCCCGGTCTTCGAACCATGCGGCACCCGCCAGCGCAGTAAGGCCGGAGGTGACCCCATAGGACAGCTGTGCGCTGGTGCGCCAGTCGCCGTAACCGGCAGGCTCGATATAGTTCGGCGGCCTGACGCCCAGCAGGTTCTGCTGCTTCTGAGCCGCGTCGATGCTGTAGACCAGCTTGCCTTCGGGCAGGCGGCCGTCCCCCACGCTTATCCGCTCCACAACCTCGCTACGCTGGCCCTGCGGGCCGAAGAAGACGAAGCGGAAGACGTTGAGGCCGAAATCGACCGGGATCTGCAGGAATTCGTACTGGCCGTTGACCGCATCGCGGGTCGAGCCCACCAGGATATCGTTGCGGTAAAGCTCGACCTCGTAGCCGTCGGGCAGGATGCCGCGCAGGTCCACACGGTCGAACACCGAACCGACCTGCGAGGGCGCATTGGTGACCATTGCCCCGCGGCCGGCCACGCTGCGCAGCCCGATCGCCATGGAGGCGGAATTGATATCCCCCGCCGAAAAGGCGGTCGCGGCAAGCGGTCCGAGCAGGTCTGCGTCGGGATCTATCCGCCCGACCTTGAACAGCGAGGCGGTGGGACCGTTCTTCGTGTCCCCGCTGAAATAGCCTTCCGCCGACAGGTAGCCGAGATCGCCTGCGACGTAGAAATCGCCTTCCGCCCGGGTGCCGAAATTGCTGTCGGACACGGCGCGCAATTCCACATCGGCAGTCGGGATCGACAGCGGGCGATAGGGTGCCACGACCCGCTCGAAATCGTCCTTCGGCTTGTTGCCGGCGGCGGCTTCCAGCTTCGCGCGGCGAACCATCCGGGCCAGCCGTTCCTCGAACGGGAATTTCTCCAGCGTGGTAATCTGGACCGATTGTGACCTGAGGTCGGCTTTGACCGACAGCGGGAACAGCGCCTCGTACTGGTCGGCACGCAGGTAAAGTTCACCGTCGAACGGGGCCGCCAGCACGCCGTCGGTCTTGATGGTCTTGCCGCCAGCCTCGATCGTGCCCGAGCGCAAGTCGATCGTCAGCGTGCGGCTTTCGTCGAGGATCCAGCCATGCGCATAGCGCCCCTCGTCGGTAACCGAGATCGCAAGATCGAGGATACGCACGAGCGGGCCGAGCGGCAGGTATAGGCCGCCGCGCGTTCCATAGGCAATGATCGTGTCCGTCTCGGACGCACCGTTGACCCTCACCTCGAGGATCAGTTCGTCTTGGTATGAGATGAGCGGCCCGTCACCCGCGATCGCGCCGCGCAGACCCGGAGCGGAAGTGAGTTCAGCCCCGGCAGGCTGCGCGGATGCGGACGCGGCATTCCCGCGCTTGATCAGGCCCGATGTGAGCGAGGCGTAGGAGGCAGGCGCTTCTGCTGCGGCAGGCGGCGTACGGACCGGCGGCGAAGGCGCGGCAACGTAGCTGGTAGAATCGACCTGCGGGGCAGGCTCTGCCGCCGTGGCTGCAGCCTGTGTCCTTGCAGGTACCGCGCGGCGCGATCGAGGAGCGAAGGACAGCCGCTCGTACTCGGGGACCTGCTCTGCGGAAGCGGGCTGCGGCGGAGGAGCGAGGGGAGCGGTAGCCGCTGCCGCCGGTGCGAGCTCTTCCGCCGGTGCGGGAGGCGCCGTAATTGGTTCGGTCACTTCCGGCGGAGTGGTCTCCGGCTCCACTTGAGGCGGCGGAGGAGCTGGGGGTGCCGGATTGGCTGGTTCAAGCCCCCCAACAAGTGGCTCTTCGCTGAAGGGCGAAGATGTGTTTTCCTCGGCTTCGGCATGGTCCCGCGCCACGGCCTCGCCAGCCGCGTCCACCTCGGGAGCAGGAGCTAGCTGCGAGGTCTCGACTTCCGGTTCGTCCGTTTCCGGAACCGCCTCGGTCTCGGTAATGAAGCTACTGGTCGATACTTCCGGCTGCTCGGTAACGAATGCCTGGGCGAATTCCCCCGTCGGCTCATCGGACGTTTCCGGTAACGGCTGGGTGTCCAGCGGGACAGGGGCGAGCGGGACGCCCAGCACCTCAACGTTCGCAGCGTTGACGGCTTCATCGGCTTTCGGCGCGGCGGCAAGTACCGGCTCTGCCGGCTCGATTACCGGGTCCGGTCCTGCCCCGAACGCAGGAACAGGCAGTTCCTCCGCCTCTGCATCACCAAGGACGGGCGAAGGCGCATTCTCCGAAACGGCAAGTTGGACCGCGGGCGCAGGTTCTTCGGGCGCGGCCGCCGGGGCCTGCGCTGTTCCGGCCTTCGGTAGCAGCGGCGTATAGGCGGGCGGGCGTTTCTTCGCCGCTTCTTCCAGCGATGCCTGGGCGAGCACCGGAACATCGCTGCCCGAACCGGAAAACCGGGCTTTCGGGCCGATCTTGCGTGCATTCAGCCCCGCCTTCGACGATGCCGGATCGTCCGCACCGAAGCTGGGCGTGGGTAGCGGGCGGCGCAAGCTGACCGAAGGGCCAGCCTCTTGCGGGTCAAAGCGTTTGGGCGCGGGTATCTTGGTCCGCTGCGCCTTGTCGCCGGGAGCAAGGCCATACCCGACGGCAGCGGTAATCAGTATCGCGGTGCCAGCACCGCCGACGATTTTCCGCCTGCTCACGGCACCACGAAATCGAGCTCGGCTAGCTTGGAGCCTGGCGAGAAGTCATCGTCGACGAATTCTATCCGCAATTTCGCGCCCGAAGCGGTCAACCGGCGGTCTGCCTCGGGATCGATCGGCACTATGACTTCCCGGCTGTCGACTTCGGGATAGACGCCGACACCCTTGGAAATCGCGATCGGGTCCGAAGAACCCGCGGCTTTCACGGTGATGTCGCCAAAGGCCGAGCGCGTGCCCGAACGGTTGAGCGTGAAGGCAACTGCCTGCGTCCCGTCGCGCGCGGTCAGCACGCGGGCATTGGAAATCCCGACATCGAGTGTGGTTTCGCCGATCCGGACGATGATCGGGATGGCGATGCCGAAACGCGGGCGGATGGTGACGCCGATACCGTCATCGCTGCCGCCGGTAGTCGCCTGCTCGATGCTGAAGCCATCCGCTTCCGGAACCGAGGTCACGGTGAAGTGCGAACGATATTCGCCATCCGGCAGTTCTGCCCCGGCGCGTGCCATGATTCGGATGATCTGTGATTCCGTGCCGCGCAGAGTGACCCGGCGGGGCGAATAGCGCAGCATCTGGCTGGCCGTCTTGACCCGCGCCTGGCTGGCAGGATCGAGGCCGTTGTCAAAGGCGAGCAGCTGGCCTTCAGGCGTCATGCCCATGTCGACGATGGTGATCTCGTAATCGCCCGGATTGACCGCCTTGTTGTAGAGGCCGACCGTGGCGATCGAGCGGCGCCCGTCGATCACGACGCGCTTGGGAAACAGGTTCACATCGCCGACGCCGCCAACCGATCCGGCGGGAGGCGGAGGTGCGGCCTGGGACAGGCTGGCTTGGCCCGTAGCGGGTCCGGAAATGGCAAACGCAAGGGACACGGCTGCGCCGAATACGGCGGTGCGCATCCCGCCGAAAGGTTTCGACCCTGAATTCATGATATTTTCCCTGCCTGTAGCGACTACGCGCTCCTACAGACAGCCTTAGACAGTCGACATTTACAGATAAAGAACGGTTACGTCGAAAGTCCCCGAATATGTTCCGACCTGTTGGTTTGCCGTCACATTGAGGCGCCCGCCGACATAAAGGTCGAAGCTGCCTACGGCATTGAACCGCGCGAAACCGAGCGTGCGGTTGTCGCGGAAGCGGTCGACGACCATCGTGGCCGTGCCGTTCGAGATGGTGATCTGGTTCGGCGTGAAGACGACGAAGCGGCGGTTGCGCTCGCCAAGCACGGTGAAACGGGCCGGTCCGCGACCGCCCGGAAATGCCGAGATATCGAGATTGCCCGTCACCGCACCGTTCGGTGCGACTTCAATGATGCCGGCAGTGGCCGGACGCATCAGCGTGCCGAACCGCAGGTCGGCGATCGCGGTAATGGAAAGCGGCTCCACCACGCGGGCATTGGTCACCCCGGCAGTGTCGTCCGTGTCGTTCGCCTGTGCCGCCAGCGGCGTGGCGAACAAGCCCGTCGCCATGGCCAGCATTCCCGCAAACAGTGTCTTTGAGAATGGCTTGCCCATGGGACGATGCCTGTCGTCGATGCTCGCCGGACTACGCTTGCAGCCCGGCGATCATCTCGTCGATCAGTTGTAGGTCACCGTTGCGGTGTACGAACCGGTGTAGCTGCCTGCAGCCTGGTTCGCGCCCACGGTCAGCGTACCACCGACGCTGAACGAGGTTTCGCCGGTTTCGTCGAGCGTGCCGGTCGCGTCGGCATCGGTCGAGAAGTTCATGGTGCCGCCGGTGCCGTTGCTGACCGAACCGCCGGTCGTCACGATGTCGAAGCTGCGGTTCGCGTCACCGGTCACGGTGAAGGAGTCGGCAGCGTTTGCGCTGCCCGAAACGAGGGTGACTTCGCCCGTTGCGGTACCCGAACCGTCCGTGAGGACGACGACAGTACCACCGCCACCAGCGGTCATGATACCGAAGTCGAGCGCGGCGCCCGTGTCGTGGACGATGGCGATCGGGGCAACGATTTCTGCGTTCGCTACGCCCGAGGTGTTAGCAGTGTCGCCCGGTGCGGCGGCTGCCGGCACGGCGATAACGGCGCTGGTCATGGCTGCCGCAAGAACGATCTTCTTCATTTGGTGTCCCCTGAATTCGAACAATAGCGCGACCAGCTATTGCCGGTGCTGATCTAGGGGATACTACGTAGGCTTTAAGGAAGTCTTACTGCCTGGAAACCGCACACCTACGGGGTTTTACGGAGCAGATTAACCCCGCATCAATCATAAAAAACCACCATCTGGAGGTCCGCGCGATAGGTTCCGAGCGGACTTCCGGCTGCAACCTGCAAGGTTCCGCCCACGCGAAAGCGGTCTTGCCCCATCTCGCCCAGCACGCCGCGCATGGCCTCGCCGGCCGCATTTTCGACAGCCACCGTGATATCGGCAACCGGCAATCCGGTGCCTGTATTGGTATGGAAAGCGGTGACGCTGGCAGGAGCCTCGATGCGGTAAGTGCGCCCTTCTTCTCCGCTAACAAGGAACAGCGCCGGAGAGGCCGCGCAGACAGAAGACGAGGGGCAGGCATTGCCGAGCGCCCCGCTGTAGGAGACGGCCCCCGTCGCGGGATCGACCTTGATGGCACCCGATTGACCCTGCCGGACAGCCAGCGTGCCGAATTGCAGCGGATCGATCTGGCGTACGGTCAAAGGTTCCACCACCGAGGCATGGGCCATACCGGTGACGCTGGAACTGTCGCCGTCCGCCATTGCAGGCGAAGCAAGTGCCGCAGCGGCAAGCCCGAGGGCCTTAATTGCTCGAGACAAGGACGGCATCGACGAAAATCGGAATCTCGACGAGGCCGCCGCCGAATGTCCTGTCGACATCGATGCGTCCTCCGAGGTTGAAGCTACGCGAGCAGACGCGCTGCACACAATTAGGTATCTCTACGCGGATCACCTGGCCGGGCTGGACCATGCCGTAACCCTGCAGATCGATCTGGTAGCGCGACAGCCGCGCGGTCAGCCCGCCCTGCGCAAAGGTGGCAGGTGCTGCAAACACCAGCTCGATCACAAGATCCATCCGGCGCCGGCCGTTGTTGCCGCGATCGTATTGCACCACGAACTGCGCCGGCCCCACCCCGCTCTGGTCGAGAGCAAAAATGCCGCCGCTCGTCACGCCGCCGGACGGAGAGATTTCGCGATAGCCCGAAGTCGGGACGGCGAAGGTGCCGAAGCGCAGGCCCTGCCCGTTGATGACCGACAGCTGCGGCTTATCGCCTGCAGCCGGAACCGACCAGGCGCCCAGCGCCAGCGCGCAGGCTGCAGCGATGCGGCCCGGCAGCTTCACGGGCGCACCCGGCAATTGCGGGCGGGGAGGCAAGTCTGGATGCGGGGCACCGGGCTCATGCGAAGATGGTTAGCATAATCTTTCAGTGGATTGCACGTGCCGAAACGCGCCTTCCTGAACGCGAGTCCAGGACGGGACAGCGATTTCCGCAAGTGTTAACGCATTGCGCCAGTTCAGGCGGCGGCGGTCTTCTCCGCCACCCGGCGCAGCGCATTGGCATAAGCCTCGGGCGGCTGTGCCCCGGGCACGATGAACCGGCCTTCGAGGATCATCGCGGGGACGCCCGAGATGTTCATGTCCCAGGCGGCTCGTTCTTCCGCGCGGGTCTTGCGCGCCACTTCCTCGTCGTCGAGCGCGGCTGCGGCAGCTTCGCGTTCGATCCCGACGCTTTCGGCAACGTCGAGCAGGATCTCGCGCTCCCCGATGCGGCGGCGCTCGTTGAAGTGTGCCTTGAACAGGGCAAGCTTGAGCTGCGTCTGCTTCTCGGGGCCGAGCGTCTCGCCTGCCCAGGTGAGCAGCCGGTGCGCGGCGAAGGTGTTCCACATCATCGCATCGGGCGCGGGTTCTTCGCCCTCGTAATCGAGCGAAACGCGTGCCGCCTCGGCAGCTGCGCGCATCTGGCCCTGCACGGCCTTCGACTGTTCGATGGTCCGGCCGTACTTGCGGGCGATATGCGCCGTGCGCTCCTCCCCTTCCTCGGCCATGTCGGGATTGAGCTCGAAAGCGTGCCAGCGCACTTCTGCCTCAATCTCGCCTTGCAGCGTCTCCAGCGCCTGCGAAAGATTGCCCCAGCCGACGAGGCACCAGGGGCACATCACGTCGGACCAGATATCGATGGTCATTTTCCGGGGCTGGGTCATCGCGAAATCCACCACTGCATGAGATGATGCGCAATAGCATGCGGCGGCGGCGCGACGAAGGGCCCCTCGCCCTTGAGCGCCGCCGTAACTTCGTCGCGCGTAAACCAGATGATCTCGGCCATCTCGGTCTCGTCGATGGTCAGCGCATCGTCGTCGGCATGGGCATGGCAGCCGATCATCAGCTGGCTAGGGAACGGCCATGGCTGGCTGGCGATGTAGCTGACGTCGCGCACGCGCACGCCGCTTTCTTCAAGCACCTCGCGCGCAACGCCTTCCTCGATGCTCTCGCCCGGCTCGACGAAGCCTGCAAGCGCGGAAAAGCGTCCTTCCGGCCAGCCGAGCCCGCGGCCCAGCATCAACCGGCCCTCGTGTTCGACCAGCATGATCGTGACCGGGTCGGTACGCGGGAAATGGCTCCCCCCGCAGGCGGTGCAGTCACGCTGCCAGCCGCCCTTGGCGATCTTAGTGTCGCCGCCGCACTGGGCGCAGAAACGGTGCCGTGCGTGCCAGTCGACGATACTGCGCGCGCCGCCATAGAGCGCCAGGTCGTCGGGTTGCAGCGTCGCCATGAGCGACCACAGCGCCGGGTTGGCCATGCGCGGGGACGCATCGCCGCGCGGCGGCACGGCAGCAAAGCACGCCTTGCCATCGTCCAGCCCGAGGAACACCAACTCGGCATCTTCCGCCGCATCTGCCAGCGTGCCCCACACGAGGCGGCCATCGTCGCCGATCGAGGGCATCAGCCCGTCGAGCGCGAGCAGCCTCGCCTTCCAGTTCATGTAACCGGCCAGCCGCTCGGGATCGGCGCGCACGTGGTCGGCGCGGTCGAGACGCGAGCCGGTGAAGGACAGCATGGGTGCTTAAGCCCCCATCATCGCGGCAAGATCCTTCATCACCGCCTCGGGGAAGCCGGCATGGATCGGATAGGCTTCGGACGGCATGTATTGCGTATAAAGGCTGGCGCGCAGGTTTGCCTGATGGCTGACGAAGGCAACCGTGCCTGCAGCACCGCCCCAGCCATAAGCGCCGTTCGACACGCGGCCACCGGCGCCGAAGCCCTGCCCTTCGACCCAGGTCCCCTTGGTCGAGGCGGTTTCGGGCAGCAGGTTCGACGTGCCCATCTTGACCGCCGCTTCGCTCATCACGCGCTTGCCGTCGATGGTGCCATAGCCGAGCAGCATCTTGAGGAAGCGGTCGTAATCGCGCGGGCTGGAGACCAGGCCTGCCCCGCCGAAGGGGAAGGCCGGATCGTCGAGGTAGATCGAGGCCGGTGCCGGATCGAGCGGCAGTGGCATGCCGCCCATGATGCCGTAATTGGTAGTAAATCGGGCCACTTCGCTCTTCGGTACACGGAAGAAGGTGCTGTTCATCCCGCTCGGCTCGAAGATCTGCGTGCGAAGGTACTCGTCGAAGGACATGCCGCTGGCGACCTCGATCACGCGGCCGAGCAGGTCGAGGCTGACCGAATAGCTCCACTTGGTGCCCGGCTGAAGGACCAGCGGCAGCTGCGCGAGATTGTTGGCGAACTTGTCGAGGCCGCGGATCGCCTCTTCGCGGCCGAGGCCGGGGATCGGCAGACGGGTCACCTGTCCGGGCACGACGCCGTATTTGACGTAAAGATCGCGGATGGGGCCCTTCTGGATGATCGAATAGCCGAGGCCTGCTGTGTGGGTAAGCAGCTGGCGAATGGTGATCGGGCGTTCGGCAGGCACGAGGTCGGTGACCGAGCCGTCGTAGGTCTTCTGCACCTTCATGTTGGAGAAGGCCGGCAGCACTTCGGCGAGCGGCTGGTCGAGACCCAGCTTGCCCTCGTCAATCAGCATCATCGTTGCCATGCCGGTGACCGGCTTGGTCATGGAATAGATGCGATATAGGCTGTCCATGTCGACCGGCGTCGCGCCGCCCAGCACCAGCGTGCCCTTGGCGATCAGCAGCGGGTCCTTGTCGCCCCAGCCGAGCGCTGCGGCCATGTTGGCGACCTTGCCTTCGGCCACGTATTTGTTGACCATCGAGGATACCGAGGGCCACCGCGCTGCCGCGCCCTGCGCCATCGCCGCGCCGCCCAGCGGCAGGCCGGACATGGCTGCACCGGCAGTCATCCATGCGCCGCCCCTCAGCAGCGAACGGCGGGAAAGCGGAGACGTATCGAAATCGCGGTAGGCCATGTATTTCCTCTCGAAACCTGGTGCGCGCGCCGTTTTGGGCAAGCGATCCTGAACGGTCAATTGCGAATCGAAACTATTGCAATCCGCAGGTGACTTACCCATATAGGACACATGCTGAACCTCCTCTCATTCATCTTCGGAATCGTCTCGCTGGTGATCGTGATCCCGGCGACCATCCCCCTCCTCGGTTGGGCCAACTGGATTGCACTGCCGCTGATCGTGATCGGCGTGGTGCTGGGCCAGCTGTCGTCGAGCAATGCGGGCCGCAACTTCTGCATCGTGGTGATGCTGATCGCAGTGGTCCGCCTGTCGCTGGGCGGCGGGATCATCTAGGCCAGCGCGAGCCGCGCAGCCTTGGCGAAAAGGGTCGGCAGGCCCGCATCCTCGAGCCTGTCGAGCGGCCACCATTCACCCTCGCCCAAAGTTTCCTCTTGCCGGAGGACCGACAGTTCGAGGTCGAAATGGGTAAAGCCGTGCCGCACTAATCCCAGTGCCTCGCCGATGGCATTACCCACACCGTCGCCGCGCGCGGACCAGCCGTCGTCCGGCAGCGCGCGCATGCCGCCCAGCATTCCGGTACCCTCGCGCCGGACCAGCCAGACCTGCCCTTCCCGCTCGATCCAGTATGCCTGGCCCTGCCGCAGCGGCTTGGCCTTTTTCGGCGCCTTGACCGGATAGCGCGCAGGTTCGCCCTCGGCCCGCGCGGCGCAGGCATGTGACAAGGGGCACAGCAGGCACTTGGGATCACGCACGGTGCAAAGGCTGGAGCCGAGGTCCATCATCGCCTGCGCAAAATCGCCCGCGCGTTCTTCCGGCGTGATTTCATCGGTCCGTTCGCGGATCTCCTTGCGCGAGCCCGGCAGGGGATCGGCGATGGTGAAGAGGCGCGACACCACCCGCTCGACATTGGCATCGACCACCACGGCGCGCTGGCCGAACGCAATCGCGGCGACCGCGGCGGCCGTATAGGCACCGAGGCCCGGCAGCTTGCGCAGGGCCTCTTCGTCCGCAGGGAAAGCACCCAGTTCGGCCACGGCCTTGGCCGCCTTCACGAGATTGCGCGCCCGCGAATAGTATCCCAGTCCCGCCCATGCCGCCATGACGTCCTCTTCCGGAGCGGCGGCCAGCGCCTGCATATCCGGCCATCGGCTGGTGAATGCCTCGAAATAGGGTTTCACGGCGGCCACGGTGGTCTGCTGCAGCATTACCTCCGACAGCCAGACGCGATAGGGATCGGGCGGCGGCGCACCGGGCGGCGCGCGCCACGGCAGGTCGCGGGCATGCGCGTCGTACCAGTCGAGAAGCGTGTCGGAGATGCTGGCGGCCACGGCCTGCCTATGGCATGAGCGCCGCCGTCATGGAAAGCGACAAGCCCGAACCAAAACCTAAAAAGGCTGCGCGCCCTTATGAACGTCCGCGCGGAGGACAGGCGAAGGCGATTTCCGACCTGATGCCGCAGATCGGCCGCCCTGCCTTCCGTCGTTTCGGCTTTGTCCAGTCGTCCATCGTCAGCCGCTGGCCCGAGATCGTGGGTGATACGCATTCGCTGGTTTGCACGCCGGAAATGATCCGCTTTCCTCCCGGTGAGAAGTCGGAAGGCATTCTCGAACTGGTGGTGAAGCCCGCCCATGCGCCGCTGATCCAGCAGGTGCTGCCCGAGATCATCGAGCGAGTGAACCGGTTCTTCGGCTATCGCGCAGTTGCCCGCATCAAGCTGCGGCAAGGTGCGGTTAAGCCTCCCGAGGGCAGGCAGAAGGCCAAGGCCCCGCCTTCGCTGAAGCCGATTCCTATGGAACTGGGTGACAGCCTGCGCGATATTGGCGACCCGGAACTGCGCGCGGTGCTCGAATCGCTGGCGCGCGGCCTCGGATCGCAGGATGAGAACGGAACCGATTGACGTGAAAATTCCCGCCCGGCTCGTAGCGCCCGCATTCCTTGCCATTGCCGCCACTCTTTCAGCTGCCCCCGCCGCAGCGCAGGACAAGCCTGCTGTCGCCAAGCCGAAGAACGGCAACTGGAGCAGCGTCATCACCGAAACCGCCGGCGGCCACCTGCTCGGCAATCCGGAAGCGGATGCGCGGCTGGTCGAATTCATGAGCTATACCTGCTCGCATTGCGCCGATTTCGCGCGCAGCGGCGAAGGGGCGATCAAGCTGCTCTACGTGCCCAGCGGCAAGGTCGCCTTCGAGGTACGCCACCTGATCCGCGACCCCGTGGACCTCACTGCCGCGCTCGCTGCCCAATGCGGTCCGGCGAACAATTTCTTTGCCAACCATGCCGCGCTGATCGGCAAGTATGCCGACTGGATGGCCAAGGCGCGCAGCATGACGCAGGCGCAGATGGCGCGCTGGAATTTCGGCAGCTTCGGCTCGCGCGCGCAGGCCATCGCCAGCGATCTCGACTTCTACGAGATCATGGAAGGCCGCGGCTATTCGCGTATCGAGGTCGACAAGTGCCTGACCGACGAGGCCCGGGCGCAGGCAATCGCCGCGCAGAGCCAGGCCGATATCCAGAAATTCGGCCTGCGCGGCACACCCACCTTCTTCATGGGCGGCGAACAGCTCGACGCACATGACTGGAAATCGCTGCAGCCGCATCTCGACGCCCTGTTCCGCAAGTGAACCGGGCAACCGCGGGGTTGCCTTTACCGGGGACAGCCCTGTGGACACCGCCTCCGTGACGCTTCACCTGCGCCGGACCCTAGCCTAGCCTTTTTCATCCACTCGAGAGGAATCCGATGAAGACCAGCCTGCGTTTCGCCCTTGCAGCCCCCCTCGCACTCGCGCTTGCCGCCTGTGGCGGCGATGCCGGAGAAGCGGAAGTCGGCGCCCTCGAAGGCGAACCCATCGCCGCCATTCCCGCCCCCGAAGGATCGAGCTGGCTCGAAACTGCCAGCAAGACCGCGGAAGGTGGCTTCGTCATCGGCAACCCCGATGCCCCGATCAAGCTGGTCGAATTCGCCAGCCACACCTGCGGCGCCTGCGCCTATTTCGCGGAAACCGGTTCGGCCCCGCTCCAGCAAGACTACGTCAGCACCGGCGTCGTCAGCTACGAAATCCGCCCGCTGCTGCGCGATCCGCTGGACGTGACCATCTCGGCGCTGGCCCAGTGCGGCGCGCCGGAAAGCTTCCACGCCCTGTCCGACCAGGCATGGGCCGCCCTGCCGAGCTTCGGTGAGGCCCTGCAGGCCAGCGGTGCTTACGAATCCGCCATGGCCGCCCCGCCGGAACAGCGCTTCCTGCTGCTGGCACAGGGCGCCGGCCTGATCGACTTCTTCGCCTCGCGCGGACTGTCGGCCGACCAGGCACGCAGCTGCCTCGCCGACACGGCCAAGATTGAAGAGATGGCCAATACCTCGCGCGCCGCGGCCGATGCGGCCAAGGTAACCGGCACGCCCACCTTCTTCCTCAACGGCAACCGTATCGAGGAAAACCAGTGGGCAGCGCTCGAACCCATCCTGCAGCGCGCCGGCGCCAGGTAAGGGCCGAGGCAGGGGGGCGATAAGGCGATGCTCATCAAACAGCTCAGGTTGAGCGGTTTCAAGAGCTTCGTCGAGCCGTCCACCCTGCGCATCGAACCCGGCCTGACCGGGGTCGTCGGCCCGAACGGCTGCGGCAAGTCCAACCTGCTCGAAGCGATCCGCTGGGTGATGGGCGAAAACTCGCCCAAGTCCATGCGCTCGGGCGGGATGGAAGACGTGATTTTCGCCGGCACCGCCACCCGCCCGCCGCGCGACTTCGCCGAAGTCCAGCTGTCCGCCGAAAGTGACGACGGCGACGAGCTCGAAGTCATTCGCCGCATCGAACGCGGCGCGGGCAGCGCCTACCGCGTCAACGGCAAGGATGTGCGCGCCAAGGATGTCGCGCTGACCTTTGCCGACGCGGCGACCGGTGCGCACAGCCCGGCACTCGTCAGCCAGGGCAAGATCGCGCAGGTCATCGCCGCAAAGCCGCAGGAACGGCGCATGATGCTGGAAGAGGCGGCGGGCATTGCCGGTCTTCACGTCCGGCGCAAGGATGCCGAAAGCAAGCTGCGGCAGACCGAAACCAACCTCGCGCGGCTCGAAGACCTCATGGCGGGCCTCGACAGCCAGATCGCCTCGCTGCGGCGCCAGGCCAAGCAGGCGGAACGCTACAAGAAGCTGTCGGACGAAATAAAGTCGGCAGAAGCCCGGCTGGTCTTTGCCCGCTGGCGCGATGCCGCCGCTGCCGCCGAAGCGGCGAAGAAGGCCGCCGGAGAGGCAGAGGCCCGGGTCGTGCAGGCGCAGGCTGCCGCCGACGAAGCCCAGAAGGCACAGCGTGCCGCCGCCGAAGCCCTTGCCGAAGCGCGCGAGGAACAGGCTGACCGCCGCGATGATGCCAGCGCCCACGGCCACCGCATGGCCGCGCTCACCAGCCAGCTCGAGGCCGCCGAACAGCGCCTCGCCGACCTCGAACGGCAGAAGCGGCGGCTGGAGGAAGATCGCGGCGATGCCGACCGGCTGACCAAGGATGCCGCTGAAGCGCTCGCCCGGCTGGAAAAGGAACTGGCCGCCAGCGAAAAGGACCTCGCCGCCAACGAGGAACGCCGCCCCGCCCTAGTCGCGCAAAGCGAGGACGCAGAGCGCGCCAGCCGGACTGCCGAACTCGCTCTCGCCAAGGCCACCGCAGACAATGCGGGGGTCGAAGCGGAATGGCGCGTAGTCGAGGCGGAAATCGCTCAGGCAAGGCTGCGGCTCGACCGCGTGGAAGCCGAAGGCCGCCGCATGGCCGACCAGCGCGGTGCCCTCGCCGGAGAAGACGTCGACGGCGCGCTCGAACGCGCGAAAAAGGCCGCGCAGAACGCCACCACGTCGCTCGAACAGCAGCGCACTGCACTCGAGGCCATGCAGGCCCGCAAGGCGGAATTGCAGGCCGCAAGGGACGAGGCGGCCAGCGCGCTCTCCAGCGCCCGCGCCGAACTCTCGGGCGTCGAGCGCGAACACACCGCCCTGCTGCGCGACCGCGAGGCGCGCGAAAGGGCCGCGGCCAAACGCTCCGGCCGCCAGCAGGCGATCGACGGCGTGCGCGCAGCCAAGGGCTATGAACGCGCCGCTGCCGCCGCGCTGGGCCGCGACGGCAAGGCGCTGCTCGGCCTGCCAGAAGATGGCGCGGAAGGGCGCTACTGGACCGGGGCCGATGCGCCCAAGAAGGTGGCGGACAGCCTAGCCGACCATCTCGATGCCTGCCCCGCCGAATTGCGCGCCCGCCTCGCCCTCGTCCACGTGGCCGAAAGCGATGACGGACGCAGCCTTGCACCGGGCGAAAGCCTCGTCACCATGGCCGGGCATCTGCGCCGCTGGGACGGCCTCGTCGTGCGCGGCGAAGGCGCGGCGGAAGCTGCCCGCCTGGAAGCCGACAACCGCTTCGCCGAACTCGATGCGCAGGTGCCCGCTTTGCAGACCGCGCTGGAAAGCGCCGAAAACGCTCAGGCAAGCGCGAGCGAGGAACTCTCGAACCTCCAGCGAGACCTGATCGCGGCCGAGCGCGAACTTGCCGGTGCCGCCGATGCGGAACGGCAGGCACTGCGCGCTCTCGACCAAGCGGAAGCCGCGCGCGAACGCATCGCAGCGCGCCTTGCCGAACTCGAACGGGCCGAGGGCGAACACGCCGAACTCGTCGCTGCCGCAAAGACCGACCTTGCCGCTGCCGAGGCCAAGCGCAAGGCCCTGCCCGATCCTGAAGCAGGCCGCGCCTCGCTCGAAGCCGCCCGCGCGAAGAACGAGGCGGCCCGCGCGGCCTTGCAAGCCCGTGCCGCCGAACTGGCCGCGCACGACCAGGGCCTTGCCGTCTCGCGCGAACGCACCAGCGCCCAGCGCTCCGACATGGCGAACTGGCAGGCGCGTTCGGGCGAAGCTGCCCGGCGCCTGTCCGACATGGCTCGCCGGTTCGAGGAAATCGAGGAAGAGCGTGCCGTCTACGCCGCCAAGCCCGAAGGCCTGATGCGCGAGATCGAACAGGGCGACCAGGTGCGCGAGCGCCTGGGCCGCGAACTGGCCGAAGCCGAGGCTGCCGTCGCCTCCGCGAACGAGCAGGCACAGGAGGCCGAGCGCGGCTTCGCTGCGGCCAACGAGGCACTCGCAGCCGCACGCGAGAACCGCGCTGGCCTGGTTGCACGGGCCGAGAACGAGGACGGTCGCCGCATCGAAATGGCGCGGATTTCGGGCGAACGCTTCCAGTCGCCCCCGCCCCTGCTGTCGACGAAGTTCGAATTCGACGAAACCGCAGTCAAATCCGCCGAGGCAGAGGCCGAGGAAATGGACCGGCTCACCGCGAGCCGCGAGCGCATCGGCCCGGTGAACCTCGTCGCCGCCGAAGAGCTGGAGCGGATCGAGAGCGAGCACGGCTCCAACGCGGCCGAACAGGAAGAACTGCGCGAGGCGGTCAATCGCCTGCGCGGATCGATCGGCAGCCTCAACCGCGAAGGGCGCGAGCGGCTGCGCGAGGCGTTCGAACGGGTGAATGACCACTTCAAGCACCTCTTCACCCGCCTGTTCGAAGGTGGCGAGGCGCATCTTGCCCTCATCGACAGCGACGATCCACTGGAAGCCGGCCTCGAAATCTTCGCCCAGCCGCCGGGCAAGCGCCTGCAGTCGCTGACCCTCCTTTCGGGCGGCGAACAGGCGCTGACCGCGACTGCGCTGATCTTCGCGCTGTTCCTTACCAACCCGGCCCCGATCTGCGTGCTGGACGAAGTCGACGCGCCGCTGGACGATGCGAATATCGACCGCTTCTGCGACCTGCTCGACGCGATGGTGATGGAAACCGACACGCGTTACCTCATCGTCACGCACAATGCGGTCACGATGAGCCGCATGCACCGCCTGTTCGGCGTCACCATGATCGAGAAAGGCATCAGCCGCCTCGTCAGCGTGGACTTGGGCGGGGCAGAGGAACTGCTGGCGGCGGAGTAGTCTGCCCGCTCGTCCTGCGTTGTGGGAGGACAGAGAGATGACCAGACTGAAGACGCATACCGAGAGCCACGCGACTTCTCGCATCGGCTGGCTGCGGGCCGCCGTCATGGGCGCCAATGACGGCATCGTATCGACAGCAAGCCTGATCGTCGGCGTCGCTGCAGCAAGTGCGGGACGAAGCGAGATCCTTATTGCGGGTATGGCTTCGCTGTTTGCCGGCGCGATGTCGATGGCCGCAGGCGAGTATGTTTCGGTCAGTTCGCAGGCCGACACGGAGAAGGCCGACCTCGCCCGAGAAAGGAAAGAACTGGCAAGCGACCCGGAATTCGAACACGCGGAATTGGCATCGGTTTACGAGGCGCGCGGCGTCGACGCCACGACAGCGAAGGAAGTCGCGCGGCAGATGATGGCGCATGATGCCTTGACTGCGCATGCACGCGACGAACTGGGTATTTCTGAGGTAAGCACGGCTCGCCCGCTCCAGGCGGCGATAGCTTCCGCTCTCACCTTCATCGCAGGCGCTGCCGCACCGCTCCTTGTAGTGCCCTTCGCGCCGCTTGCATCAATGGTGATGGCCGTGGCCGCTGCTTCGCTCGTGTGCCTTGCAGTGCTTGGGGCGCTGGGTGCCAAGGCAGGCGGGGCGCCGGTAGTGCCCTCGGTTGTCAGGGTCGTGTTCTGGGGTGCGATGGCGATGGTCGTCACCGCACTGGTCGGAAAACTGTTTGGCGCCGTTGTGGCCTAGGTAATTTACCGACACGCCTTTTGGGCAAACGATCCGTTATTGGTGGAAGAAATATGCTGAAAATTGATCGCTTCTGGATCCTCGCCGTGACGGGTGCCGGATTGGCGTGCCCGGCCGCAGCCTCTGGCATCGTGCCGCCCCTGCTTCCCATGACGGAGACTGAATTCGTGCGCCCCGAACTGCCGGTTATCCTTCCCCAACGAGACAGGGCCGCAGTAATCGACGAAATCCTCGCCGAGCGGCTGGAGACGGTGATCCCTGCCATCATGCGCGAGCAGGGAGTGGATTTCTGGCTGCTGATGTCGCGCGAATATTTCGAGGATCCGGTCACCGCCACCATGCTCGATGCCGAAAGCATGCATGCACGCCGTCGCACGATCCTCGTCTTCCACGATCCGGGCAACGGCCAGCCCGTCGAGCGCCTGACGGTAAGCCGCTACGGCCTTGCCGACCTCTTCGAAGCATCATGGTCGCCGGAAGCGCAGCCCGACCAATGGCAGGCGGTGGCCGACATCATCACCCATCGTGACCCGGCGAAGATCGCGGTGAATTTTTCTGACCTGACCGCCTTTGGCGACGGCATGACCCTGAGCCAGTACCGCGCTTTCACCGAAGCGCTGCCGGAGGGTTACGAGGACCGGATCGTGTCCGGCGAAGCGCTGTCGATCCGTTGGCTGGAAAGCCGCACCCCGCGCGAGCTGGAAATCTATCCCGGTATCGTGCGGATCGCGCATTCGATCATCGGCACTGCATTTTCGCGCGAGGTCATCACTCCGGGCAAGACCAGCGTCGAGGAGGTGCAATGGTGGTACCGCGAAAGGCTCGCCGAACTGGGCCTCACGCCGTGGTTCCACCCCTCGGTCGGCGTCCAGCGACAGGGGCGCGAAGGCATGCTGCGCGGGAGCGAGGTCATCCAGCCGGGCGACCTGCTATGGACCGATTTCGGCATTGCCTATCTGCGTCTCAACACCGACACCCAGCACCTCGCCTATGTCCTTAAACCGGGCGAGACGCGGGCGCCTGCGGGCCTCGTGGCGGGGCTGAAGGCGACCAATCGTGTGCAGGACCTGCTGCTCGAATCCTTCGAGGCCGGGCTGAGCGGTAACGAAGTACTCGCCCGCGCCCGGGCAAAGGCGCTGGCCGAAGGGCTGGACCCGTCGATCTATTCGCATCCCATCGGCTTTCACGGGCACGGGGCAGGCACGGCTATTGGCTTCTGGGACAACCAGAACGGCGATCCACGCGGCGCCTATCCGGTGCAGGCCGGGACTACATGGTCGATCGAGCTGACGAATTACCACAAAGTGCCCGAATGGGGCGGCCAGCGTGTCGATTTCCGGTCCGAGGAAGACGCCTGGTTCGACGGGGAGCGTGTGCGCTTCCTCGATGGGCGGCAGACCGAATTGACGCTAATACCGTTCGATTGATCCAGCCTTATTGAGCGAGGCTTCATGCAACTGGCCTCCGCGAATTTTGCCGAAACCGTGCGGGTGTTCGCGCGCATCGGCCTGCTGAGCTTCGGCGGGCCCGCGGGGCAGATCGCGCTGATGCACCGCGAGCTGGTCGACGAGCGCAAATGGGTCGGCGAGGAGGATTTCCTCAATGGGCTCAATTTCTGCCATCTCCTGCCCGGTCCCGAGGCTCAGCAGCTGGCGACCTGGATCGGCTGGCGGCTGCATGGCTGGCGCGGCGGCGTAGTCGCGGGCGCGCTGTTCGTCATCCCGGGTGCCTTGGTCGTCCTGCTGCTCTCGGCGCTCTATGCAGTAGCGGCCGACCTTGCCTGGTTCGAGGCGCTGTTCCTCGGCATCAAGGCCGCGGTCCTTGCCATCGTGGCGCAGGCGCTGCTGCGGATTGCGGGGCGGTCGCTGGATACTGGGTTCAAGCGCGCGCTTGCCCTTCTGGCCTTTGCCAGCCTGTTCCTGTTTGCGCTGCCCTTCCCGCTGGTCGTGCTCTTGGCAGGTGCTGCCGGTGCGCTGGCCGCGTGGAAGCGACCCGGCTGGCTGGCGCTCAAGCCTGCGGCGGCACCGGGGGAGCGTGGCCCCCGTCCGTGGAAAGCGACTTTGAAGGCCGTGCTGGTCTGGGGCGCGATCTGGGCGACGCCGTTCATCGCGATCGCCATCGGTCTCGGCCGCGAGCACCGCCTGTGGGACATAGCGATGTTCTTCTCGCAGCTGGCCGTGGTGACATTCGGCGGGGCTTATGCGGTGCTCGCCTACATGGCGCAGGAGGCGGTGACCGGTTTCGGCTGGCTGCAACCGGGCGAGATGGCCGACGGCCTCGGCCTTGCGGAGACTACGCCGGGCCCGCTGATCCTCGTCACACAGTTCGTCGGCTATCTCGCCGCCTTCAGGGCACCTGAGCCGTTCACTCCCTTCGTCGCAGGGCTGATCGGCGCAGGACTGACCACCTGGGTCACCTTCGCGCCCTGCTTCCTGTGGATCTTCGCCTTTGCTCCGTGGATCGAGCGGGTGCGCGATGCGGTGCGGCTGAAAGGCGCGCTGGCGGGCGTGACCGCGGCTATTGTCGGGGTGATCGCCAATCTCACCGTGTGGTTCGCTCTCCATGTCCTGTTCGCGCGCGTGGGCGACGGGGCGGCCGGACCAGTGCGGGTGCTAGCGCCGGAATGGGCCAGTTTCGACTGGCGCGCAGGCTCGCTGGCGCTGGTCGCAGGCGCGCTGATTTTCAGGCTGGGCTGGAGCGTGCCGCGAACTCTCGCAGTCTGCGCCGGTGGGGGACTGCTGCTCGGCTGCGCAACCTAGACTGCGCCCCTAGGCGGAAAGCGCGGCCTTCAGGTCGTCGCGGATGGCCTTGAGGCGCGGCAGGATCGCATCGGCACCTGCCGGGGGCTGGGCCTGCACCACCGGGGCGCTTTCAGCTTCGGGCGCGCCGCGCAAGGCAGCCTTCGCGCCTTTCAGCGTGTAGCCTTCGCGATTGACCAGCCGGTCGATCCGCTCGACCAGCGCGACATCTTCCGCGCGGTAGTAGCGGCGGCCGCCGGAGCGTTTCAGGGGCTTGAGGCTCGGGAACTGCTGTTCCCAATAGCGCAGCACATGCGTCTTGATGCCGGTCGCCTTGGCAACCTCGCCAATGGTGCGCAGTGCGCCGTCGTCCTTGTGGTCGTCAAATTCCGCCATCACGACCCCTTAGCAGTCATCCGTTCGCGACGCGATCCTTCAGGAGCTGACTTGCCCGGAAAGTCATCACGCGGCGCGGCGTGATCGGCACTTCGACACCCGTCTTGGGGTTACGGCCGATCCGTTCCTTCTTGTCGCGCAGCACGAAGCTGCCGAAACCGGAAATCTTGACGTTTTCACCGCGAACCAGCGCATCGGTCATCTTGCCGAGAACCTGTTCGACAAGGTCCAGCGATTCCGCCCGGCTCAGTCCCATTTTCCGATTGATAGTCTCTGCCAGGTCGGCGCGGGTCAGTGTTCCCACCGAGCGCATCATATCCATCTCACTCTCCCAGACGCGACCCTGGGGTTCGATTCTAGATATCCAACATACTGTATTGCGGCGAGTTTCACAACCGAATGAAACAAATGTTTCATCACCTACATGCGGGCGAGCGAGGCACCCCATGTGAAGCCGCCGCCCATCGCCTCGAACATGACCAGATCGCCCTGTTTGATACGGCCGTCGCGGCGGGCGACGTCGAAGGCGAGCGGCACCGAGGCGGCAGAGGTGTTGGCGTGCCGGTCGACCGTGACCACGACCTTTTCGGCCGGCAGGTCGAGCTTGCGCGCGGTCGCATCGAGGATGCGGGCATTGGCCTGGTGCGGCACGAC
The DNA here is from genome assembly GCF_009827315.1 of Qipengyuania gaetbuli. NCBI lineage: Bacteria > Pseudomonadati > Pseudomonadota > Alphaproteobacteria > Sphingomonadales > Erythrobacteraceae > Qipengyuania > Qipengyuania gaetbuli. Next base: position 967,225 of record NZ_WTYF01000004.1, read on the forward strand.
CCAGTCGATATCGGCAGCTTGCGCCCCTGCATCGACCAGAACTTCGCGCAGCACGTCGGCAAGGTTCACGACCGCGTGGCGGAAGACCTCGCGGCCCTTCATGCGCAGCTTGCCGACCTCGCCCGTAGTCGAGGGCCCGCCATCGACATAGAGCAGGTCGCAATGCGCACCGTCGGCATGCAGCTTGGTCGACAGGATACCCGGACCATCCTCGGGAACGTCGCGTGCCTCGAGCACGACAGCGCCCGCCCCGTCGCCGAACAGGACGCAGGTCGTGCGGTCTTCCCAGTCGAGGATGCGACTGAATGTTTCCGCGCCGATGACCAGCGCCTTTTTCGCCATGCCGGTCCGCAGGAGCGATTCGGCAGTAGCCAGCGCGTAGAGAAAGCCCGAACACACGGCCTGCACGTCGAAAGCGACGCAGCCGTTGCAGCCAAGCGCGTTCTGCACCTGCGTGGCGGTGGCGGGGAAGGTGTGGTCCGGCGTCGCGGTAGCGAGCACGATGAGGCCGATCTCCGCCGCGTCCACGCCCGCATCTTCCAGCGCGCGGCGTGCGGCCTGCGTGGCGAGGGTCGAGGTCGTCTCGCCTTCGGCGGCGATGTAGCGCTGGCGGATGCCGGTGCGTTCGACGATCCATTCGTCGCTGGTATCCACACGCTCGGCCAGGTCGGCATTGGTCACGCAGTTCGCGGGCAGCGCGCTTCCGCTGCCGGTGATGACCGCGCGGATCATTTTCCGTTGAAGCCCTGCGTGTCAATCTTGCCCAGATCGTTGGCGATGCGGTTGGTGATGTCGTCCTCCAGCAGGCGGGCGGCGACTTCCACCGCATTGGCGACGCCCTTGGCATTCGCGCTTCCGTGGCTTTTCACGACCACGCCGTTGAGGCCGAGGAATACCGCGCCATTGTGGTTGTTCGGGTCGAGATGGTGCTTCAGCAGTTCGGTCGCCGGGCGCGACACGAGGAAGCCGACCTTGGACCGGATGCTGGAGGTGAACGCCTGGCGCAGCAGGTCGGTCACGAAACGAGCCGCGCCCTCGATCGCCTTGAGCGCAATATTGCCGGAGAAACCGTCGCACACGACCACGTCGCATTCGCCGCGGTTGATCTTGTCGGCTTCCGTGTAGCCTTCGAAATTCATAGCGAGATTGTCGGCCGCGCGCAGCTGGTCGTAGGCGGCCTGGATATCCTCGGTGCCCTTGTTTTCTTCCGTGCCGATGTTCAGCAGGCGCACGCGCGGACGCTCGCGTCCGGTAACAATGCGCGAATAGGCTGCGCCCATCACCGCGAACTGCACGAGATTGCGCGCATCGCATTCACGGTTGGCGCCAAGGTCCAGCATGACGACGTCGTTGTCGCCCAGCGTTGGCAGCAATGCGGCCAGCGCCGGGCGGTCGAGGCCGGGCATGGTGCGCAGGGCCAGCTTGCTCATCGCCATCAGCGCGCCCGTGTTGCCGGCGGAGACGGCAGCGCCGGCCTCGCCGCGCTTCACTGCGTCGACGGCCAGGCCCATGCTGGTGGTCTTGGCACGGCGCAGCGCGCGGCTGGGCAGCTCGTCACCGGCCACCACGTCGTCGCAATGCAGGATTTCCGAAGCGCCGGACATTCCCGGGTGCGTTTCGAGCGCCGCCTTGATGCGGGTTCCGTCACCGACCAGCAGGAACTTGAATCGATCGTGGCGCCTACGCGCGAGCGCGGCGCCTTCGATCATGGTGCGAACGCCTTCGTCCCCGCCCATCGCGTCGATAGCGATACGCGGCAAACTCATGACGTTCTCCGGCTTTCAGCTGTGGTCTTAAAGACCGACGGCGATGACTTCACGCCCGTTGTAGTAACCGCAGTGCGGGCACAGGTTGTGCGGACGCTTGAGTTCACCACAGTTCGAGCACTCGTGATGAGCCTCGACCTTGAGCGAATCGTGCGCACGACGGTTGCCGCGGCGGTGGGGCGATACTTTCCTCTTGGGGACGGCCATGGCGGCACCTGTTCCTCAAACAATTACAATCAATTTCGGTGGCCGCCCTAGTGGAAGGTCCGGCAGCGCACAAGAGTGCGTGAACCCGAAACTTCCCGACCGTGGCGGTGAAGGCGCGCGCTATAGCGATTTTTCGCGTCCGCGCAAGCGCTGTGCGCAATCGTCGCGCCCGCATTGCCACCGGGGGCCCATCTCTATAGCCCGAGATAGGGTTCGCCAGAGAGATCGCAAGGGAGGGATCGCATGGGCATTATTCTACCCGTTACGCTGACTGCCGCCGCAGCCGCGGCCATCATCAACTTCTGGCTCGCCATGCGGGTCGGGCAGATGCGCGTGAAGCACAAGGTTTCGATCGGCGACGATGCCGGCGGGCCGCTGACTGCGCGGATGCGGGCACAGCTCAATTTCGTGGAAAACACGGTCTTCGTGCTCGTGCTGATCGCGGCCATCGAACTGGCCGGCAAGGGCGGCAGCTGGCTTTCGATCGTCAGCGCCATCTATATGCTTGGCCGAATCGCCCACGGTCTGGGCATGGATGGCGGCAAGTTCGCGCGCGGTCGCAGCATCGGCGTGATCATCACCATGCTGACCCTTCTGGGCCTTGCGGTGGTTGCCGCGCTGATCGCGATGCGGGTGCTCTAACCCAGCGCGTAATCGCTGACGAAAGCGTTGGTCTTGCGTTCCTGCCCGAAGGTGCTGGTGGGACCATGGCCGGGAATGAAGGTCACGTCATTGCCCAGCGGCCACAGCTTCTGGGTGATGGCGTCGATCAGGTCCTGGTGGTTGCCCATCGGGAAATCGGTGCGCCCGATGCTGCCCTGGAACAGGACGTCGCCGACGATGGCGAACTTGCTCGGGCGGTGGAAGAAAACCACGTGGCCCGGCGTGTGGCCGGGGCAGTGGATGACTTCCAGCTCCAGCTCGCCGACAGTCACCTTGTCGCCGTCTTCCAGCCAGCGATCGGGCTCGAACACCTGCCCGTTCACCCCGTAACGCGCACCGTCCTCGTCGAGACGGCTGATCCAGAAACGGTCGCCTTCGTGCGGTCCCTCGATCGGCAGGCCGAGTTCCTTGGCCAGGATGCCAGCCTCGCCGCAATGGTCGATATGGCCGTGGGTGATGAGGATCTTCTCGAGCTCCACCCCGGCCTTGGCGACCGCGGCCTTGAGCTTGTCGAGATCGCCGCCCGGATCGACCAGCGCGCCCTTGTTGGTCCTGGTGCACCAGATCAGCGAACAGTTCTGCTGGAGCGGGGTGACCGGCACGATACCGGCTCTCATCGGGGGCATGGGCTTGTCGTTCATGGCGCATGAAATGGCGGCGTGCCGCCACGAATGCAAGCGCGCGCGGCACAGCCTGCCGCGCCCCTCCGGTGGCAATTCCACGCCGCAAGGAGTATGCTACCCACATGGTCGCACGGGTCGCCTCTGCCAAGGAGGCAAGACATGCGAAATTTCAAGACACTGGCACTCATCGCCCTCGTCACCGGCGCATCGCCGCTGGCTGCCCAATCCCCCGACACCGATGCTCTCATTGCCGATGCGCTGAGCGCTGCCCCGGCCTCGGTCACCGACAATGCGAGCGTGCGCAACAACGACGGCACGCTTCTGCGCGAAGGCCGCAATGGCTACACCTGCTATCCGCAAGCGCCCACCATGGGGCCGCGCTGCAACGATGCGGAATGGGATGCCTTCATTGCAGGCTTCATGAAGGGCGAACCCTATACGCCGAAGAAATTCGGTGTGTCCTATATGCTGGCCGGTGAAGGCACCGCGCCCGGCACCAGCAATATCGACCCGATGGCGACCGAGCCGACGGCTGACAACGAGTGGATCAAGGACGGGCCCCACATGATGCTGATCTTCCCCGATCCGGCCATGATGGCCGGGCTGTCGACTGATCCGAAGGACCCGGTCTACGTCATGTGGCGCGACACGCCCTATGCCCATGTGATGGTGCGGATCGAGGAAGAATAGCGCGCCCTACAGGAGCGGTGCGAGGTCGGGCTCCACCCAGCCCCGCCGCGCCTCGACCGAGAATAGGCGGTCTCGCGACCAGTGGGCGAGGATCCAGTCCGACCGGCCGAGCGGGCCTGCCATCGCCTCGCGCAGGACCTCGGCCAATGGCGCGCCGCGTCGGGCATCCAGCAAGCGCTCCGTCGCCCCGAGCGACGCGAGCGTGATCGTGTGGTGATAGCCCGAACTGTCGGTGTTCGGCGTCCCATGCGCCTCGTTCAGCCGGGTGATGATGCTGCGGAAACTGTCGCCGCCTGCAAGGTCGGGGCGATGGCGCAATATCTCCAGCGCCAGCGCGAAATGCGCCTCGTGCGTCCATTCGGCCCGCGGCAGGCTCGTATCCAGCACGCTGTCGGCAAGATGCGCGAAATCGGTTTCCGTGGTGAAGGCAGTCATCGGGGCAATCCTTTTCGAGAGTTGCGCCCGACCGGCACGAAAAACCCCGCCGGTCGGGCGGGGTCTGGCTGGTGTCTGTGGCTTGGGACCGGAAGGATCAGCACACAGGCGCGCAAACAGTCGCCGCCGTTGTCGGGCGGGCTGCTTGCAGGACAGTGGTGGCGATCATTCGGGCCATGGCCGAGTGCTGCGCCCGGCGCGCGATCCTGTCAAGCAGGGCCGCAAGCGATCAATAGGTGATCTTCTCGTAATTCAGCGTGACCTCTTCCGCCGCGCAGCTGGCGATCGTCACTCCGATCAGCTTTGCTTCGCTGCCGCCTTCGTCGTCGCCGATCAGCACATGCGGGTACTTGGCTCGTTCGGCGCAGCCGACGAAGCGGCCTGCAAAAGTCAGGGTTCCGGGCCCGTCAAACGCCGGCACCATGATGCGTGAGCCCTTCTCGATCGGCTTGAGGGTAACGGGGCGATGCTGGCGCTTGCCCGTGGCCATGCCGTTGGCGGTATCGCGCGGGGCCGGCTCGGCCGTCGTCGCACGATCCTTGTGGCGCAGGCGTTCCGAGACACCGGCACGCAGGGGTACGCCCTCGGCGCTCCAGTGCAGGGGGCTGGCGGGCACATCCGCGGAACTTGTGCCGCCCTGCTGCACGACATGGGTAATTTCGCGACCGCTGGCAGGCGGACTGAGCGTGATGGTCAGGTAGTCAAGATGCGCCTCGCCAGAATCCTTTGCCTGCGTACCGTCATCCGCCATCTTCACGTCGATCTCGTCGGGTTCGACGCCGGGCGTTGCCCGCCCGCTCTCGCCGTCGATGTCGGGAATCTTCATGTAGATCGCCGCGCTGAGTGGAGTGGCGAATGTCATGGCCGCAGCCAGGGTCGCGATGGTCCGGATAGTTGGCATGGGCTTCCTCCTCCGCGCGGGAGTGTGCCACCGATGCGGCTGGCAGGTCCAGCACGACCTCCCAAGTGGCTAGATTCGCCCGCCCTTCCACACCACGCGGCCGATCACTTCCACCTCGTCGCGGGCAAGCTCGACAGGCGCATAGGCATCATTGGCGCTGATCAGCTTGATGCGGTCCGCTGCGCTCACCTGCACCTGTTTGACGTGCAGCGCATCGCCGATGCGCACGACATGGATGCCCTCGCCCGCGCGCTTGTTGCGGTCGACGAAGATCTCGTCGCCGCTCCTGAGGACCGGTTCCATGCTGTCGCCTTCCACGCGGATGGCCGACAGGTCCGCACCTTCCAGCCCCATTTCGCGCAGCCACCGGCGCGAGAAGCGGAAGCTGTCGAAGGAAATTTCCTCCGCCGATACCGCTCCGGGACCCGCAGAGGCGTCCAGCGCGAGCCTCGGGACGGCCAGGAAGTCGTCCGATTCGCGCGGACGGGCCAAGTCGGGATCGGCCCCCAGTTCGACCTCGCTCACTCCGAAGAACTCGGCGAGGCGGCGGCGGTCCTGTTCTTCGAGACGGCGCGGGCTGCCCTTGCGCACGAATTGCTGCAAGTAGCTGGGATTACGGCCCAACATGGAGGAAAGAGCGGCCAGGCTCGTGCGATTGCGTTCGGCTAGTTCGACCAGCCTGGCGCGATCTTCGCTCATCCCGCGTGCCATTCCTTAACTCCCTACCAACCTTCGCAACCGGCGGATTTCCGCGCCTCGCCGGAGAGCGATGCGGGAAAATTCCTATAGCATAGGATTTTTCCTAGACAAGTAGGATTTGGAATGGAACGAAATAGGAATACGACGAACGAATCGCCTGTCAGTTCAGCTATTTGGGGAGCCTTCGCATGCTGATCTGGTCCATCGAGAAATTCCTTCGCGCCCATGACATGCCGCCGACCAAGTTCGGGCGGCTCGCGGCGCATGATCCGCGCTTCGTGCTCGACCTGCGCATGGGGCGCGAACCGCGCAGCGGGACCGAAGCGCGCATCCGTGGCTTCATGACGGGTTTCGAGGCCGGTCGCGGCGAAGCTGCGCGGGAGATGGCCCATGTCGGCTGAGTGCGCCCCGCCCAAACGCCAGCGCATCCGCCCGCGCCGCACTGCCGCCGACCGGCTGCGCGATGCGCTGATGGATCTGTGCGACCATCGCGGACAGGTCCTCACCCACACGGAAAAAGCCTGGGCCAGCATCACCTTTGCAGGCACGCGCCACAGCCTCGCCCTGCTCTTCGCAGGCGACGAGGCGGTGGAGGCGGGCGAGCGGTTCGTCGCCGAACTGCCCGATCACGAGTTCGCGATTGCGGGCCAGCTGGTCGCCGATGCCGGCGTGAGCGAGGTCGAGCACCGCATGGTCCCAGACCCGCGCCTGCTGGTCCAGTGTGAGCTCCTGCTGCTCGAAGACGCCTGATCAGTATCCGGCGGCAAGGTCCATCTGCGGCTGGACCGGCTCGCCCTTCTGCCACCGGTCGAGATTTTCGACGAACCTGTCGGCGCTGCGCTGGAACATCTTGGTCTGCGCGCGGCCCGACAGGTGCATGGTGACCTGCGCATTCTCGAGATCCCAAAGCGGGTGGTCTTCGGGCAGCGGCTCGGGGTCGGTCACGTCGAGCAGCGCCGCCTCGATGGTCTTTGCCTTGAGTGCTTCGACCAGCGCGTCCTGTTCGACGACGTCCCCGCGCGCGATATTCACCAGCACGGCATTGGGGCGCATGGCAGCGAGTTCGGCGGCGCCGATCATGCCCTTGGTCTCGCCGGTAGAGGGCACAGCCAGCACCACCCAGTCGAATTCGCCCAGCTTTTCGCGCCATTCGCCGGGGCGCAGCGCGCCTTCGCCGCCCGAACGGCGCACAGGCACCACGGTCATGCCGAAGGCCTCGAGCCGGGTCTTCACTAGGCTGCCGATCGCGCCCATGCCCAGCAGCAACACGCGCTCACCCGACAGTTCGCGCTTGCCCGGACTGTCGAGCAGCCATTCGTGGCGTTCCTGCGCCCGCACGACCTCGCGATAACCCTTGGCATGGGCCAGCATCAGCATGACGACATATTCGGCGATGGTGATGGCATTGATGCCGACACCGTTCGTCACCACCGTGCCGCGCTCCGCCAGCAGGTCCAGCGGCATGAAATCGAGCCCGGCGTAGATCGAATTGAGCCATTTCAGGTTCGTCGCGGCGCGCGCGATCTCGGCCATCGGCTCCTTCTCGTTCAAATCGAACCAGCCGATTTCCGCTTCGGGCGCGAATTTCAGCGCCTCTTCCTTGCTCATGAACCACAGGGGCTCGACCCAGTCGGGCAGGCGCGGCTCCACCAGCGGGCGGATCAGGGCGGACATAACGGCTTTGGTCATGTGTGGGACTCTCCTCTTCGGATTAAGTCCCTAACCGCAACTCAGCCCAGCTTCCACTCCCAGCCGAGCGGATCGCCGTCCATGACCTCGACACCCTTGGTGGCCAGAGTGGCGCGAATGGCGTCGCTGGTGGCGTAATCCTGCGCGATCTTCGCTTCCTTGCGGCGGATCAGTTCAGCCTCGATCTCGGCCTCGGTGATCTCGGCGTCCGAGGGGCGAATCCGCATCTCCTCGCGCGGCAGTATTGCAAGACCCAGCGGCCACAGCATGGCAAGCGCCAGATCGGCCTTCTGATCGGCCGGCACCTTCTTTGTTGCCACCACCTCTTCGAGCGCGGTCAAGGCCACCGCGGTATTGAGATCGTCGCACAGCGCCGTCTCGAATTTGTCGAGCAGCGGGACAAGCTTGGGGTGAGTAATTTTCGCGCGCAAAGCCTTGCCCTGGGTCGGCGGCGGCGGCACGGACGTAGCGCCCGCGCCCTGGAAGTGGGCATCCTGAGCCTGCCGCAACCCCATCACGAGACGCTTCAACCGCGTCAGCGCAGCGCCCAGACCCTCCCAGCTGAATTCCAGCTCGCTGCGGTAATGCGCCTGCAGGCACATCAGGCGATAGGCGAACGGATGATAGCCCTTGTCCACCAGCAGCTGCAGGCGCAGGAACTCGCCCGCGCTCTTGCTCATCTTCCCCGACCTTTCGACGAGGAAGTTGTTGTGCATCCAGATGCGTGCGCCGCTGTTCTCGGCGTTGTCGAGGCCATTGGTGCAGCAATAGGCCTGGTTCTGCGCGATCTCGTTCGGGTGGTGGATCTCGCGGTGGTCGATCCCGCCGGTGTGGATGTCGAAGGGGAAGCCAAGCAGCGCCTCGCCCATGACCGAGCATTCGAGATGCCAGCCGGGCGCGCCCTTGCCCCATGGGCTGTCCCATTCCATCTGGCGCGTCTCGCCTGCGGGCGTCTTGCGCCATATGGCGAAGTCGGCCGCGTTGCGCTTGCCCTCGACCGTATCGATGCGGCCTTCACCTTCTTCGGTGACAGCGCGGGCGAGCTTGCCATAATCCTGGATGGTAGAGACGTCGAAATAGAGCCCGCTATCGAGTTCGTAGCAGTGCTTGTCCGCGATGCCTTTCGCGAATTCGATCATCTCGTCGATGTAATCGGTGGCGACCGACCACTTGGCCGGCTGGCGGATATTCAGCGCCTTCACATCGGCCCAATAGGCCTCCGTATAGTGCTTCGCTATGTCCCAGATCGACTGCGCTTTCTCCGAAGCCATCTTCTCCATCTTGTCCTCACCCTCGTCCGCATCGTCGGTCAGGTGGCCGACATCGGTGATGTTGATGATGTGGGTGAGATCGTAGCCCTTCCAGCTCAGCGTGCGGCCCAGCACGTCGGCAAAGACATAGGCGCGCATGTTGCCGATATGGGGGTAGTTGTAGACCGTCGGCCCGCAGGTATAGACGCGCGCCTCGCCCGGATGGAGGGGAGTGAACGTCTCGATCTCGCGGGTGAGCGAGTTGAACAGCTTCAATGGCGTGTCGGTCATGGCGTGCGCAATAGGTTCGCGGGTGGCTACTGCCAACCCTCCCAGCGCACGGATTCGTCGAGCCCTGCGCGTTTAACATCGAACTGGTTCACCGGCGCGTCCGCATCGCGATAGCCGATGGCCATGCCGCAGAAGAAGGTGTGGTCTTCCGGAATGTCGACCACCTCGCGCACCTGCGGGCTGTAGGCCGCCCAGGCTTCCTGTGCGCAGCTGTCGAGCCCTTCTTCGCGCAGCAGCAACATGATGGTCTGCAGCCACATGCCGATATCGCTCCACTGCGGCGGGCCCATGTATTTGGGCGTGTGGACCAGCATCAGCACCGGGGCGCCGAAAGCACGGAAGTTATTGGCGAACCACATCAGGCGCTTGGCCTTGTCCTCGCGGCTGATGCCGAGCGAGGCGTACATGTCCTCGCCCACGCCGAAGCGCCGCTCCTCGTAGGCGCCGTCGAGGCCCTTGGGGTAGATATCGTATTCGGGCTGCATCGCCGCACGGCCCTTGGGAAACTCCAGCGCCACGCGGTCGAACAGCGCCTGCATCGGCGCGCCCGTCAGCACCACGGCATTCCACGGCTGGACGTTCCCGCCCGAAGGCGCACGTTGCGCCTTCTCGAGCACGCGGGTGAGCGTGTCACGGTCGACCGGCCGGTCGGTGAATGCGCGCACGGAACGCCGAGACTGGACTGCTTCGGTGGGAGTCATGAGAAAAACGCCATGATTAGGAGGAAAATGCCGCAGACTATTCCCATCATGCTGAGGACCCGCACCTTTTTCGCGGTGGCATGAGCAGGCGGAGGATATGCCTCTAATTGCCGGCGCTCCTCGAAATAGGCTTCGTCGGCGCCCTCTTTCAATTCTTGGAGCCGGCCCTGCCATCCCTCCACGCTTTGAACGTCTTTATCCGGTCGAAGAATGCCTGGCAGCGAACCGAAGACGAACAGGAGTCCAAGGAAAAACAGGCTCCAGTCCATTTATTTCTCCACCTCGAACAAGCCCGCAAGCTGCTCGATAATCGTACCGCCGAGCTGTTCCACGTCCATGATCGTGACCGAGCGCTTGTAGTAGCGGGTCACGTCATGGCCGATGCCGATGGCGGCGAGCTGGACGGGGCTTTGCTTCTCGATCCACTCGATCACCTTGCGAAGGTGCCCTTCGAGATAGCCAGCCTGGTTCACGCTCAGCGTGCTGTCGTCGACCGGCGCGCCGTCCGAAATCACCAGCAGGATGCGGCGGTCTTCCGCGCGGGCGAGCAGGCGGGAATGCGCCCAAAGCAGCGCTTCGCCGTCGATGTTTTCCTTCAGCAGCCCTTCGCGCATCATCAGGCCGAGGTTGCGGCGCGCGCGGCGCCAGGGCTCGTCGGCCTTCTTGTAGACGATATGGCGCAGATCGTTGAGACGGCCCGGATTGGCGGGGCGGCCATCGGCGAGCCACGCCTCGCGTGACTGCCCGCCCTTCCACGCGCGGGTAGTGAAGCCGAGGATTTCGGTCTTCACGCCGCAGCGCTCCAATGTGCGCGCCATGATGTCGGCGCTGATCGCGGCGATGCTGATGGGCCGCCCGCGCATCGAGCCCGAATTGTCGATCAGCAGGGTGACGACCGTGTCCTTGAACTCGGTATCGCGCTCGATCTTGTAGGACAGCGCATGACCGGGGCTGACGACTACGCGGGTCAGGCGCGCGGCATCGAGCAGCCCCTCTTCCTGGTCGAAATCCCAGCTGCGGTTCTGCTGCGCCATGAGGCGGCGCTGGAGGCGGTTGGCAAGCCGCGTGACGATGCCCTGCAATCCGGCCAGCTGGCTGTCGAGATAGGCTCGCAGCCGGTCCAGCTCCTCGTGATCGCACAGTTCGGGCGCTTCGATTACCTCGTCGAACTTGTCGGTATAGGCGCGGTAGTCGAAGTCTTCCGGCAGGTCGGTCCACGGGCGGTTCGGGCGGACGGGCTGCATGCCCTCGCCATCGTCGTCCGAAGGATCGCCGTCGGACATTTCCTGCTCGCCCTCGACGTCCTGCTCGGCATCGCCATCGGCCTCGCCGTCGGTGATTTCGCCGCGCGCATCGCTTTCCTGCGGCTGGGCCTCGCCTTCGTCCTGTTCGTCCGTATCCTCGTCCTGCTCGGGCGTTTCGCCGTCGTCCTGGTCTCCGTCGTCGGAGCTGCCATCGTCCGGCGTGTCGGGCAGGGTCAGCTCGAGATGGCGGAGCATGTCGAGCGTCAGGTTCTGGAAGGCACGCTGGTCGTCGAGCGCCTCGGCAAGGCCGTCCATGTCGGTGCCGATCTTGGCGAGGATATCGCCGCGCACCATGTCCACGCCCGCCTTCGCGCGGTCGGGCACGGCTTCGCCCGTCAGCGCCTCGCGCAGCATCAGCGAAAGCGCGGTCGGCAGCGGCACCTCATTCGCCTCGCTCGCCTTGGCGATGGGGTCGGTCGCGGTGCGCAGTACGAGCGCGGCGTCGAGATTGCCGCGAATTCCGTCGTAGCGGTTGCTGCCGATCGCCTCGTAGCGGACCCGCTCGATCGCGTCGTAGCAGGCGCGGGCGATGGGTTCGGGCGGCGCGCCCTTGGCGTGCAGTGCCTCGTTGTGATGGCGCAGCTTCAGCGCGAAGCTGTCGGCAAAGCCACGCGCCTCGGTCGCCTGGTCGCGGGGCAGGTTGCGGCCCGGCAGGGGGACGCGGAAGTTCTTGCCCGACTGGCTCGGCTGGTCCGCGCTCCAGGCCACCTCGACCTCCGGCTCCTGCGCGAGCGCGCGCGCAGTCCCAGTCAGCGCCTGCTTGAAACGGTCGAGGGGGGTCTGGTCGGTCACGTGTGCCTAGTTAGGACGTCGGGATGCTTTGGCCAGTCTTTTCCCAGTCGGCGACGAAGCCTTCGATGCCCTTGTCGGTGAGGATGTGCTTGAACAGTCCCTTGATGACGGCGGGCGGCATGGTGGCGACGTCGGCACCGATCAGCGCGCTCTGCAGCACGTGGACGGGGTTGCGGATCGAGGCGACGAGGACTTCGGTCTCGAAGCCGTAATTGCTGTAGATCGTGACGATATCCTCGATCAGCGACATGCCGTCGAAGCCGTTGTCGTCATGACGGCCGACGAAGGGCGACACGAAGGTCGCGCCGGCCTTGGCGGCCAGCAGCGCCTGGTTGGCGGAGAAGCACAGGGTCACGTTCACCTGTGTGCCGTCCGAGGTCAGCTTCTTGCAGGTCTTGAGGCCGTCGATCGTCAGCGGCACCTTGATGCAGACGTTGTCTGCGATCTTGCGCAGCGTTTCGGCCTCTTTCATCATCGTCTCGTGGTCGAGCGCGACGACTTCGGCGCTGACCGGACCATCGACGATGCTGCAGATTTCGCGCGTCACCTCGATGAAATCGCGGCCCGACTTGGCGATCAGCGAAGGATTGGTGGTGACCCCGTCGAGGAGGCCGGTGTCGGCCATTTCCTTGATGTCGGCGATGTCGGCGGTGTCGACGAAGAACTTCATGTGTGCGCGCTCCGGAAGGCGAGAGTTGGTGTATTTCGCTGCAAGGCGATTGCGCAGCGCGAGTCAAGGCTTGCGCGGCCTTAGACCCCCGCATTGCCGACGACGAAACAGGCCGCGGCGACCAGCGCGCCGGTCCAGCGATTGGCGCGGAACCGCTCGAGCGGGTTGCCTGCATCCTCGCCGTCGAGGGTCGCGACCTGCCACGCAAGATGCCACGCGGCCGGGATCAGCGTCAGCAGCGCCACCCAGTCCTCTCGGTAGAGCCAGAAGGCGAGCGCCCACAAGGCTACCGCGCCGGTGTAGAACAGGGCCACCCCGCGCTTCACGCCCGCGCCCAGCCGCAGGGCGGAAGAGCGGATGCCGACCAGCGCATCGTCCTCGCGGTCCTGCATGGCGTAGATCGTGTCGTAACCGATCACCCACAGCGCTGCACCTGCGTACATGGCAGCAAGCGCACCGAGGTTGTCGGCACGGAAATGGGTGAAACCGACCAGCAGCCCCCAGGTGAAGACCATGCCGAGCCATGCCTGCGGCCACCAGGTAATCCGCTTCATGAAGGGATAGGCCGCCACCAGCGCAAGGCTCGCCAGCGCGACGACTTGGGCCAGCGGTTCGAGTTGCAGCAGCACGACCAGGCCGACGAGGCTCAACGCGATCAGCCAGCTCCAGGCGAGCTTTTTCGAGACGCGCCCGCTTGCAACCGGGCGACTGGCGGTGCGGGCCACCTGCCGGTCGAGCTTCGCGTCGACGATATCGTTGTAGACGCAGCCTGCACCGCGCATGGCGATACTGCCGAGCAACAGCCAGCCGAGCAGCGCGAACTGCCAGCCCGCCCCGGCCAGCCACACGCCCCAGGCGCAGGGCCAGAACAGCAGCCACCAGCCGATCGGCCGGTCGAGCCGGGCGAGCATGGCGAGGTCGCGTGGGCCTTGCGGCAGGCGCGCGACGAGGCCGCGGTGCTCTGTGTCGGGGACGATCTCGGGTGAAGCAGTCTCGCTCATTACTTGCTCCCTACCCGCCGCCGTGCCACCTGCAAAGCCATGCCCGCTACACCCGCCTGGCCCCCGAAAAGCGCCCCGCGCCTGTTCGTCGATACCCCGCTCTCGGCGGATGCGCCCGTGCAGGTGGACGGCAACCAGGCGCATTACCTCGCCAAGGTGATGCGCGTGTCGCCCGGTGACGCGGTGATACTTTGCGACAACGCGACCGGCGAATGGGCCGCCGAGGTGATGGAGGCGGGCAAGCGCCATGTCCTGCTGCAGCCGCGCGACCACTTGCGCCCTCGCGAGCCGGTGCCCGATTTCTGGCTCTGCCCGGCCCTGCTCAAGAAAGACCGGTTCGATTTCGTGCTCGAAAAGGCGACAGAGCTGGGCGTTGCGCGTATCGCTCCGCTCGTCACGCGGCGATGCGTGGCGGACAAGCTCAACCTCGAGCGGGCCGGCACGATCGTGACAGAGGCGGCCGAACAATGCGCCCGCACCGCGCTGCCCGAAGTGCTCGCTCCTGTGAAGCTCGACGCCCTGCTGCGCGACTGGCCCGAAGACCGCCTGCTGTTCTTCGCCGACGAGGAAGGCGGGGAAAGCGCTGCCGACGCCTTCTGCCTTACCGAAGGGCCTGCGGCCCTGCTCACCGGCCCCGAAGGCGGATTTGACGATGCCGAGCGCGAGGCGATCCGCGCCCATCCCAACGCCCGCCCGATCAGCCTCGGTCCGCGCATATTGCGGGGCGAAACGGCGGCTATTGCAGGCATCGCGGTGTGGATGGCGGAAGCGGGCGATTGGATCGGAGAGGAATAATTTCCTTTCCCTGATAGATTCCGTTTTCTAACGCCACCCAATGAGCACGCGCGACACATCCGCCAAGGACGATCCCATCATCGAATCGCGCGACCAACTCGTCGCGCCGATGCAGAAGGGCGAGAAGCCCAAGGACGCCTGGCGCATCGGGACCGAGCACGAAAAGCTCGTCTTCAAGCGCAAGGATCACCGCGCGCCGTCCTATGACGAGGAAGGCGGCATTCTCGATATCCTGCTGGCCCTGCGCCAGTTCGGCTGGGAGCCGGTGGAGGAGGGCGGCAAGGTCATCGCCATGCGCGGCGAGGACGGCACGGTCAGCCTCGAACCGGCCGGACAGCTGGAGCTGTCGGGCGCGCCGCTCGAAAACCTGCACCAGACCTGCGCGGAAACCGGGCGCCACCTGTCGCAGGTGAAGGAAGTGGCGGAAGCCTTCGACGTCGGCTTCCTCGGCCTCGGCATGTGGCCCGACAAGACCCGCGACGAACTGCCGATCATGCCCAAGGGCCGCTACGAAATCATGATGCGCCACATGCCGCGCGTCGGCAGCCTCGGCCTCGACATGATGCTGCGCACCTGCACCATCCAGGTGAACCTCGACTATTCGTCCGAACCCGACATGGCGCAGAAATTCCGAACCGGGCTCGCGCTCCAGCCGCTGGCGACCGCGCTGTTCGCCAATTCGCCCTTCCTCGAAGGGAAACCGAACGGTTACCTGTCCTATCGCAGCCATATCTGGAGCGACACCGACCCGCATCGCACCGGCATGCTGCCCTTCGTGTTCGAGGACGGCTTCGGCTACGAACGCTATGTCGACTATATGCTCGACGTGCCGATGTATTTCGTCTTCCGCGAAGGGAAATACATCGATGCCGCCGGCCTCAGCTTCCGCGATTTCCTCGATGGTAATCTCTCCGTCCTGCCCGGCGAGAAGCCGACAGAGAGCGACTGGTGGGACCACCTTTCGACCGCCTTCCCCGAAGTGCGCCTGAAGAGTTTCCTTGAAATGCGGGGCGCGGATGGCGGCCCGTGGAGCCGGATCTGTGCCCTGCCCGCCTTCTGGGTCGGCCTGCTCTACGACCAGGGCGCGCTCGACGCGGCGTGGGACCTCGTCAAGCACTGGACGATGGAAGAGCGCGAGGACCTGCGCAACGCGGTGCCCAAACTGGCGCTC